>NZ_CP128846.1:2824000-3128000 GCF_030388665.1 Streptomyces flavofungini | reverse complement strand
GCCACCTCGTCCCGCGCGGCCGCCGTCCTCTGCTCGACGCGGCGCTCGACGAGGGGCGCATCGTGCGCGAGGGGGACCCGGAGTGGCGCGAGGAGGTGCCGGTGCGGGTCGAGTCCATCCCCGTACGCAGGGAAGGGCGCGTCCTTGGAGTCATCGCCCGCAACACCAACCTCCTTACGGTGCGCACCCCCTCGCGCCTCGAACTCACCTACCTCCAGTCGGCGTCCGACCTGGCGCAGATGATCGCCGCGGGATCGTTCCCGTTCGAGGGGCAGCAGGTCGACATGGACGCCTCCCCGCGCGTGGGCGACGGACTGCTGCGTCTGGACGCCGACGGCATCGTCCAGTACGCCTCGCCGAACGCCCTCTCCGCGTACCACCGCCTCGGACTCGCCGCCGACCTGGTGGGTCACCACCTGGGCAAGGCCACCGCCGAACTCGCCCCGTCCCGGGGCCCGGTGGACGAGGCCCTGACCAAGCTGGCCAGCGGCTGGGCGCCCCGCGAGTTCGAGATCGAGGGCGGCGACGGCGTGATCCAGCTGCGCGCCATCCCGCTCAAGCCCAAGGGGCCGCGCATCGGTTCGCTGGTGCTGCTGCGGGACGTCACCGAACTGCGCCGCCGCGAGCGCGAGTTGATCACCAAGGACGCCACCATCCGGGAGATCCACCACCGGGTGAAGAACAACCTCCAGACGGTCGCGGCCCTGCTGCGCCTGCAGGCGCGCCGCATCGACTCCGTCTCCGGCCGCGAGGCACTGGAGGAGGCGGTGCGGCGCGTGGGCTCCATCGCGATCGTCCACGAGACGCTCTCGCAGAACCTGGACGAGCGCGTGGAGTTCGACGAGATCGCCGACCGTGTCCTCGCCATGGTCGCGGAGATCTCTCCCGGTACGGTCACGGGTCGGCGTACCGGACGCTTCGGCATCCTCGACGCCGAGGTCGCGACACCGCTGTCGATGGTCCTCACGGAGATCCTGCAGAACGCCCTGGAGCACGGTTTCGCACAGGGGGACACCGGCACCGTCGAGGTCTCCGCGGTCCGCGGCGGCACCGCGAAGGAAGCCCGGCTCCTGATCACCGTCCAGGACGACGGCGTCGGACTGCCCGACGACTTCGACCCGCATAGCTCGGGCAACTTGGGCCTGCAAATCGTGCGCACCCTGGTGGAGGGCGAGCTGGGTGGCACCTTCGACATGGTCAAGGCACCAGAGCGGGGGACCCGGGTCGTCCTGGATATTCCGGTACGCGGCGACAAGTAGCACTCGCACACGATCAGGACGCACAGCAGGGTCGCTCGCACTCCGTGAGGGCCGTGTCGGTCCCGCGCGGCGGGACACCTGGCGCCGCACACAGCAGGAAGCCCCGGACCGTGTCGGTCCGGGGCTTCCTGCTCACGTTGCGATGCGCATCGGGGGTACTGCGCGGCTGCGGCTCGGGGGCGGGGGTTGCGTACGCGCTGTCTACGGAGTAATGCCGTCAGGCACACGCGCCGCCAAGCTCAGGCTCGTAAAGGGGCGTGGGCGTCAGGCGCTGGCCTGGCGCGCCCGGTTGCGGGCGGCGCGGCGCTTCATCGCGCGGCGCTCGTCCTCGCTGAGGCCACCCCAGACGCCGGAGTCCTGGCCGGACTCGAGCGCCCACTGCAGGCACTGCTCCATGACGGGGCAGCGTCGGCAGACGGCCTTGGCTTCCTCGATCTGCAGCAGCGCAGGACCGGTGTTGCCGATGGGGAAGAAGAGCTCGGGGTCTTCCTCGCGGCAAACGGCGTTGTGACGCCAGTCCATGGCTGCTACCTCTCCTTGGTCTTACATGAAGATTGCTTGTGAATGTGAACGCTTTCACGAATCCCCCCGCGCGGGAAGGGCCGACTCCCAGTTGCCTGGTGTGGACCTTGTGATGAGGAGGGGTTCTGGCTATCTGTAGAGGCCGATGTTGCGGGCCGTCCCGATCGCCATGTAGAGATTCGCAAACCTCGGCGGCGGATACAACCCCTTCCGGAAAGTTTTTTTTGATTCCTCGGTGTCGACTGAGTCACAGCCGTACTTCCATGGGGTGGATCCTGGCCTAAACGTTCGAGTGAAAGGACTTTAGGCCCTTCCACTCACACAATCACACGCAGTGCACGGCGTACGCCTGTGAACGTCACGCTCGTCCGCAGCCCCAGGTGGTCACCGTCCATCTGGAGGGGGAGGGGCACCTTCGAATGCAAGGTGAAGTCCGTCAGGTCGTGCAGCGAGACGGCGTTCTTTCCGTGGGGCCCGCGTTCGGGCGTCGACCGCAGCAGCTGAGTGCCGTACCGGGCCACGGAAGCCGTCGAAAGACGCTTGAGCCCGAGCACGTCCAGGCCGGTCTCGAAGGACGCCTTCGGGGACGCGTACAGGGGGCGATTGCCCAGGTAGGACCAGGGAGAGGTGTTGCAGACTATGGACATCACGAGGTCCGTCACCGGCTCCTCGCCGGCCCGCTCCAGCGTGATCGAGCCGTGCCTGCGGTCGCCCTCCCCGAGGAACTGGCGTACCACCTGGCGCACGTAAAGAGCGTGCGTCGAGCGCTTGCCGCGCTCCCGGTGCTGTTCGACCCTGCCGACCACACCGGCGTCGAATCCCAGCCCCGCCGCGAACGTGAACCAGCGTGACGGCACCGCCTCGTCGTCCGTACCCGGGGTCCCGGAGACCCGTCCGAGGCTCACTGTGCGTTCACTTCCGTCACGCAGTGCGTCCAGGAGGGCGCCGGTCGCCTCCACGGCGTCGTTCGGCAGACCCAGGGCGCGCGCGAAGACGTTCGTCGACCCCCCGGGGACGACGGCGAGGCGGGGCAGGTTCTCCGGAGAGGGGCCATTGTGCAGCAGACCGTTGACGACCTCGTTGACCGTGCCGTCGCCGCCGAGGGCCACGACCAGCTCGATGTCCTTGCTCTCCGCGGCCTGCCGACCGAGGTCGCGGGCGTGGCCGCGGTACTCCGTAGTGACCGCTTCCAGCTTCATCTCGCTCGCGAGCGCGTGGATCAGTACGTCACGTGTGCGCGCACTGGTAGTAGTAGCCGCCGGGTTGACCACGAGGAGTGCACGCATGCGCAGCAGACTACCTAGCGGTCTTTACCCGGCCCAGACCGAGGTCTGGCCCGAACCCTACCGACGTGCCGCTCCCCGGGCGCCCGGGGCTACCCTCGATGCGTGAGCACTGAGCCGAAGACCACCCCCGAAGCCCCCGCGTCGGGCCCCCGCCCCGGGCGCCTCACGGCCGCCGCGGCGCTCGCCGCGCTGGAGGGCCTGGCCCTCGTCGTCGGCGGTGCCTACATGCTCGTGATGGGGCTCGCGGGCGACCCCGACAACCCCCGCCAGGCGACGACGGGCGGCGTCACGCTGATCGTCCTCGCGCTGCTTCCGCTGCTCGCCGCGCGCGGTCTGCTGCGGTTGCGCAGCTGGGCGCGCGGGCCCGCGATCATCACGCAGATCATGGCGCTGCCCGTGGCCTGGCAGCTGCTCCAGGCGGACAGTGCGATGATCCCCGGTGGCATCGCGCTCGCGGCGGTCGCGGTCGCGACGCTGGTGCTGCTGATCCACCCCGCCACCACTGAGGCGCTCGGCATCGGCAGGCCCGGCGACGTACAAGAAGGCAGCAAGTAGCCGCGCCCGGGGGGCGAGGAGCCGCTTGGACCGGTACGCGGTCGTGGACGCCGCTGGGGGCGGAGAGGACATCCTCTCCGCCCCCAGCGGCGTCGCTGCGCGGGCCGTGCTGCCCGGTCGCGCCTCGCTCACTCCTCCACGAGGAGCTTCTCCCGCAGCTGCGCCAGGGTGCGCGCCAGCAGTCGGGAGACATGCATCTGGGAGATGCCGACCTCCTGGGCGATCTGCGACTGCGTCATGTTCCCGAAGAACCGCAGCAGCAGGATGCGCTTCTCGCGCGGCGGCAGGTCCTCCAGGAGCGGCTTGAGGGATTCGCGGTACTCGACGCCCTCCAGGGCCTCGTCCTCGGTGCCGAGGGTGTCCGCGACGGCCGGTGACTCGTCGTCCGTGTCCGGGACGTCCAGGGACAGGGTGGAGTACGCGTTCGCCGACTCCAGGCCCTCCAGGACCTCCTCTTCGGAGATCGCCAGTTTCTCGGCGAGCTCGTGCACGGTCGGGGAGCGGCCGTGCAGCTGCGACAGCTCGGCCGTGGCCGTCGTCAGCGCGAGCCGCAGCTCCTGCAGACGCCGCGGCACCCGCACCGCCCAGCCCTTGTCGCGGAAGTGGCGCTTGATCTCACCGACGACCGTCGGGGTGGCGTACGTGGAGAACTCGACGCCGCGGTCCGGGTCGAACCGGTCCACCGACTTGATGAGGCCGATCGTGGCGACTTGGGTCAGGTCGTCCAGGGGCTCGCCGCGGTTGCGGAAGCGGCGGGCCAGGTGCTCCACGAGCGGCAGGTGCATGCGGACCAGCTGATTGCGCAGCTCCGCGTACTCCGGGCTGCCGTTCTGCAGGGCGCGCAGCTCGATGAACTTCGCCCGTGCGCCGCTGCGGTCCTGTGGATCGTGCCGGCTGTGCTGCTCGTGCTCGCTCATCGTCCCGCCCGTCACCCGCCGCCGCCCTTCTGGGGACCCGCCCCCAGTGCTGGACGCCTGGGGGGACCCCCTGCGTGCGGCGCCTGCTTGGTCCTGTCGCCCGCTCGGTCCGGACAGCTCGTCGGCCCCGTCCCCGGCGGTCGGCTCTGCCTGCTCTCGTGCGGCGGCCGTCGCCGCCGCACGCTGACCCTGCTGCTCCGGGTCCTGTGGGTGCGGCCTGGCCTGCTGCTCGGGAATGCCGCCCGGGGCAGGTCCCGGTTCCACCGGACCGCGCCCCGAGGCCGGCCGCGTGCCGCCCCTGCCGCGGGCGGGCAGACCGTGTGTGCCACGTGTGCCGCGCTCTTCGTCCCGCACCGGCCCGTCCCCGTTCCTCACGCCGGCCCGGGTCCCGCGCCGCGCTGTTTGTAGAGGCTGATCGAAACGGTTTTGTCATCGGCGACCGAGGAGTTGACCTTGCCCGCGAGGGCCGAAAGGACAGTCCATGCGAAGGTGTCGCGCTCCGGGGCGCGGCCGTCCGTGGTGGGCGCCGAGACGGTCACTTCCAGGGAGTCGTCGACGAGCCGGAAGACGCAGCTGAGCACGGAACCGGGCACGGCCTGCTGGAGCAGGATCGCGCACGCCTCGTCGACAGCGATGCGGAGGTCCTCGATCTCGTCCAGGGTGAAGTCCAAGCGCGCCGCGAGGCCGGCCGTGGCCGTACGCAGCACCGACAGGTAGGCACCCGCAGCCGGAAGGCGGACCTCCACGAAGTCCTGATTCCCGGGCTCGCCTGCGATCTGGGACACCCTCACCTCCAAGGTGGTACAAGCACTTTCGGGGCTCCGGCCGTCGCGCCGCGGCGGTCCGGACTGCGTCACACGGGTGACGCGCCACGTTTTCAGCGGTGACGCTACCGCGCTGCTCAGTTCCGTGTCCCGGGGCCCCACCCCGTTGCTGTCACTCATAGTAAGCCTACGGGTACGGACAGTGGCTAGGGGTTTCGCGGACCCAATTGGAAAGAACGAGCGTCGGGTTGACGTACCCAGGCCTCAGACGATCGAACCGTCGACAAAGCACCAACGCCAGTTCTCACCGGGCTCGAAGGTTCGCATCACCGCGTGACCGGTCTCTTTGAAGTGCGCCGTCGCGTGCTGGAAGGGCGAGGAGTCGCAGCAGCCCACGTGCCCGCAGAGCAGGCACAGCCGCAGTTGCACGGGGTGGCTGCCGACCGCGAGGCATTCCGGACATGTTTCGCTCAGGGGTGCGGGTTCGGGGTGGGGCAGCGCGCTGACGTGCGAGCACTCGTTCATGATGGCCAGGTTACGACGGGAGAGCGGACGGCGGAGGGCCTTGCCGATGGACGTACTGCCCCTGGTGGCGCTGATCGCCGCGAGTGCCGCGGTCGCGGGCGCCGCGCGCCGCACCCCGGTCCCCGCGCCGCTGCTCCTGGTGGGGGTGGGCCTCATCGCGGCGTACGTCCCCGGGGTGCCGGAGTACCACCTCGACCCGCACGTGGTGCTGCCGCTGATCCTGCCGCCGCTGCTGCACACGGCCGCCCTGGAGAGCTCGTATCTGGACCTGCGGGCCAACGTGCGACCTGTCGCGCTCCTCTCCGTTGGTTACGTTCTGTTCGCGACACTCGTCGTCGGCTGGCTCGTGTATCTGCTGATCCCCGATCTTCCGCTGACCGCCGCGCTCGTCCTGGGGGCGGTGATCGCGCCGCCGGACGCCGTGGCCGCCACCGCCATCGCGCGCCGTGTCGGACTGCCTTCGCGCATCACGACGATCCTCCAGGGCGAGTCCCTGGTGAACGACGCCACCGCGATCACCGCCTACAAGGTGGCGCTCGCGGCGGCCGTCGGCGAGGGGGCGAGCTGGGGCGGCGGCGTCCGGGAGTTCCTGGTGGCCGCGGTCGGCGGCATCGGTGTGGGGCTGATCCTGATGGTGCCCATCCACTGGCTGCGCACCCACCTGAAGGAACCGCTGCTCCAGAACACGCTGTCGCTGCTCATCCCCTTCGTCGCCTACGCCGCCGCGGAGCAGTTCCACGCCTCCGGAGTGCTCGCCGTGGTCGTGGTGGCCCTCTACTTGGGGCACCGTTCCTGGCAGGTCGACTTCGAGACGCGGCTCCAGGAGGCCGCGGTCTGGAAGGTCGTGGGCTTCCTCCTGGAGTCGGCGGTCTTCGCGCTCATCGGGCTGCAGCTGCCCGTGGTGCTCGGGGAGCTCGGCGAGTACAGCGTCGGGCAGGCGATCTGGTACGCCGTCGCGGTGTTCGTGTGCGTCGTGGTGGTGCGCTTCGTGTGGTCGTATCCGGCGACGTATCTGCCGCGCGCGCTGTCGGCGCGGATTCGTGAGCGCGAGGGCGACATGGACTGGCGGCGGCCGCTGATCGTCAGCTGGGCCGGGATGCGGGGCGTGGTGTCCCTGGCGATCGCGTTCTCCATCCCGCTGATGACGGACGACGACGAGCCCTTCCCGGGGCGCAACCTCGTGCTCTTCCTGACCTTCACGACGGTCATCGGGACGCTGGTGGTGCAGGGGCTCTCGCTGCCGTGGCTGATCCGGGTCCTGAAGGTGCCCGGGCGGGACGCGCAGGCGCAGACGCTGGCCGAGGCGCAGGCCCAGAACGCCGCCTCGCAGGCCGCGGAGGCCCGGCTGCGGGAGCTGATGGAGGACGAGCGCAACCGGCTGCCAGGGCCCCTCGAGGACCGTCTGCGCACCGTTCTCGAACGGCGCCGCAATGCGGTGTGGGAGCGGCTCGGCCAGTCCAACCCCGTCACGGGGGAGTCCGCGGACGACACCTACCGCAGACTCGCGCGCGAGGCGATCGCAGCGGAGCGCGAGGTGTTCGTACGGATGCGGGACGAGCGGCGCATCGACGACGAGTTGCTGCGCACCCTGCTGCGGAAGCTGGACCTGGAGGAAGCGGCGGCCCACCGGGAGGTCGAGGAGTGAGCCGGAGGCATGGCCTCGCGAGGCCGAGGCTGAGGTCGGGGGCCCACGGCCATGGAGGTGTCGAGGCTGAGGTCGGGGGCCCCACGGCCATAGAGGTGCTGGCAGGGCTCAAAGGGCCTGGGGCGGGCAGCCGGGCGGCGTGCCCGTGATGACCGCCGTGACCGTCGTCCCCGGGGCGAATGCACCCTCTTCGGAGAGTGCGGTCAGCGCGTACAGGAGCTTGGCCACGTACACACGCTCCACGGGGAGTCCGTGGCGCTGCTCGAAGTCGTCGGCGAAGGCGTTGAGTTCGCCGGTGGCGCGGGCGTAGCCGCCGCAGTGGAAGCGGTCGTCGAGGGTCCAGTTGGTACCGGGCGCGCCGAAGGCGGCGCGTTGCAGGCCCGCTATCTCCGGGCCGAGGAAGCCGCCCTTGAGGACGGGTATGCCGAGCGCGCGCTGGTCGGCGGCGAGGCCCGCCGCGAGGCCCGCGAGGGTGCCGCCGGTGCCGCAGGCGACGGCCGCGACGTCGGTGCGGCCGCGCAGCTCCGCGCCGAGGGCCGTGCACCCCTGGACGGCGAGGGAGTTGCTGCCCCCTTCAGGGATGACGTACGCGTCCTCGGCCGCCGTCCGCCGCTGGAGCGCGGCCAGGACCGAGGGATCCGCCTTCTGCCGGTACGTCGATCTGTCGACGAAGTGCAGCCGCATGCCGTCGGCCGCGCACTGGGTGAGGGAGGCGTTCAGAGGGCGGTCGGCCAGTTCGTCGCCGCGCACCACGCCGACGGTGGCGAAGCCAAGGAGGCGGCCTGCGGCGGCGGTGGCCCGCAGATGGTTGGAGTAGGCGCCGCCGAAGGTGAGCAGCGTCCGGTGGCCCGCCGCCCGCGCCCGCTCCAGGTTGAGGACGAGCTTGCGGTACTTGTTGCCGGGCAGGTCCGGGTGTATCCGGTCGTCGCGCTTGAGGAGCAGGTGGATGCCGCGGGCCTCGAAACGGGGGTCCGAGACCGGCTGGAGCGGAGTGGGGAGCCGGGGCCGCAGGGCGGAGGTGGGCGGGGTGGCGGGCACCCCGCCATTCTCCCTCGTGGTGGGCGGGTGGGGTCCGGTGGAACGTGACGGAGCGAAGGTGGGGGGTTGGGGAGACCGCGGAGAGCCGCGGACGGAGGAAGGCGGACAGAGGGAGAGCGGGAAGGGGAAGCGAGGCGCGGGAAGGCTGAGTGCCTGGCCGGGCCTCGCGGACTACTTCAGCCGCTCCTCGATCCGCTCCCGCATCGCGTCCATCGTGAACCCCTTGGGGTCGATCTTGCCGGGCTGCCACTCCAGGTGGCCGATGACGGAGCGCTCGGTCCAGCCGTGGTGGCGGCAGACCGCGGCCGAGACCCTCTCGATGGCGTCCAGCTGTGCCTCGGACCAGGGGTCGGTGCCGTTGCCGAGGTTCTCGCACTCGAAGCCGTAGAAGTGGCGGTTGCCGTCGGTGTTGGCCTCGTTGTCCGGAGGGAGGCGCTTCTCCGCGATGACGGCGCGCAGGACGTCGTCGTCGCCGAGTCCGGCGTGGTTGGCGCGGCCGTAGCCGACGAGGTGGACACGGCCGTCCTTGGTGATGACGCCGTGGCAGAGCGGGCCGGGCAGGGTGGAGTGGCCGTCGCGGCAGATGCGCACGGTCTGTTCGGTGCCGGACGTGACCGTGTGGTGGATCATCACGCCGTGCACCGGGCCCCAGGGGCCCACGTGATTGCGGTTGTGCTTGCGCCAATTGCCGACTTCGACGACCGTGACGCCTTCGTCTCTCAGAAGGTCCAGGAACCTGTTCGCGGACATGGGTGGGGCCATGACCGCCTCCTTTGCGGGCGCGACGGTCGCCGGTCGCGGCCGCCTCGTACGCAGCTTGTACCGGAACCGCCGGCGCCCGAACCATCTGTTCGGGCGCCGTGCGAGTCGATCCGGTCAGCTGGAGGGCTGGTCGGCGCGGGTCCGCGCGGGGCGGTCAGCCGCGCAGGAAGCCGTCGCCGTGCGTCGCGATGTGTGCCTCCAGGGCGGACAGCGCCTGCTGGGTGGCGTCCGGAGTGCCGCTGCCGCGGCGCTCCGCGTAGTACGCCGCGCCGAGCTGCTTGAGCAGGTCGTTGCCCGCTCGCTGCGCCTGCACGTCGTCCAGCTTCTGCTTGCCCTGGGTGAGACCTTGCTGCACCTGTTCTCTGGCGCGGTCCAGGAAGCCTGCCATGTCGCTTCTCCCGATGGTTCGGTGCTGATGGTGCGTACGCTGCGCTCGCCCTTCTGAACGAACGCACGGATCTTGGAGTTCCCCTTCGCCCCGCCGCCGTATCCGGTGGGCGTCCGTGTCAGCCGGTCGGCCCGCACCCCAGGGGTTGGCCGGAATCGTTCGGCTCGGCGGCTGATATTCCGCTTCCAGGTGCGAGGGCAACGCCTTCCGGAGGCGCCTGGAGCGCCGCCGCCGAGGGTCCTGGACGGACGTACGAGGGAACGGGCCTGGTT
The DNA here is from genome assembly GCF_030388665.1 of Streptomyces flavofungini. Lineage (NCBI taxonomy): Bacteria > Bacillati > Actinomycetota > Actinomycetes > Kitasatosporales > Streptomycetaceae > Streptomyces > Streptomyces flavofungini. Next base: position 3,118,067 of record NZ_CP128846.1, on the reverse strand, counting down.
GGCGGCAACGTGCCCCGTTCGCCTCGATCCATTCCCGCTCATTTGTGTAATGGCGTGCGCACTCACCGTGCTGGAAGGGTTGCGAGCCAGGTCAGCGCATGATTTTGGGAGGGCATTTTTCATGTCGGTAGGCGAAGAGATCCGTTCGGAGCAGGACCAGCCGCAGCAGAGTCTCGGCACATCCGCCGCGCGGAATCTGGCCACCACCACGAAGTCCGCGCCGCAGATGCAGGAGATCAGCTCCCGCTGGCTGCTGCGGATGCTGCCCTGGGTGCAGGTGCAAGGCGGTACGTACCGCGTGAACCGCAGGACGAGCTATTCGGTCGGGGACGGCCGGGTCACGTTCGTCAAGACGGGAGACCGCGTCGAAGTGATCCCCGCCGAGCTCGGCGAACTGCCCGTCCTGCGGGACTTCGAGGACCAGGAGGTCCTCAGTGAGCTGGCGCGCCGCTGTCAGCAGCGTGAGTTCGAGGCCGGCGGAGTGCTCACGTCGTTCGGCAGCCAGGCGGACGAGGTGTTCCTGCTGGCCCACGGCCGCGTCGAGAAGGTGGGAACGGGCCCCTACGGAGACGACACGGTCCTCGGCACGCTCGCCGACGGCGCGTACTTCGGCGAGCAGGCCCTCATCGACCCGGAGACCATCTGGGAGTACACGGCCCGCGCGGTGACGGCCTGCACGGTCCTCACGCTCCCGCGCCAGGACCTGGAGCAGGTCGCGGAGCGCTCCGAGTCCCTGCGCGCCCACCTCGACCGGCTGCGGGCCCTCCCGGCCCAGCGCACCAACAACTACGGAGAGGCCCCCATCGACCTCTCCGCGGGCCACAGGGGCGAGGCGGTCCTGCCGGGCACCTACGTGGACTACGAGTCGCGGCCGCGTGAGTACGAACTGAGCGTCGCCCAGACCGTGCTGCGCATCCACACGCGCGTGGCCGACCTCTACAACCAGCCGATGAACCAGACCGAGCAGCAACTGCGGCTGACCGTCGAGGCCTTGAAGGAGCGCCAGGAGCACGAGCTCATCAACAACCGCGAGTTCGGACTGCTCAACAACTGCGAGTACGACCAGCGCCTGCAGCCGCACGACGGCGTGCCGAGCCCCGACGACATGGACGAACTGCTCACCCGCAGGCGCGGATCGAAGCTGTTCCTCGCCCACCCGCGCGCGATCGCCGCGTTCGGCCGCGAGTGCAACAAGCGCGGTCTGGTCCCCGAGACCATCGACGTCTCCGGCCACCGCATCCCCACCTGGCGCGGCGTGCCGATCTTCCCGTGCAACAAGATCCCGGTGACCGAGGCGCGCACTTCCTCGATCATCTGCATGCGTACGGGCGAGGACGAGCAGGGCGTCGTCGGACTGCACCAGGCGGGCATCCCGGACGAGATCGAGCCGAGCCTGTCCGTGCGCTTCATGGGCATCAGCGACCAGGCGATCATCTCCTACCTGGTGTCGACGTACTACTCCGCGGCCGTCCTGGTGCCGGACGCCCTCGGCGTCCTGGAGAACGTCGAGATCGGCCGGTGGAGGTGAGCCGACGCCCTGCCGGGACGGGCGGCGGGCCGCCGCCCGTGCCCGCGGGCACGCCAGCGGGTACACCCCTGGCGTGCGCGCCCGCAGGCCCAGGATCCGCCACCGTCCGTCGCCCCGCCGGAGTGAGTCCATGACGGACACCACGGACATGACGGAATGCGCACCCCGCCCCCGCGGGCGGGACCTCAAGGAGCAGATCCTCGGGGAGGGGCACGAGGCCGCGGAGATCCTGACGTCGGCGCGGCTGTGCGTCGACCCGGAGCTGCGCGCCGCGGTCGAGTCGCTGCCGGGTTCGCTGCGCCGCATCGCGCTGTACCACTTCGGATGGGAACACGCCGACGGCACGCCCGCGGCCGGGAACGCGGGCAAGGCCATCAGACCCGCCCTCGTCCTGGCCGCGGTGCGGGCCCTCGGCGGGGACCCGCTGAGCGCGGTGAGGGCGGCCGCGGCCGTGGAGCTGACGCACAACTTCACGCTGCTCCACGACGACGTCATGGACCGCGACGCGACCCGCAGGCACCGCCCCACCGCGTGGTCCGTGTTCGGCGACTCCGACGCGATCCTCGCCGGGGACGCGCTGCAGGCACTGGCGCAGCGGCTGCTCGCCGAGGACCCCCACCCGGGGGCCCCGGCGGCGGCCGCCCGCCTGGCCGCCTGCGTCGTCGAGCTGTGCGCGGGACAGCACGCCGACTGCGCCCTGGAGAGCCGGGGTCCGGACGAGGTCTCGCTCGCGGAGTGCCTGACCATGGCCGAGGCCAAGACCGGCGCGCTCCTCGGCTGCGCCTGCGCGATCGGCGCGGTGTACGCGGGCGCGGGGGCCGACACGGTGGAGGCACTCGACGGGTTCGGGCGGCAGGCCGGGCTCGCCTTCCAGCTCATCGACGACGTCATCGGCATCTGGGGGGATCCCGCGCGCACCGGCAAGCCCGCGCGCGCGGACCTCGCGGTCCGCAAGAAGTCGCTGCCTGTGGTCGCCGCGCTGGCCTCCGGCTCGCCCGAGGGGGCGGAGCTCGCCCGGTTCTACGGCCGGAAGCCGGACCAGGGCGACCTGGCGCGGATGGCTCGCGCCGTGGAGGGGGCCGGGGGCCGGGACTGGGCGCAGCTCCACGCTGCGGACCGGATGTCGCGGGCGCTCGGAGAGCTCGCCCGCGCGGTCCCCGACCCGGAGCGTGCGGGCGGCCTGCTGGCGCTCGCGGAGTTCGTCACACGCCGGTCGCACTGACCGTCAGGGGGATCCCGGCGGGGCGTGAGAGGGGGCGCTCCGCCGGGAGTTCGACGGTCGTCGTGGGGCAGCCGGTGGTGCGGGAGGGGGTGGGGTGCTGCCGGTCGGCGTGCGGTCAGGGGCCGCACGCCGACCGGCTCGCCGTGCGTCGCGGGCAGGCCGGACAGGCGCCTGGCAGGAGCTGGACTGGAACCGGACAGCCAGGCCGGCCGCCCTTCAAGCGGGGCCCACGCGCCCGTCGTCGCGCGCGAAGCGACCACCTAGGCTGCAACTGGCGGCGCCGGGCCCGGGGTTGGCGGTCCTGAGGCCTGAGGCCCGAGGCCTGAGGCCCGAGGCCTGAGGCCTGAGGCCCGAGGCCTGAGGCCCGAGGCCTGTGGGCGCGGGGCGAGGGCGTGAGGCCGGTGGGCCCGGGGCGCGGCGTGAGGCGGCACGGCGGCAGCCGGGCCGGTGCCCGCGCGCCGCCGTCCCTCGGTCCCAGCAGCGCCGAGGCGAGGACGAGGCGAAGGGGAGACGTCATGAGCGTGCCGATCCGGAGAGCCGAGGAGAGCGACAGGGCCGAGGTGGTCGCTCTGCTCGACGAGGCGTTCATGTGGGATCCGGTGAGCAGTTGGCTGTTCCCGGACGAGCAGTGGCGGCGGAAGCGGCACGCCGGGCTGATGGAAGCCTTCCTCGACATGGCCTTCGCCGAGGGGTACGTGGACATCGCCGAGGACGGCTCGGGCGTCGCCCTGTGGTGGTCGGTGCTCGCGGGCCCGCCGCCCGAGGACGCCGCCGACGGTCCCGTACAACTGCGACAGGCCGTCGACCCGGAGAACGAACGCGTCGAGACGATCGGCCGGTTGACGTCGGAGATCCACCCGTCGGACCGGCCGCACCAGTACCTGCACATGATCGGCGTGAAGCCGGAACGGCAGGGCCAGGGCATCGGTGCGGCGCTGGTCGCGCCGGTGCTCGCGCGCTGCGACCGCGAGGGGCTGCACGCCTACCTGGAGGCGAGCAGCGCGCGCGGCCGTGAGCTGTACCTCCGCCTCGGCTTCACCGACATCGGTGGCCCGCTCGACCTGCCGGACGGGCCGAGGATGTGGCCCATGTGGCGCGAGCCGCAGGTGGTGTGACGCGCGCAGGGCTCGTCCCGAGGTCTGGTGGAGGCCTCGAAGACCCTGAGGAACCCGAAGGCCGAGGCCCAGAAGGCCCTTGGCCCGGCCCCGGGAACGGCCCCGGCACAGGGAGCCATGACCCCCGGGGCCTTTTTCTGCGTCTGTTTCTGCGTCTGTTTCACAGAAACCCTTGAAACCACTGCGAGTGAAGCACTATAAATGCAGTACTTCGAGTCGAGGTGGCCACGGTCACCCCGCCTCACCCCCTACTGTCATCTGCGGAAAGAGAATCAGCTTGCGAAAGCTCACCTACTTCGTCGCCGTCTCGATCGACGGCTTCATCGGGGACCCGAGTGGCGACGCCAACTCGTTCATGCCGTTCGTGGACGAGGAGTTCCTGGGGTTCCTCAAGTCCGAGTACCCGGAGACCGTCTCCGCGACCGGACGCAGGATCCTCGGCTTCGGCGATGACGTGCCGAACCAGAAGTTCGACACCGTCATCCAGGGCATGGGCAGCTACCAGCTCGGCCTGGACGAGGGCGAACCGAGCCCCTACGGACACCTGCGTGAGTACGTCGCCTCCCGCAGCATCGGGACGTCGCCCTCCGCGAACGTCGAGATCGTCGCCGACGACCTGCTCGGCAAGGTCCGTGCGCTCAAGGCCGAGGAGAGCGAGCTCGGCATCTGGCTGTGCGGCGGCGCGCAGATCGCCGGTCAGCTGATCGACGAGGTCGACGAGCTGGTGCTCAAGACCTATCCGGTGCTGCTCGGCTCGGGCATGCCCATGTTCGCGGGCGTGGAGTCCGCCGTCAGCGAGTTCGAGCTGACCTCGTCCCGGGTCTTCGGCAACGGCGTCGTCGTCCGTACGTACTCCCGCAAGCGCGGGAAGGACTGACCGCTGGGCTGTCCGACCTCGGGGAATCGCTCTACCCTTGGACCATGGGCAGCGACGGACGCCGGTCCGGCCCCCGTCCGCAGAGCGACCCCGTGTGCGAACACTGCGGACGGCCCGTCGGTACGGCCATCAAGCGGCGCAAGGTGCTCGGGGCGTACGTCCCCGTGTGGGGCCCGGCTCCTTGCCGCAACCCGGAGTGCGACGCGTGCGTCGTCGACGAGCAGCCGGACGAGAAGCGGCGCGCGCGGCGCGGGCACAAGAGCAAGTACAAGCGCGGACATCTGCCGAGGTACGCCCCGGGGTCGGGCACCGAGCCCGCCCCGGCGTCCGGCGAGAAGCCCCCGCCCGAGGCCGACCTGGAGTCCGGCGCGCCCCCGGCCGCCCCCCAGGCCGAACCACGCACGGAGCCCCAGCCCGGCCCCTAGCAGCGCCTTCCCCGCGCCACCCCTGACTGTCAGTGGGCACGGTTAGGGTTCTGCGTATGAAGGTGACGTGGGGGGTGCGAGGGTCACGCCGCGTGGCCGTCGCGGTTGCCGTCGTGGCGCTGGCGGCACTGGCGGGATGCGGGTCGGCGGCGGGCGGATCCGGTGGGGACGCCGCGCGCGACTCGGGCGTGCCCGAAGTCGACGACGAGAAGGACCTGTCCGGACTGCCCCTGGAGCGGTACGAGTTCAGTGCGCGTGACGACGCACTCCGGGAACGGGCGACTGCCCGCTTCACCCAGCGGTGCATGCGGTCCCGCGGCTTCGCGGACTTCCCCCGGCACTGGCGCGAGCAGGACATCAAGATGTCCAACCCCCTGTTGGCGGTGTTCGTCTCGACAACCTTGTACGGCTCGCTGGATCTCGACGCCGCGCGCACCCGGGGCTACGGCACCGACCGTGAGGCGCTCGAGAAGTTCGAGAAGCAGCGCGAGCCGAAGGGACGCCTGGTCACCTCGGACGAGTACAGCGCGCTGCACGCCGCCAAGGGCGGCTGCGCCCAGGTCGGGGCGCGGCGCGTGCTGGCGGGCGTCAAGGACGAGACCCGCATGACGACGTACGTCGGCGGGCGGCGCCCGGCGATCGACAAGGCCGTCGCCAAGGACCCCCGCATGCGCCGCGCCCTCGACACCTGGGCGGACTGCGTCGTCGGCAAAGGCTTCAAGCGGTACGCGAGCCCGGAAGCCGCCTTCCGCGACAAGGCGTGGCAGCGCGGGAACAACGGCGACACCCGGCGCACCGGGCGCGAGCGGGACACGGCCGTCGCCGACATCGAGTGCAAGCGCGAGCACAACACCGCCGGGGTGTGGCGGCTCGTCGCGGCCGAGCGGCAGCGACGCGACATATCCCGGCACAGATCCGCGTACGAAGCCGTGCGCGCCGACCAGGAAAGGGTGCGGTCGACCGTGCGGAGCGTGCTGAGGGCCGGTGGATGAACGAGAGCGTGCCGGGAACGCCGTGGACGAGCGCAAGCGCGCTGGGAGCCCGTGGATGAGCGGCCACCGGCGAATGCCTTCCCCGTCTCCACTTCCGTTCGACGCGGTCCTCACCGACCTCGACGGCGTCATCCGCTTCTACGACATGTCGGACGTCGCCGAGCTCGAACGCGCCGCCGGACTGCCCGAAGGCGCCACCGCCGAGGTCGCGTTCGCACCGGAGACCGATCTGCCGCTCATGCTCGGGCGGATCGGCAAGTCGGAGTGGGCCGAGTCGATCGCGGCCGGACTCGCGCGCGGACACGGGCTCGCCCCGGCACGCGGGCGCGAACTCGGCATCGCTCTGGCCGACTCCAAGTTCCGGGCCGACCAGACGGTCGTCGGCCTGCTGCGCCGGGCCCGCGCGCACGTACGGGTCTCGATCGTCACCAACGCCACCCCTTGGCTGGACGACGACCTGGCGCTGCTCGGCCTCGACTCCCTCGTGGACGACGTGGTCTCCAGCGCCGTACTCGGCGTGGTGAAGCCCGACCACCGCATCTACGAAGTCGCCGCCGAACGTGTGGGCGCCGCGGTCAACCGCTGCCTGTTCGTGGACGACCGCGAGGAGAACGTGGACGCGGCCGTCGCACTGGGCATGACGGGTGTGCTGTACCGGGGACCGGACGACCTCAGGGCAGCGCTGGAGCCCGTGTTGGGCTGAAGGGTTGGGCTGAGAGGCAGGGATTCCAGGGGTGGGGACTGAGGAACAGGGACCGAGGGGGCGGTGCATCGGGGGCCAGGCGGCCAGTGGGCGTACGCGGCCGGGACGTGCCCGGTCCCGCACCCCACCCCGTGTCGCCCGCTCGCACGGGGTCGTCGACGACCTTCATGGCAATGTCCTCCATGTCACATCGGCGAGATCGTTGCCGTCGTGTCTCTTCGTGGTCTGCTGGTCGGCACCCGCTGTGTGCCGACCCGCGGCGCACCGTCGTCGGTGCGTCACTGCTACGACGGATCACGACGAAGGAATGTGACGGGATGGACGGAAGAGATCTTCTGGCGCAGCGCTTCGAGGAGCACAGGCCCCGCCTGAAGGCGGTCGCGTACCGCATGCTCGGTTCGCTGAGCGAGGCCGAGGACGCCGTCCAGGAGGCCTGGTTGAAGCTCAGCCGCGCCGACCACGAACGCGTGGAGAACCTGGGCGGCTGGCTCACCACGGTGGTCGGCCGCGTCTGCCTCGACCTGCTGCGGTCACGCAAGCAGCGCGGTGAGCAGCCTCTGGACGTCCAGGGAGCCGACACGCACGTGCCCGACCCGGAGGTCGGCCCGCTGCGGGACGGCAGGGACGTCGTCGACCCCGAGCAGGAGGCCCTGCTCGCGGACTCGGTGGGGCTCGCGTTGCTGGTCGTCCTGGACACGCTGAGCCCCGCCGAGCGCCTCGCGTTCGTGCTGCACGACATGTTCGCCGTGCCGTTCGAGGACATCGCGCCCATCGTCGAGCGGGCCCCGGCCGCGACCCGGCAACTCGCCAGCCGGGCCCGCCGCCGGGTGCGCGACGCGGACCCCGAGCCCGGCGCGGACACGGACCGCACGCGTCAGCGCGAGGTCGTCGAGGCCTTCCTCGCGGCGGCCCGCAAGGGCGACTTCGACGCGCTGCTCGAACTCCTCGACCCGGGCGTCGTGCTGCGGGCCGACGGAGGCGCGGCCGGAGGACTCTCCCGCCTCGTACGGGGTGCGACCGCGGTGGTCGCCGGAGCGCGCTCGTTCGCCAAGCTGGCGCCGACCACGTATCTGGCGCTGGTCAACGGCAAGGTGGGGCAGATCGCCGTGCACGACGGAAAGCCGTTCTCCGTCGGCGAGTTCACCGTCAGGGACGGCCGCATCGTCGAGATCAACATCCTGGCGGACCAGGATCGGCTGCGGGACCTGGTGGACGCGCGGACGGTCGCGGCGGTCACGTCGGCGGACCCGGCGGGAGGCGCCGACGGCACACCTCCCGCCACCGGCTGACCCTCACCCCACCCGGGTCCGCCGCGTGACCCGCTGCACGTACTCCTTCCGGTCCAGCGGATTGTGGTCCGTGCGCGGGCGCGCCGGCGGCGTCCCGGTCACCGGCGCGTAGTGGTCGAAGGTGGACTCCAACTCGCCCTCGCCACGCGTCAGTCCGGGCAGCGCCTGCTCGAGCCCGTGCACACGCGCGGCGGGGATCACACCGTCGATGACGTACACGGCCCCCTGCGCCGTCGGCGCGTGCGGCACCGCCCGCAGCCGTCCGAGCGCGGGCAGCAGCGTGCCGAACACGTCGGCGGGCGCGGTGAGCCGGAACCGGTGCATCGGCTCGTGCACCCGCGTCCCCGCGCGCCGCAGCGCGTCCATCAGGACGAGCGGGGTGAGCTGGCGGAAGTCACCCGCCGTGCTCGACATGCTCTTGTCGAAGACCGCGTGGGCGTGGCTCTGCCGCGGCCAGTACCCGCAGTGCGTCATCGTGACGAGGCAGTCGGGCACCTCCCATCCGTGCAGCCCCTGCGTCAGGGTCTCCCTGACCGTCTCCTCCACCGCCTTGAAGAACGCGTAGGGCATGGAGCCGAGTTCCACCCCGAGCCGGAACTCCACCCCCGCCCCGGCCGGGGCGGGCTCCACCCGCAGCCCCACCGTCGCCAGGAACGGATTGGGGTCGGTGTCGATGAACTCCGCGTGCGCGCCACTGCCGACGAGCCGCTCCACGCACAGGGTCGTGCTCTCCCGGAAGTCGACACCGATGCCGAACTCCTCGGCGAGTGTTGCCTCGATGACCTCCTTCTGCACCTCGCCGTACAAGGACACGGAGATCTCCTGCCGCAGCGCGTCCTGCCGCAGGTCGATCAGCGGGTCCTGCTCGGCGAGCTGGGTCAGCGCCGTGTGCAGGGCGCCGCGGTCGGCGGCGTGCCGGGGCACGACGACGGTTTCGAGGGTCGGCGGGGCGAAGTGGTGTGCGGTGGTGTGCCGTTCGGGTACGTGGCGCGGGTCGCCGAGCACGTCCCCGATGCGTACCCGGTTCAGCCCCCACAGCTTCGCGATCTGCCCGGCGCTCACGGCGTCGCGCCGCACGGCCGCGCCCCGCTCGAAGACGCTGACGGCGGTGACCTTGCCATCCAGGCCGGGAAGCGCCACGCGGTCGCGCACGCGCACCGTCCCCGAGAAGAGCCGCGCGTACGCCACCTTCTCGCCCGAGGGGCCGCGTTCGACCTTGAAGACGGTGCCCGCGACAGGCCCGTCCGCCGCACCGGTCGCCGCGGGCAGCAGCTCCTTGACGGCGTCGGTCAGCGCGTCCAGTCCGGTGCCGGTCATGGCCGAGCCGAAGAACACCGGGTGGACCTGGGCCCGCCGGGTCTGGTCCGCGAGAGCCGCGCGCAACCCACCGGGCGTGAGGACGGCGGTGTCGCCCTCGACGTACGCGGACAGCAGCGCGTCGTCGCGCTCGGCGAGGACTTCGGCGAGGCGGGTGGTGAGGACGGGGTCGTCGTCGGCGTACGGGGCGTAGTGCGCTTCTTGGGCGCCGGGGGCGCGCACCGTGCCCATGGGGATGACGGCTGGCGTCAACTTCCGGGCAAGTTCGGCGAGTACGCGCTCGGGGTCCGCGCTGCGACGGTCCACCTTGTTGACGAACACGAGCGTGGGGATGGCGAGCCTGCGCAGCGTACGCATCAGGACGCGGGTCTGCGCCTGGACGCCCTCGACGGCGGACACGACGAGCACGGCGCCGTCGAGCACGCTCAGGACCCGCTCCACCTCGGCGATGAAGTCGGGGTGGCCGGGGGTGTCGATGAGGTTGACGGTGACGTCGTCGATCGTGAAGGACACGACCGCCGACTTGATGGTGATGCCGCGCTGCCGCTCAAGGGCGAGGGAGTCGGTCTGGGTGCTGCCCGCGTCGACGCTGCCGATCTCGTCGATGACCCCGGCGGAGTGCAGCAGCCGCTCGGTCAGGCTGGTCTTGCCGGCGTCTACGTGCGCCAGGATGCCCAGGTTAAGGGTGTGTCGGTGCTTCTCTTGCTGAGGCGTGTGCGATGGCACTAGGCGTCATGTCCTCGTGTCGGGGGGCGATTCCTTCCTGGGGGGACATGGACGTCCGGCGCATCTGAGGGCTCCTGCTCTTCGTCGGTCGGCGGTTTCGGTGACGGGGCAACTGCAGCAGGCGGGCCGGGGCGCGGGCAACCGATTTAGCGTCCGCCGTGACGGTGGCCGGCCTCCGCAGTGACGACGGAGACAGCGACAGCGGACACAGCGACGACGACGGACACAGCGACGACGACGGACACAGCGACGACGACGGAGACAGCGACGACGACAGGGCCAGTCACGACGGAGCAGGTGTCGGCCGCGACGCAGCAGGCGTCGGCGGGAAAAACGACCGCACCCGGCCCGTCGGGTCCGCCGGATACGGCGGCCCCGGGGGACCGGGTGCGGTCAGGTGGGCGCGGGGCCCGGTGCCTGGATCAGGCCTTCTTGGTCTCCCAGAAGATGCGGTCGATCTCGGCGATCAGCTCAAGGGCCTTCTCGCCGGTCTTCGGGTCCGTCGACCCCTTCGCGGCCGAGAGGGCCTTGAGGGTGTCGTTGACCAGCGTGTGCAGCTCCGGGTACTTCTCGAAGTGCGGCGGCTTGAAGTAGTCGCTCCAGAGCACCGACACGTGGTGCTTGGCCAGCTCGGCGCGCTGCTCCTTGATGACGGTGGCGCGCGCCTGGTAGTGCGCGTCGTCGTTGGCGGCCATCTTCTCCTGGACGGCCTTGACCGACTCCGCCTCGATGCGGGCCTGGGCTGGGTCGTACACGCCGCAGGGCAGGTCGCAGTGCGCGCTGGCCTTCACCTTGGGGGCAAACAGGCGGGAAAGCATGGTGCTGTCCTCCTCGTGATCGTCTTCTCAGGGGGGACATTACTCCGTGAGAGACCTGATTTCGCGAGTGCCCCCATGGGCTTAGGACAAAAGTCCAGGGTCACACTGGAGACGGTGGAGGATGGGACCGGGAGGCCGGTGGAGGATGGGTCCGGGAGGTTGTCTGATGCCGGAGACGACGGCAGACGGGCGGGAGACACGCGTGCCGTTCCAGCTGATCGAGGTCGACGGGCCATCCATGGTGCCCACACTGAATCCGGGGGACTGGATGCTGGTGCGGCACGGCGCCCGGGTCCGCCCCGGTGACGTGGTGATTCTGCGTCATCCGCTGCAGCAGGACCTGCTGGTGGTCAAGCGCGCCGTCGAACGGCGCGACGGCGGCTGGTGGGTGCTCGGCGACAATCCGTACAACGCGGGGGGCGACAGCACCGTCTACGGAGTCGTGCCGGAGGAGCTGGTCCTCGCCCGCGTGCGGGCGCGGTTCCGGCCGCTGAGCAGGTTCCGTGAGGAGCGCGAGGCGCGCGGGCGGCGTCAGCTCTCGCTCGCCGCGCTGGTCTCCTGGACCTTCTCGGCGGTGCGCCCCGTGCTCGCGGACCGCTCGCTCTCCAGGCGCTTGCGCGCGCGGTAGGCGGCGACGTTCGCGCGCGTGGCGCAGCGGTCCGAGCAGTAGCGCCGGGAGCGGTTGGTCGAGGTGTCCAGATAGGCGTTGCGGCACGGCGACGCCTCGCACAGTCCGAGCCGGTCCACGCCGTGCTCGGTGAGGTGGAAGGCGAGGCCCATCGCGGCGATGGCCGCGTAGCCCGCGGTGACGTTCGACGGGTGGTCCGCCAGGTGCATGTGCCACAGGGGGCGCCCGTCGTCGTCCCGATAGTCGTGCCCGGAGATCTGGGGACTGACCGGGAACTCCAGGAGCAGTGAGTTCAGCAGGTCCACGGCCAGCGTCTCGTCCCCGCCGTCGGCCGCCTCGAAGACGGCCCGCAGCCGCGCCCGCACCGAGCGGAAGCGCGTCACGTCGGAGTCCGTGGCACGCCGGGCGGCCTGCTGGTTCTCGCCGAACAGCTCGCGGATCGCGGCCACGGAGGTCAGCGAGTCCTTGTGACGAGCCGGTTCCTCGGTGTTGACCAGGCGCACGGCGTAGTCCGAGTAATAGGCCAGTTCCACTTGTAGTCCTTACGGGGGCGGGCTATCTTCATTCTCGTGCGAGGTAACAGTCGCTTTTCGTGCGCGGGTGTTACTCGGCGAGATTAGTCGAGCGTAGTACGGGACGGAGGTCTTCCGGTGACGGAAACGACTAGCGGTACGGGGTTCGGAACCGACTGGCGTGCCTGGCAGGAGAGTTGGGATCGGCAGCAGGAGTGGTACATGCCGGACCGCGAGGAGCGGTTCCGCGTCATGCTCGACATGGTCGAGGCCCTCGTCGGCCCGGAACCGCGTGTCCTGGACCTCGCGTGCGGTACGGGAAGTATTACGGACAGACTCCTCAAAAGGTTCCCGAAGGCGGTCAGCACGGGCATCGACCTCGACCCCGCCCTGCTCGCCATCGCCGAGGGCACCTTCGCCGGTGACGACCGCGTCACCTTCGTGACCGCCGACCTGAAGGACCCGGGCTGGACCTCCCAGCTGCCCCACGACTCCTACGACGCCGTCCTCACCGCGACCGCCCTGCACTGGCTGTTCAGCGAACCCCTTGCCGCGCTCTACGAACAGCTCGGCAAGATCGTGGCCGACGGCGGCGTCTTCATGAACGCCGACCACATGCCCGACCCCACCACGCCGCGCATCAACGCCGCCGACCGCGAGCAGCGGCACGCCCGCCAGTCCGCCGCGAAGGCCGCCGGCGTCCTGGACTGGGCCGACTGGTGGGGCCTCGCCGCCAACGACCCGGTGCTCGCCGAGCCCACCGCCAAGCGGTTCGAGATCTACGGAGAGCACGCCGACGGCGACACCCCGCCCGCCGAGTGGCACATCCGCACCCTCCTGGACGCGGGTTTCACCGAGGCGCGCACGGTGTGGTCGTCGCCTTCGGACGCGCTGGTCCTAGGCCTCAAGTAGGGAATCCCACTCTGCTACGTAGAGGGGCGGTACGGATAGCGATCCGTACCGCCCCTCTACGTAGCCCTCTATGGAGGAGGACCCTTACAGGACCTTCGACAGGAACGACTTCGTCCGGTCGTGCTGCGGGTTGGTCAGGACGTCCCGCGGGTTGCCGGACTCGACCACCACACCGCCGTCCATGAAGACCAGGCTGTCGCCGACCTCGCGGGCGAAGCCCATCTCGTGGGTGACGACGACCATCGTCATGCCGGACTCGGCGAGGTCACGCATGACGTCGAGGACGTCACCGACCAGCTCCGGGTCGAGGGCCGACGTCGGCTCGTCGAAGAGCATCAGCTTCGGGTCCATCGCGAGCGCGCGGGCGATGGCCACGCGCTGCTGCTGGCCGCCGGAGAGCTGCGAGGGGTAGTTCTTCGCCTTGTCGGCGAGCCCGACCCGCTCCAGGAGCTGCCCGGCGCGCTCCCGCGCGGCCGCCTTCGGCTGGCCCTTGACTTGGACCGGCGCCTCCATGACGTTTTCCAGGGCCGTCATGTGCGGGAACAGGTTGAAGCGCTGGAAGACCATGCCGATGTCCCGGCGCTTCATGGCGACTTCGCTGTCCTTGAGCTCGTACAGCTTGTCGCCCTTCTGCCGGTAGCCGACCAGCTCCCCGTCGACGTACAACCGCCCGGCGTTGACCTTCTCCAGGTGGTTGATGCAGCGCAGGAACGTCGACTTGCCGGAGCCCGACGGGCCGATCAGGCAGAAGACCTCGCCGGACTTCACCTCCAGGTCGATGCCCTTGAGGACCTCGACGTGGCCGAACGACTTGTGGACGCCCTCGGCCTTCACCATGGCGGTCATCGGATGCCTCCCCCACGGTTGCTGAGCGACAGCATGTTGGCCTTGATCTTCATCCAGGGCGTGTCCGGCAGGGCGCGCGAGGAGCCGCGTGCGTAGTAGCGCTCCAGGTAGAACTGACCGACGCTGAGGATCGACGTCATGATCAGGTACCAGGTGGCGGCCAGGAGCAGCGCCTCCACCGTCGCGCCGGACGAGGTGCCGATGTCCTGGGCGTACTTCAGGAGCTCGTAGTACTGCACCGCCGCGACCAGCGACGTCGTCTTGAGCATGTTGATGACTTCGTTGCCCGTCGGCGGCACGATCACGCGCATGGCCTGCGGGATGACGATGCGGCGCAGCGTCTTGTTGTGGCTCATGCCGAGCGCCTGCGAGGCCTCCGTCTGGCCCTCGTCGACCGAGAGCAGGCCCGCGCGGCAGATCTCCGCCATGTACGCGGCCTCGTTCAGGCCGAGACCGAGGAGCGCCGTCAGGAACGGCGTCATGAAGTCCGACCACTCGTCCTTGTAGATCGGACCGAGGTTGATGTACTCGAAGACGAAGCCGAGGTTGAACCAGATGAAGAGCTGGACCAGGACCGGCGTACCGCGGAAGAACCAGATGTAGAACCACGCGATCGACGAGGTCACCGGGTTCTTCGACAGCCGCATCACCGACAGGATGATGCCGCCGACGACACCGATGAGCATCGAGAGGACCGTGAGGATCAGGGTCTCCCGGACGCCCTTCATGATGCGCTCGTCGAAGAAGTTGTCCGGGATCGCGCCCCAGTTGATGTCGCCATTGGCGAACGCCAGGACGAGCGCGGCGAGCACGCCGATGGCGAGGACGGCGGCGACGTACCGGCCGTAGTGGCGCACCGGGATCGCTCGGATCGCCTCGGGGGCGGAGCGCGGTGGCTCATCCTTGGGCGCGGAGTCGCCCGACTTGCTGATGTCCGTTGTCACGGGTGTGGCCTTTCAGCGACGAGATGACGAGACGCGGTCACTTGCCGCCGTTGATCTTGGCTTCCTTGACTGCGCCTGCGTCGACGCCCCACTTCTTGATGATCTTCTCGTACTGGCCGTTCGCGATGATCGCGTCCAGCGCCATCTTGATCGCGTCACGCAGCTTGGGGTTGTTCTTGGCGACCGCGATGCCGTACGGGGCGGCCTCGACCTGGTCGCCCACGAGCTGGAAGTCCTTGCCGCCACCGGAGGTCTTGACCGCGTACGCCGCGACCGGGAAGTCCGAGGAGCCGGCGTCCGCGCCGCCGGAGCGCAGCCGGGTCTGGGCCTGCTGGTCGTTGTCGTAGGACTCGATCGAGATCTTGCCGCTCTTGCACTTCTTCGACTCGGCCTTGGCCATGTCGTGCGAGACGGTGCCGCGCTGGACCACGATCTTCTTGCCGCAGAGGTCCTGCCAGGTCTTGATGCCCTGGTCGGCGCCCTTCTTGGTGTAGATCGAGACGCCCGCCGTGAAGTAGTCGACGAAGTCGACGCCGGTGCCGACCTTCTTGCCGGTCTCCTCGTCGATGCCTTCCTGGCGGTTCTTGGTGTCGGTCATGGCCGACATGGCGATGTCGTAGCGCTTGGAGCGCAGACCGCCGAGCAGCGTGTCGAAGGTGCCGTTGTCGAACTCGAACGTCACGCCGAGCTGCTTGCCCATCGCGTCGGCGATGTCCGGGTCGATGCCGACCGTCTTGCCGTCCTTGTCCTTGAACTCGACCGGCGGGTAGGCGATGTCCGAGCCCACCTTGATGACGCCCTTGTTGCGGATGTTCGCGGGCAGCTCGTCGGAGAGCGGAGCGCTGACGACCTTCTTGCCGCCGTCTTCCTTCTTGTCCGTCTGGTCGCCGCAGCCGGTGAGCAGCAGCGTGCCGGCGACCGCGATCGCGCCGACAGCGACGATCCGGGACTTCGCGGACTTCGCGGCGGTCGTGCGACAAATGGTGCCTGCGGTCATAAGGGGTTCCTCCGGCGGATGGGGGAGCAGCCATGCGGTCGTGCACACACCTTCGGGTGTCGCGACCTCGTGTGATGAGGCATCTTGCCATTCGGACAGCCCGATTCTGGGGGCTGGAGATGTCAAAATCGGATAACGGGCGATCCGCAAACCCCAACAGCCCGGTGCGTCACGGTCATTACCGCGCCGGTGCGAACGATCGCCAACCATTTGATAACCACCCAATCTCGCGATGCGGACTGCCGGGGTGGAGATTTCCAAAGAATACGGACATTTTACCCCTGTGGTTCAAGGGATACCTGCTGTTCACATCGATCTGACACAGATATGGCTCGTCGGCGGTCGGAAGCATCCGGTAGAAAAGACGGTTACACCCCTCATCCGGGGCCAGGGCACGTGTGCGGCGTGCCCGCGCGTTCGTACGTACCTCCCGTACCGCTCCGCCGACAGGCGGGGAGCCAACGGCCGCAAGGCCCGTGGGCTAAAGCCGGACGCGGTTCCCGCCCCACTTCTCCACCAGGAAGTGGTTCACCCTCAACCTGAAGAATTAAGGGGTCAGACACAGTGGCAGCGGAGATCGTCAATCCTCGCAGCGACAGCACAGCCGGGCACGAAGGCGCGGAGGAGCCCTTCGATCCGGCCTTCGCGCTGCACCGCGGCGGCAAGATGGCCGTCCAGGCGACCGTGCCGGTGCGCGACAAGGACGACCTGTCCCTGGCGTACACGCCGGGCGTCGCGAAGGTGTGCAGCGCCATCGCCGAGAAGCCGGAGCTCGTCCACGACTACACGTGGAAGTCGAACGTCGTCGCCGTCGTCACCGACGGCACCGCCGTGCTCGGCCTCGGGGACATCGGCCCGGAGGCCTCGCTCCCCGTCATGGAGGGCAAGGCCATCCTCTTCAAGCAGTTCGGCGGCGTCGACGCGGTGCCCATCGCGCTCGCGACGACCGACGTCGACGAGATCATCGACACGGTGGTGCGGCTCGCGCCGTCCTTCGGCGGCGTCAACCTGGAGGACATCTCCGCCCCGCGCTGCTTCGAGATCGAGCGGCGGCTCCAGGAGCGCCTCGACATCCCGGTCTTCCACGACGACCAGCACGGCACGGCCGTTGTCACCCTGGCCGCCCTGCGCAACGCGGCGCGGCTGACCGGGCGCACCCTCGGCGACCTGCGGGCCGTGATCTCCGGCGCGGGCGCGGCCGGCGTGGCCATCGCGAAGTTCCTGCTCGAAGCGGGGCTCGGCGATGTCGCGGTCGCGGACCGCAAGGGCGTGGTGTCCCGGGACCGGGACGACCTGACGCCGGTCAAGCGGGAGCTCGCGGAGCTCACCAACAAGGCGGGGCTGAGCGGCTCGCTCGAATCCGCCCTGGCCGGCGCGGACGTCTTCATCGGCGTCTCCGGCGGTACGGTGCCCGAGCCCGCGGTGGCCTCCATGGCCCCGAACTCGTTCGTGTTCGCCATGGCCAACCCGAACCCCGAGGTGCACCCCGACATCGCCCACAAGTACGCCTCCGTGGTGGCGACCGGGCGCTCGGACTACCCGAACCAGATCAACAACGTGCTCGCGTTCCCCGGGATCTTCGCGGGCGCGCTGCAGGTGCGGGCGTCCCGGATCACCGAGGGCATGAAGATCGCGGCGGCCGACGCGCTGGCCGACGTCGTCGGCGACGAGCTGTCCGCCGACTACGTCATCCCCTCGCCGTTCGACGAGCGGGTGGCTCCGGCGGTCACGGCGGCTGTTGCGGCGGCCGCTCGGGCCGAGGGCGTCGCGCGCCGCTGAGGCTCATCGAGGGCCCTGCCGTTCGGTCGGCGGGGCCCTCGATCTTTGTGCCTTGAGCGACCGCCCGCCCGCTTCTGGTCTCGGTGGGGTGGACGCCGCTCGGAGGGGCGGGCGCCGGTGGCGTCTGCGGGGCGTCCTCGCGGGCGGGGGCAGGGGCGGGGGCAGGGGCGCGGGGCGCCCGCTCGGGCCCGAGAGATGGTCGGCGGTGTCGAGGGTCCGGCGGCGGGCCGAGGCGCGGCGTGGGTCACACCGGTGGGACGTTCCGAAGGACCAGGGGCCAGGCATATGGTCGGCGCCATGTTCGCTGCCTACGCCGCCCGTATCGATCGCGATCAGCCCCTCACCGGCCTGGAACTGGGGGAGCGCCCGGCCCCCACTCCACGCCCCGGCTGGTCGACCGTGAACGTCAAGGCCGCCTCCCTCAACCACCACGACCTGTGGTCCCTGCGCGGGGTCGGCCTGGACGAGGACAAGCTCCCGATGATCCTCGGCTGCGACGCGGCCGGCCTCGACGAGGACGGCAACGAAGTCGTCCTGCACTCCGTCGTCGGTCAGTCCGGCCACGGCGTCGGCCCGCGTGAACGCCGCTCCATCCTCACGGAGAAGTACCAGGGCACCTTCGCCGAACAGGTCGCCGTCCCCACCTGGAACGTCCTCCCCAAGCCCAAGGAACTCTCCTTCGCCGAAGCCGCCTGCCTCCCCACCGCCTGGCTCACCGCGTACCGCATGCTCTTCACCAACGCGGGCGTACGCCCCGGCGACTCGGTCCTCGTCCAGGGCGCCGGCGGCGGCGTGGCGACCGCCGCCATCGTGCTCGCCAAGGCCGCCGGCCTGAAGGTCTTCGCCACCAGCCGCGACGAGGCCAAGCGCAAGCGCGCCGTCGAACTGGGTGCGGTGGAGGCCCTGCCGTCCGGTGCCCGGCTGCCGCAGCGGGTCGACGCGGTCATCGAGACGGTCGGCGCCGCCACCTGGTCGCACTCCATCAAGTCACTGCGTCCTGGTGGCACGCTGGTCATCTCCGGCGCCACCAGCGGCGACCGCCCCTCCCACGCCGAACTGACCCGCGTCTACTTCCTGGAACTGCGCATCGTCGGCTCCACCATGGGCTCCAAGGACGAACTGGAAGACCTCCTGTCCTTCTGCGCGAACACCGGCGTACGCCCCGTCATCGACGAGGTGCTGCCCCTCGACCGCGCCCGCGAGGGCTTCGAACGCCTGGAGGCGGGCGACCAGTTCGGCAAGATCGTGCTGACCGTCTGAGGCGCGGACTGGCCGACCGTGCTGACCGTCTGGGGCGCGGACCGGCCGATGTGCTCACCGTTAGGCGCTGACCGGCGAGGTCCCGAATGAGGTCGTCGAGCCCGCTCGCTGTCAACCTTGGTTGACGGCGTGGGCTCGTCAACGTACGTTGACAACATGACCGAAGCAACGGATCTCGCCGAGCGCGCGGGCGACCGCGATCCACGAATCGGGCTGCGAGCCGTCAGCGCGCTGCGGCGTCTGGTGGAGCAGCTCGAGGCCGTGCAGGTGCGCAGCGCGCGCCAGCAGGGCTGGTCGTGGCAGGAGATCGCCGCGGAACTGGGCGTGAGCAGGCAGGCCGTGCACAAGAAGTACGGGAGGCAGTGATGTTCGAACGCTTCACCAAGGGCGCCCGGGACGTGGTGAAGGGTGCTGTCGAGCAGTCCGAACGGGAGGGGGCCGACTCCATCGACGACGGCCACCTGCTGCTCGCGCTCCTCGACCGCGAGGGCACCCGCGCTTCCTTCGCCCTGGCCGCCCTCGGCGCCGACCGGCGCCGTACGGACATCACCCAGGCCCTGGCCGAGGCACGCCGCAGGGGCGGTCTCACCCAGGCGGACGCCGACGCCCTCGCCGGGCTCGGCATCGACGTCGAGGAGATCGTCTCCCGCGTCGAAGAGGCTCATGGCGCCGGAGCACTGGCGGGTGTGGGCGCCCGACGTGAACGCCGCGGCATCGGAGCCTGGATCGGCCACCGCGGCTTCACCCGCGACGCCAAGGACGCCCTGGAACGGGCCTTGCGCATCGCCACCGCCCGCCGCGACCGCAGCATCGGCGACGAACACATCCTCCTCGCCCTGACGACCCGCCCCGGCATCGTCGCCGAGGCCCTGGCGGACCACGGGGTGACGCGGGCCGGGGTGGAACGCGTGCTGTATCAGGCCTAGGGCCCTGGGGGGCGGGCCGGGCCGGGCGAGCGGGGCGGGGGCGGGGCGAGCGGCGAGTCCAGCCGCCCGCCCTGGGTCGGCTCCCCGCCTGTCCCGGACCTACGCCCCTGCCGCGTGCCCCGACCCGGGGCTGCCGCATGCCCCACGCGCCGTCAGCGGCACGTCCGCGCGGACGTGGAGGGCGGGCGGCGGCACCCCTCGCCTGTACTGGGGCGACACGCCTCGCTGCCGGCGCACGGCCCGGGGCACACGGCCCGGGGGCACACGGCCCCCGGGCCGACGTGACGGTGGCCGAGCGTCGCCCGGCGGGGGCCGAGTCAGGGCTTGGGGGACTCCGGAGCCTTGGGGGTCCGCAGGGTCACGCCGATGTGGGCCGCGGCCTCCGACAGGTGGCGGCGGGCCTCACGGAGCTGGTCCTCGGAGACCCCGCAGTCGCGGGCCGCGTCGCGGATGTCGTCGCGGAAGCGGTCCAGGAGCCGCTCCAGGTCGCGCGCGGGCTCGCCGCTGGACTCCTCGTGCGCCCACTCCGGGACGTACTCGACGGGCACCTCGTCCCGCTCGACCGTGAATACAGGACCCGGCTCGGACGTCTTGCCCCCCGACGCCTTGTCCGACGTCCCGAAGCCGAAGTCCTTGCCGAAGTCCACCCCGAAGTCCTTGCCGAACTCCTTCCCGAAGTCGCCGAACTCCTTGGCCAGCTCGGACAGCCCTTCACGGACGCCCGTCGGCCAGTCGCCGCGCGCGAAGTGGTCCTGCACCTGCTCCTGCACCCGCCTGGCCATGCGCTGCAGCTCCTCCTGGGCCTCCGCCCGCACCCGCTCCTGGGCGTCCTTCGCCTGCCTGCGGGCCCGCTGGGCCTCCTCGCGGGCCCGGCGGCTCTCGTCCTTGGCCCGCCTTGCCTGCTCCTTCCACTCCTGCCGGGCGCGCCGGAACTCCTCCTTCGCCTGCCGCCAGCCGTCGCTGTCGGCCCAGGAGCTGTCGAAGAAGTCCGAGGGGTTCGGGAAGCCCGTGCCCGTGCCGGACTTGTTGCCGGCGCGTGCCTCCTGGGCGGCCGCCCGCATCTCCCGCCGCAGCTCGCCCGCCGCCCCCTGCACGCCGTCGCGGATCTCGGCGGCGAGCCCCGCCACCGACTCACGGATCTCCAGCTCCAGGTCGGCCAGCTCGCCGCTGCGGTCGGCCAGCTCGGCGCGGCCCGCGTCGGTGATCGCGTACACCTTCCGGCCGCCCTCGGTGGTGTGGGTGACCAGGCCCTCCGCCTCGAGCTTGGCCAGGCGGGGGTACACGGTGCCCGCCGAGGGGGCGTACAACCCCTGGAAGCGCTCCTCGAGGAGGCGGATCACCTCATAGCCGTGGCGCGGGGCCTCGTCCAGGAGCTTGAGCAGATACAGGCGCAGGCGGCCGTGGGCGAACACGGGAGGCATCTCAGAGCACCTTCTTGTCGGTCGGGCCGTCGGCGGCATCCGCCTTCGGGGCGTCGGCGGGGGAGTCCGCGTCCGGGCCGCCGGTCGGGGTGGCGGCCGGAGGGGGCGAGGTCGGGGGCGGGGAGTCCGAGGGGGGTGCGTGCCGCGGGGGCTCATCCGCCTTGTGCAGATCGTGCTGGTACAGATCTTCCTCCACCGAGGGTTTGCGCAGAAGCGCGATCGCGCCCGAGATCGTCTTCGCCCGCAGTCGGCCGCTGCCCGATCCCAGCCTGCCGGTGAGCTTCTTCGCGCCCCACTGGCCGCTCACGTGGAGGTCGTCGAAGTCGCTGGACACCGAGCCGCTCGCTGTGTTCGCCCGCACCTCCGCGTGGACCGGGTGCGGGAGGCGGACCGCTATCTCGCCGGAAATGCTGGTGAGCCCGACATCGGCCGATCCTGTCGCCGGGTCCAGGTCCACGATCATCGAGCCGCTCACGGATTCGGCCCGAACGGAGGACCCGGAGCTGTCGAAGACGGTCAGGTCGCCGGAGATCGAGTCGAACCGCAGGTCACCGGTGACTCCCTGGGCCGCGACACTGCCGGAGAACGTCTCGGCCCTGACCGGTCCCGTGAGGCCGACGAGTGTCGTGTCGCCCGTGATGCCGCGCACCTCGGTGCGGCCGTCGATTCCGGTGACCACGGCGCCCGCGCCGATCGCGCCCACCTCGACACGGGTCCCGGCCGGCACCGCCAGCGAGATCACCGTGTGGCGGCGGGTGCCCTGGGGGTCGAGCCACTCCAGGAAGCCCTTCCACGGCAGGTCGTCATACGCGACGGACAAGGTGCCGTCGTGCTGCGTCACGGTGAGCGGAGGGCCAGATATCTCGGAGACCTCCAGTCTGGCCGAGTCCTCGTCGGTGCCGACGACATTCACCGTGCCGTTCACCACGCGCACGCGCAGTGTCCTCACGGGGTCCTCGAACGTCAGCTTCCTGGGCTCGGCGACGGACCACTCTGGCATGGTGGCGGACCTCCTTGAGCGGGTCGGACGCGACGCGCCATATCGCGTCTCTGGTACACACGATATATCGCGGATACGGAAAGTCAAGACCTATCTCTTCTCCGCGGTCGCCCACCGTCGGCCTCTGGGCCGGAAATCATGAAATGTCCTAGCGTGGTGCCATGTCATCCGAGCCGTGGCCTCCCTCTCGGCCCTCGTCCGACCCCGCCTTCTCCGGCACTTCTGAAACGCCCGCCACCTCTGAAACATCTGCCGCCTCCGAAACTCCTGCCGCCTCTGCCACGCCGCCCTCGCGGCCCGCGACGCCCGGCGGGCCCGTCGGCTCCGCCGGTGCGCTGCTGCTCTGCCGGGCCGGAGTCGACGCCGTCGAGACGGTCGCGCAGTTGCTGCGGGAGCGGATGCTGCTCGCGCCCGCTGGAGACGAGTGGAGCGTGCTCGTGCCCGAGGGCAAGCCGTGGCTGCACGGCGACGAGCAGGTCGACCGGGTGCTCACCGGCTGGGCCACCGCTCTCGCCGTCGCCTCACCGGGACCGGTGCTCGCGCTGTGGTGGGACGCCGACCGCTCTGGCTACACGCTCGCGGCAGGCTTCCGGCGGACGGTCGGGTACGTGTGGCTGGCCAACGGCACTCCGGTCGGCGAGGACGAGGCGATGCGGTCGTTCGCCGCGCGCCTGGGCCTGGACCCGGTGCTCGACATGCAGGCCCTGGACGAGCTGGCCCGGCCGGACTCGGCAGCCGACGCGCGCGCCCGGATGCGGGGGCTGCTCGCGGTCCTCACCCGGGCGGGCGTCGACCTGCCGCCCGGCCTGAGCCCCGGCGAGCCCGCCGACCGCCTCCGGGAGGTCGCCCGGGTGCTGGACGGCGTCCGTCACGTCGAGTGGTCCGGCTGGAGGGATGCCGTACGGGCGGAACTCGACGCAGTCGAGAGCGGGCCGTTGCTCCGTGCCCTGGCCGGGGCTCAGCTCGCGGTCGGCATCCCCCTGCTGCTCCGGCCCCCGCGCCGCCGTGGCGGTGGCTGGGTGGTGGCGGGAGCGGTCCTGGTGGCGCATGGAGTGCTGGGGCTCGTCCGTGAGCGGAGGAAGGTCCGGGGCGAGGAGTGATGTGTGGGGCTCGTGGGCGAGGGGCGGGGAAGCGGCGTACGAGGTCGTCCGGGCGGGGGCGGGGGCTGGGGCGGAGGGCCGACGTGAAGGGGCGTCCGGGCAGGGCGGTTCAGCGGGGCTTCGCCGGATGCGGTGGGGCCTCGTCGGGGTTCAGCGGGGCTTCGTCGGACCCGGTGGGGCTTCGTCGGGTTCAGCGGGGCTTCGTCGCGTCGAGGACCAGCCCGAGCAGTCGCTCCGGCTGCTCCGGATCGCCCGCCGGTGACGTCTGCTTGCGCGTGGTGGAGAGTGCGACCCCGACGACCAGTTGAAGCAGGTCGGCCGGTGACAGGTCGTGGCGGGCGGCGCCGGAGCCCTGGGCCCGCGTGAGCAGGGCGCCCGCCGCGTCGAGGATCCGCTGATGGCAGTCGGAGCCCAGCGCGCCGGTCGCTTCCAGCTCTTCCAGCATCAGGGCGCCGCCCAGCCCCTGGTTCACGCGCGCGTGGTCGAGGAACGCGCGCAGCCACTCCGCCAGTGCGGTGCCCGTCGATTGGGCCGTCAGCAGGTCCTGCGCGCGGGCGCACAGGATGTCGATGCGCTCCTTCAGGACGGCGGCGAGCAGTTCGGGGCGGCCGGAGAAGTGCCGGTAGAGCGTGCCGGGGCCCACGCCCGCACGGCGGGCGATCTCGTTCAACGACGCCTCCGGGCCCGCTTCGGCGAAGGCCTCCCGTGCGGCGGTGACGATGCGCTCGCGGTTGCGGACGGCGTCGGCGCGGGCGGGGCGGCCGGTCGTGGTCGGGCCGGCCGTGAGGGGGGCGGTGGTCGGCTGCTTCGAGGGCTGGGTCTGGGGCTGGTTCATCTCTGTGTCCCTGGGCGTGAGATTCCCGAGAGCAGGGCGACACCCGGGATTCCGGGATCAGGGCCGAGGTCGGGACGGGCGAGGGAAGGAGCCGAGCGTGGGGAGAGGCGGCGGGCGGGGGAGGAGAGGGCGGGAGGAGAGGGCGGGGAGGGCTGGTCTTGCGGAGAGGTTCTCCGTATCGTACTCCGCAGCTATCCGGAGAAGTTCTCCGGTAATGGATCAGGGGGTGCGGAATGAGCGTCCAAGGAGACGGCGGGTTCGGTTCTGGAGCTGACGGGCGTGATCACGTCGGTCGCGGGCTCGGACGGACAGGCATCTGGACCTTCGCGTTCGAGGGGCAGCCCGCGGGGCGGGTGCGCGAAGCCGCCGCGGAGCTCGAGGAGTTGGGGTACGGGGCGATCTGGTACGGGGAGGCGTTCGGCCGCGACACGGTCGGGCAGGCGTGGCTGCTCCTGTCCGCCACCCGGCGGATCGTCGTCGCGTCCGGCATCGCCAACATCGCCTACCGGGAGCCACTCGCCATGGCCAACGCCGAGCGCACCCTCGGAGAGGCGTTTCCCGGCCGCTACGTCCTGGGCCTCGGCGGGCACCGGGTCGACGACACCGCCATGGACGTGAACGGCTACAAGGTGCCCGCGCGGGGGAGAGCAGTCGCGACCATGCGGGGCTACCTGGACGCCATGGACGCGGCGCCCGCGTACGGCCCCGTGCCCGACCCCGCCCCGCGTCGCCTCCTGGCCGCACTCGGGCCGAAGATGCTGGCTCTGGCCGCCGAGCGCACCTGGGGCGCGCACCCGTACTTCGTGCCGGTGGAGCACACCGCGCGGGCGCGGGACATCCTGGGGCCCGACGCGTTCCTCGCGGTCGAGCAGGCCGTCGTCCTCGACCCGGACCGCGCACGGGCCCGTGAGGTGGCCACGGAGCACGTCGCCGGGTACCTGCGGGCGCCCCACCAGCTCGCGAGTCTGCGACGGCTCGGCTTCCAGGAAGAGGCCGACAGCGGTGAGCCGAGCCGACGTCTGGTGGACGCGATCGTCGCCTACGGAGACGTCGACGACCTCCACGCGCGCGTGGCGGAACATTTCGCGGCCGGGGCGGACCACGTCTGCGTACAGGTGCTGACGGCCGACCCCGCCGAACTGCCCCTGCGGCAGTGGCGGGAGCTGGCACCGGCACTCACCCGCTGACCGGCCCCGCGCCCGCCCCGCCTACCCTGCGCTCCTAGCCCCGCCCTCCCCGCCCCCGCATCCCGAACAGCTCCGCCCACTCCTCCACGCCGAGGTCCTTGGGCAGGCGTGCGGCGCTGTGGCCGCCTCGCCGAGCCCACTCCTGGATCCTGTGCCGAGGCAGGTCCGGGGCCGCTGAGGCGAGGATCTGGGGCAGCCCTCGGCCCCGCCCCGTGAACACCCGGCGTACGAACTCCTGGTACTCCTGCTGCCGCGCGGCCGCGACCAGCGGATGCTCCCGGCGGGTGATCGTCATCAGACCGCCGTCGACGTTGGGGCGCGGCCGGAACGCCGCCGCGGGAACGCGGCCTTCGAGGCCGAACGCGTACCAGGGCCACCACTGGGCCGTCATCAGCGTCGCCCCGCCGACCCCGGCGCGACGGCGTGCGACCTCCCACTGCACGAGCAGGACGGCATCCGTCCAGCCCGTCGAGCGCAGGATGCGGCGCAGCATGGGGGTCGTCTCGTGGAAGGGGAGGTTGCCGACCAGGACGTGCGGCTCCGGTGGGGTCCGGTAGCGCAGGAAGTCGGCGGTGACGATGGTCGTCGAGGGGGCGGTGCGCCGCCGCAGCCGTTCGGCCCGACGGCGGTCGATCTCGATGCCAGTGAGGCGCCGTCCCAGGCGTTGCAGGGGGAGGGTCAGGGCCCCGTCCCCGGCGCCGATCTCGACGATCGGCCCGTGGGTGCGGCTCACGAGGTCGACGAACGTGCCGATGGTGGAGCGGTCGGTGAGGAAGTTCTGGCCGAACTCATGACGGCCATGGTGGTGCGTGCGCACAGGGGTCTCCGCGGCTTCGAGGTGAGCCGGGCAGCACGAAGTGCCGCTCGGCGCTTACGCGTTGAAGCGGCGGGGCGTTCCCGAGTGGGGTGAGGTCGGCCCGCCGCTAGGCGCGGCGGGTCCTCGTGGCAGCGGCTGCGGCTGCGGATGCGCACATGGGAGGCAGCGTACGGGGCGGCCTGGCCCTACAGGCAAGTGATTTTCGCCGGGGGCGGGGCAGCGCCCGCGCACGCTGCGGCGATCCGGGGCCCCGAACCGGAGTTCCCGCTACCGGCAATCCAGGAGACGCACCGGCATCCCAGGAGACGTACTGGCATCCCCGTAGATGCCGATTACTCGTCCTCGTCCTCGTCGTCCAGGCGCGCAAGCCACGTGGCGAGGCGCTCCACCGGGACCTCGAAGTCCGGGTTGAGGTCCACGAAGGTGCGGAGCTGCTCGGCGAGCCACTCGAAGGTGACCTCCTCCTCGCCGCGCCGCTTCTCCAGCTCCTCGATGCCACGGTCGGTGAAGTACAACTCTCGCTCCTGGTGCGGGCCGGGCCCGGCCGGTGGCCGGGCGTCGTTCCGTTTCATCGTACGGCCGTACGCCGGTGGGCCCGGCCCCAAGTCCCGTGCGGGACTCGGAGCCGGGCCCACCCGACGTACCGAACGGCGACGAGCGCCGTGCCTAGGCCTCGAAGACCTCGTTCAGGAGCTGCTCCTGCTCCTGCTCGTGGCGCTTCTTGGAGCCGACCGCCGGGGACGAGCCGTGCGGCCGCGAGATGCGGCGCAGACGCTCGTCGTGCGGGATGTCGGCGCCGACCGCAAGGTCCAGGTGGTCGATGAGGTTGAGGGCGATGAAGGGCCACGCGCCCTGGTTCGCCGGCTCCTCCTGCGCCCACAGGTACTTCTCGGCGTTCGGGTACTTGGCGATCTCGGCCTGGAGCTCGGCACCCGGCAGCGGGTACAGGCGCTCCAGACGGATGAGGGCCGTGTCCGTGATGCCGCGCTTCTTCCGCTCGGCGTCCAGCTCGTAGTAGAGCTTGCCTGCGCAGAAGACGACCTTGCGGACCGCGTTGACGTCCACCGAGTCGTCGCCGATGACCGGGCGGAAGCCGCCCGTCGTGAACTCCTCCGTCTTGGAGGCGGCGGCCTTCAGGCGCAGCATCCACTTCGGGGTGAAGACCACCAGCGGCTTGTGGTGCGGGTTGTGCACCTGCCACCGCAGGAGGTGGAAGTAGTTCGACGGGAGGGTCGGCATCGCGACCGTCATGTTGTTCTGGGCGCAGAGCTGCAGGAAGCGCTCCGGGCGGGCCGACGAGTGGTCGGGGCCCTGGCCCTCGTAGCCGTGCGGGAGCAGCAGGGTGACGCCGGACGTCTGGCCCCACTTCTGCTCGGCCGACGAGATGAACTCGTCCACGACCGTCTGCGCGCCGTTGACGAAGTCGCCGAACTGCGCCTCCCACATCACGAGGGACTCGGGACGCGCGAGGGAGTAGCCGTACTCGAAGCCCATGGCCGCGTACTCGGAGAGCAGCGAGTCGTAGGCGTTGAAGCGGGCCTGGTCCTCGGAGAGGTACAGGAGCGGCGTGTAGTCGTCGCCCGTGTTCCGGTCGATCAGGACGGCGTGGCGCTGGCCGAAGGTGCCGCGGCGGGAGTCCTGGCCCGCAAGGCGCACCGGGGTGCCCTCCAGGAGGAGGGAGCCGATGGCCAGGGTCTCGCCCATGCCCCAGTCGATCGTGCCGTCCTCGACCATGGCCGCGCGGCGCTGCAGCTGGGGCAGCAGACGCGGGTGGACGGTGACGTGGTCGGGGATGTTGACCTGGGACTCGGCGATGCGCTTGACGACCTCCTGGGAGATCGCCGTGTTCACCGCCACCGGGAACTCGGCCTGCGGCTCGGGGACCTCCGCGGGAGCGGGCTGCGAGGTGGCCTCACGGACCTCCGTGAAGACCTTCTCCAGCTGGCCCTGGTAGTCCTGGAGAGCCTGCTCGGCCTCTTCCAGGGTGATGTCGCCGCGGCCGATGAGGGACTCGGTGTACAGCTTGCGGACCGAGCGCTTCTTGTCGATCAGGTCGTACATCAGCGGCTGCGTGAACGCCGGGTTGTCGGACTCGTTGTGTCCGCGGCGGCGGTAGCAGATCAGGTCGATGACGACGTCCTTGTTGAACGCCTGGCGGAACTCGAAGGCGAGCCGCGCGACGCGGACGACGGCCTCCGGGTCGTCGCCGTTCACGTGGAAGATCGGCGCTTCGATCATCCGGGCCACGTCTGTGGAGTACATCGACGAACGCGAGGACTCCGGAGCGGCCGTGAAGCCGACCTGGTTGTTGATGACCACGTGGACCGTGCCGCCGGTGCGGTAACCCCGCAGCTGCGACATGTTCAGGGTCTCCGCGACGACACCCTGGCCCGCGAAGGCCGCGTCTCCGTGGAGGGCCACCGGCAGGACCGTGAAGTCCGTGCCGCCCTTGTTGATGATGTCCTGCTTGGCGCGGGCGATGCCCTCCAGGACCGGGTCGACCGCCTCCAGGTGGGAGGGGTTCGCGGCCAGGGACACCTTGATCTGCTCGCCGTCGAGGCCCGTGAAGGTGCCCTCGGCGCCCAGGTGGTACTTGACGTCTCCGGAGCCGTGCATCGACTTCGGGTCGAGGTTGCCCTCGAACTCGCGGAAGATCTGGGCGTACGACTTGCCCACGATGTTGGCGAGGACGTTCAGCCGGCCGCGGTGGGCCATGCCGATGACGACCTCGTCCAGGCGGGACTCGGCCGCGCTGTCGATGACCGCGTCCAGGAGCGGGATGACGGACTCGCCGCCCTCCAGGGAGAAGCGCTTCTGGCCGACGTACTTCGTCTGCAGGAAGGTCTCGAAGGCCTCGGCGGCGTTCAGACGGCGCAGGATGCGCAGCTGCTCCTCGCGCTCCGGCTTGGAGGCGTGCTGGCGCTCGATGCGGTCCTGCAGCCACTTGCGCTGCTTGGGGTCCTGGATGTGCATGAACTCGACGCCGGTGGTGCGGCAGTACGAGTCGCGCAGGACGCCGAGGACGTCGCGCAGCTTCATCATCGACTTGCCGGCGAAGCCGCCGACGGCGAACTCGCGCTCCAGGTCCCAGAGCGTCAGGCCGTGCTCGGTGATGTCCAGGTCGGGGTGCTTGCGCTGCTTGTACTCCAGCGGGTCCGTGTCGGCCATGACGTGGCCGCGGACGCGGTAGGAGTGGATCAGCTCGAAGACCCGGGCGGCCTTGGTGACGTCGTCGTCGTGGCTGGCGTCGATGTCCTTGAGCCAGCGGACCGGCTCGTAGGGGATGCGCAGCGCTTCGAAGATCTCGTCGAAGAAGCCGTTCTCCCCGAGGAGGAGGTTCGCGACGATGCGCAGGAACTCGCCGGACGCCGCACCCTGGATCACGCGGTGGTCGTACGTCGAGGTCAGCGTCATGACCTTGGAGATGCCCAGCTTGTTCAGGGTGTCCTGGGACGTGCCCTGGAACTCCGCCGGGTAGTCCATCGAGCCGACGCCCATGATGACCGACTGGCCGGGCATCAGACGCGGCACGGAGTGGACCGTGCCGAGGCCGCCGGGGTTGGTCAGGGAGACCGTGACGCCGGTGAAGTCGTCCATGCCGAGCTTGCCGTCGCGGGCGCGCCGGACGATGTCCTCGTAGGCCTGCCAGAACTCGAAGAAGTTCAGGGTCTCGGCCTTCTTGATGCCCGCTACGACCAGCTGGCGGTCGCCGTTGGGCTTCACCAGGTCGATGGCGAGGCCGAAGTTGATGTGCTCCGGCTTGACCAGCGTCGGCTTGCCGTCCTTCTCCACGAAGGAGTAGTTCATCGACGGCATGGCCTTGATGGCCTGCACCATCGCGTACCCGATGAGGTGCGTGAAGGAGATCTTCCCGCCGCGGGCGCGCTTGAGGTGGTTGTTGATGACGATGCGGTTGTCGAACAGCAGCTTCACCGGGACCGCGCGCACGGACGTGGCCGTGGGCACCTCCAGGGAGGCGTTCATGTTCTTCGCCACGGCCGCGGACGGGCCGCGCAGCGGGACGTACTCGGTGCCCGCCTTCTCCTCGGCGGTCGGGGCGCCCTTGGCGGGCTCCGCCTTCGCGGGCGCGGCCTTGGCGGCCGCGGGCTTCGCGGGGGCGGGAGCCGGGGCCTGCGCCGCCGGAGCGGCGGCGGGCTTCGCTGCGGGAGCGGCCGGGGCTGCGGGCTTCGCGGCGGCCGGGGCGGTCGGGGCGGGGGACGTGGTGGACGCGGCCCCCGCGGCCGCGTCACCCGCCGGCTTGGCCGGCGCGGCGGCGACGGAGGCGCCCACGCCCGGCTTGTAGTCGGCGAAGAAGTCCCACCAGGCACGGTCGACCGAATTCGGGTCCTGGAGGTACTGCTGATAGATCTCGTCGACGAGCCACTCGTTGGGACCGAACGCGGCAGCAGGGTTCTTGCCCTGCGTTTCTTGGTCGGTCGAAGTGCTCGAGTTACTGGGGGACTGTGGCGACACGGCGGCAACCGCCCTCTTCCGCTTCACAAGGTGATGGACAGCGGAAATAAAGGCTACGCCTCCAACGACGCGCAGTGCAGACCGGGCCGGTCATCCGTCGCGTAAGTCACACCGAGAAGCTGGTTTCGGGGCTGTAGATGGCGGGAAACAAGCGAAGTTCGCCTACGGCGAGGCGCCGCGTGGAGCCCTGATGGGGACGTCTGTGCACGTCCTGGGTACGTCGACACGCGGCTGCGACCCGTCCCGCGCACGTCGCGCACGCCCGGAGGTCGCTTCCGCTTCGAACCTTACGTCAACTTCAGTCTTCGGGCAGGCCCGGAAGAGTGACCTGGATTCGGCAGCCCCGGGCTGATTCGGCCACGCCGATGTGCCCGCCGTGCAGATCGACCGCCCAGCGCGCGATCGCGAGCCCGAGGCCGGTGCCGCCGTCGCTGCCGGGCGGGACGCCGACGTGCGCGCCCCGGTTGAAGCGCTCGAAGACGCGGTGCCACTCGGACTCGGGGATGCCCGGACCCTCGTCGAGGACCTCCAGGTCCAGCGACTCCGGGTGAGGGCCGCGCCGGGCGAGCACCGTCACCCGGCCGTGCGGAGGGCTGTGCTTGACCGCGTTGTCGATGAGGTTGGCGACGACCTGGTGCAGCCGCTCGGCGTCCGCGTGGGCGGTCAGCTCCGGAGGCGAGACGTCCAGGTGCAGATGCACGTCCGTACGGGTGTGACTGCCGGAGCCCGACGGCATCCCTTTGCGCGCGGAGGCCACCATGTTGGCCTCCTTCAGGACACCCGACAGATAGGGCCACACTTCGAAGCGGCGTGCCTTGAGCGGTACGACGCCGTTGTCGAGGCGTGACAGGTCGAGCAGGGTCTCCACCAGGCGGCCCAGGCGCTCGGTCTGCTTCAGAGCCGTGCGCATCGTCTCCGGGTCGGCCGCCGAGACGCCGTCGACGACGTTCTCCAGGACGGCGCGCAGCGCGGCGATGGGCGTGCGCAGCTCGTGCGAGACGTTGGCGACGAGCTCCTTGCGCTGCTGGTCCTGCGCCTCCAGATCGTCCGCCATGCGGTTGATCGTCATCGCCACGTCGCCCAGCTCGTCGCGGCGGTCGGCTCCTTGTACGCGCCGCGTGTAGTCGCCGTGCGAGACCGCGCGGGCCACCGAGTTCATCTCGTCGAGAGGCGCGGTGAGGCTGTGCGCGACGAACTGGGTGATCAGCAGGGTCGCGATCACGGAGAAGACCGTGATGAAGCGGAGCTCGGTCTCCGTCTCCATGGCCACCATCAGCAGCCCGGTGGTGATGAAGACCGAGACGACCACGAGGGTGCCGAGCTTGGTCTTGATGGAGAACGGCCGCACGCCCGCGAACGGGCCGTTCAACCCGATGCTCCCGCCCCGGTCGCAGCGCCACTTGCGGACCGTGCCCCGCTCGGCGTCAGCCGTGCCGCCGGGGGGGCCGCCCGGGGTGCCGTGCGCACTGCCCGGGGTACCGCTCAGGGCGCCGCGAGCCGTGCCGCCGGCGGCACCCGGGTCCGCCGTCATGGCGTCGGGGTCTCCAGGGCGTACCCGACCCCGTGCACCGTACGGATGCGTTCCGCCCCGATCTTGCGGCGCAGCGCCTTGATGTGGCTGTCGACGGTGCGGGTGCCGGACGCGTCGGCCCAGTCCCACACCTCGGCGAGCAGTTGCTCGCGTGAAAGCACCGCGCGCGGGGTGTTGGCGAGGCACACCAGAAGGTCGAACTCCGTGGGCGTCAGGTGGACGTCCTCGCTGCGCACTCGCACCCGCCGCTGCGCGTGATCGATCTCCAGCTCGCCCAGGCGCAGGATGCCGCTGCGCGGCGTCGTGGCGGCCAGCGCGGCCCGCTCGACCCGGCGCAGCAGCACGTGCACGCGGGCGGCGAGCTCGCGCATCGAGAACGGCTTGGTCATGTAGTCGTCGGCGCCGACGCCGAGCCCGACCAGCATGTCCGTCTCGTCGTCCCGCGCGGTGAGCATCAGCACCGGCACCGGTCGCTGGGCCTGCACGCGTCGGCAGACCTCCAGGCCGTCGAATCCCGGCAGCATGATGTCGAGGATCAGCAGATCCGGCTGCCACGCCTGCGCGGTGTCCACCGCTGCCGGGCCGTCCGCCGCCGTTTGCACGACGAAACCCTCGGCGCGCAGCCGGGCGGCGATGGCGTCGACGATCGTCGGGTCGTCCTCGACCACCAGAATCCGGCGCTGGGCGCCGGGCATCGCAGCCGTGGCGCCGTTGTGGGAGGTGTGTGTCTGCTCCATCGCCCCGCCCCTGACGTGATCGCTTGGTGTCCGGTCAGCAGAGTACGGGGCGTGACGGCACCTCGGCTACGCAGCCCTTGTCGCGAGATGAACCACGTCCGGTACGCCCCGGGCAACGGGGATCTCTTCCGTACGTACATGTTGGAACCCGGCATTCCGTAGAGCGGAGTCGAAAGCGGGTGAGGGCTGCGCGGACCACACGGCGAGGACTCCGCCCGGTTTCAGGCGGGCCTGGCAGGCGGCGAGGCCGGCGGGCGAGTAGAGGCTCTCGTTGTCCTCGGTGACGGTCCAGTCGGGGCCGTTGTCGATGTCGAGGCACAGGGCGTCGTACGTGTCGGCAGGTGTGTTGGCGCCTGCGAATGAGCCGGTGACATATGCGATCAGGTCGGTGTGCAGGATCTCCGTGCGCGGGTCCGCGAGCGCCTTGTGCGACAGCTCCGACAGCGGTCCGTCGAGGTGCCAGTCGATGATGGCCTGCTCGCGCTCGACCACCGCAATTCGGCCCCAGCGCGGGTTCGCGGCCGCGTGGGCGAGGGAGAATCCGACGCCCAGACCGCCGATGAGCACGGACGGCTGCGGCCGTCCGTCCAGGGCGTCGAGGGCCGCGTCGACGAGGAGCCGCTCGGAGCGGCCGTCGGAGGTGTCCATCAGGAACATGCCGTTGGCAATGATCTGCAGCAGGTCTCCGTGGCGACGCAGCACGACTTCGCCGTTAGGGCCTTCGTGCCGGTCGAGAACCACGGGGGGATCGGGTCGGTACGGGGTGTGCATCGGCCCATTTTGCTGCCGGTTCGCAGGCGTGTGCTGCGGGACGCCGAGGAACGGTGTGAGGTTGCTGTGGGTTCCTGTGAATCGCGCCTCACGTGGCGTCGGTCATAGACAGCAGGGGAAAGATCGGTAAAACGTGATCCCGTGATCCTTCTGTGATGGAAGATCAGTGAAGCCGTGATGGAAGGAGCGCCTCAGCGTGGACCGGTCTGTGCGGGTTTCGGGCGGGGGCGCCGCCGTGGGTGGCGGTGGCGGCGACGGGGTGGCGATCGAGGTTCCTGTGGGTGCTGCGGCCGACGGGGGCGCCGTGGACCTCGCGGGGCTGCCGGGTGCGGAGGGCGCGGGGGGCGCGGAGGTGTCGCTCAGGGCCGCGGGGCTCGTGACGCTGGACGCGATGCCGAGTCAGGCCGGTGGGTCCAGCCGTGCGGGCGGGGCCGGGGTGGCCGGGGGGACGGCGCCGGGGCTGCCTGAGGAAGTTGTTGCGGGTGCGGCGGGTGCGGCGGGTGTCAGCGCCGGTGCCAGTGCTGGCATCGGCGTCAGTGTCGGCGCGGGTGCGGATGCCCGAACGAGGGCCGGGGTCCGGGATGTGCGGGCGGGCCTTCCAGGGCTGCGCAGGCTGCGCCGGCTGCGGCCCTGGCGGCTGCTGCCGTCGCCGACCGGTACGCCTTTCACCTTCGGCTACGCCGTCGTCCTCCTCCTGACCTCGCTCTTCGCCGAATACGGCGACCCCTCCCTCGTCGCCTCCCTGCACCAGGGTTCGAGCACGGACGTGGCGCACCTCGCTGACCGGCCGATGTTCGTCCTCGTCGCCAGCGCGCTGTGGATCGCGGGCGGGGTCACTTCGCCGTACGCCATCGTCTTCCTGCTGGTCCTCACCGCGCTGGAGCGCCGCGTCGGCGGACTGCGCACCGCGGGCGTCTTCCTGCTCGGGCACGCCGTCGCCACGCTGGCCACCGAGGTCCCGGTCGGGCTCTCGGTCCTGGCCGGTCATCTGCCCGGCAGTTCGGCGTACCGCCTCGACTACGGCATCAGCTTCGGCGTGGCCGCCAGCGTCGGCGCCCTCGCCGGACTCCTCACGCCGTGGCTCCGCTGCGTCGTCCTCGCGGGGTTCGGCTGGATGCTGGTCCAGGACCTCATCGCCTTCACGGATCCGATGACCAACTGGGGCCATCTGCTGGCGCTGGTCGTGGGGGTCGCGACGTGGCCGCTGCTGCGGGGGCGAGGGCGGGGCGCAGCCGCTTAGGCCGTCCGGCCCGGCCCCTGGGGCTGCGCGGCGTGTCGGGTCCGTGGGTGTGGGGTCCGTGCGCGTGAGGCCTGAGTGCGTGGCGCCCGCGCAGGGGGGCGCGTACGTGGAGTGGCCTCTTCCGGATAAATGTCTTGCGGTGCAAGGTACTTCGTGACTATCTTGTACCGCATGACAAAGGAACTGTCCGCGACGCAGGACCAGCGTCGCAGTCAGTTGCTGCGCGGGGTGCTCGACCTGTGCCTGCTCGCGCTCATCGGCGAACGACCTCGGTACGGGTACGAGTTCGTGGAGGCCCTCACCGAGAGCGGCCTCGACCTGGTGAGTGAAGGAAGCATCTACCCCCTGCTCGCCCGGATGGAGCGGGCTGGGTTGGTCGACTCCTACCGCGCCCCGTCCGCGGCGGGCGGGGCGCCACGCAAGTACTACCGCCTGACCGACGCGGGCGCAGCCGAGTTGGCCGCGGGCCGCGCCACCTGGGGCACCTTCACGGTGGCCGTCTCCAGGACCTTGGCGGGCCGGGGCGACGCACAGGATAACGACACGGGGGACACGGGGGCACGGCATGACACATCAGACGATCAGTGAGACGACCGAGGACATGCCCGGTGAGGCCGAGCGCGCCCGCGTGCTGGCGGTCTGCCGGAGCAACTGGGAGTACAGAGGCATCGACGACGCCTCCGTGCGCGACATGCTGGCCGAACTCTCCGAGCACCTGGAGGAGGCCGCGTCGGCGGGCCGTTCCCCGCAGGACGTGGTGGGCGCGGACGTGCCGGGATTCGCCGCCTCCTGGGCCCGGGCGCGCACACCCCTGCACCTGCGGGTGCTGAGGATGGCCGCGCTGATCCCGTTCGCCCTCGGTGCGCTGCTGCTCCTCACGCATCTGATCGACCGGACCCTCGCGCTGCCCGTCGAAGCCCCGCGCATAGCGTTCTACGCCGTGATAATCGCGGTCAGCGTCACCCTGGAACTCCGGCGCGGAACCCTCGGTTTCACGAGGTGGCTGCTGGTCGGGGTGATAGGCATCGGGTTCGCGCAGCTCACCAGCTGGCTCGCGGGCGACGACACGCTCTTCCGTCTGCCCTTGTGGGCGACGCTGCTCCTGATGCTGCCCGGGCTGCCTTACGCCTACGGGGACATACGCGCGAGAAAGGCTGCGGCTGCGGCGGCCGAATAGCCCGGGCGACCCGGACGGTCACGGCCACGGCGACGTGGCGACCCGGGCGACCGGGGCGCTGAGGGTGGCCAGGGCGAGCAGTGGCGCTCCGACGGCCTCGGCGGCCAGGACGGTCAGGCCTCCTCGGGACCTTTCCGGCGCGCGCTCGTCAGGCCGGCGACCACCTGCCACCCCAACGACTCGTACAGGGCGCGCCCCTCCGGAGTCCCGGCCAGTACGCCGATCTCCGCGCCCTCGTCGACGGCGGCGACCGCGAGGGAGCGCATGACCAGGCTGCCCAGACCCCTGCGGCGGTGCTGCGGGGAGGTCTCGATCTGGTCGGCGACGGCCGTGCGGCCGGTCGGGGCGATCTGACCGCGAGCCGCCCAGTGGCCGTCAGCGGTCGTGGCCATCGCGCGGAAGACCCCGCCACGCCACCAGGTGCGGAGCCGGTAGCCATCCGGGACGACCAAGTGATTCGGGGGGACCGGGGCGAGCGGCACGGTCATCAGATAGCCGTCCTCCGGGTCGACCCACCACTGGGGGCCGAGCCAGGGGGCGACGCGGTCCGGGAAGTCGAAGACCTTCAGCCACACGTCGGCGCCCGTCACCGAAGCAGCGACCTTGCGTACGTCCGACTCCTGGACGTCCACGCCCGTGGCGCCGAGGACGTGCCGGGACGGGTGCTTGATGTGGCCGACGTCGATCGTGAAGCCCCAGGGCTCCACGATGGGCGGGGCGGCGCCGCGCGAGACGCCCCACCCGTCGATCCAGGCCCGTACGGCGTCGCGGCCCGCAAGGGCGGCTCCCTCGGCTCCCTCTGTCGCACGCATGGGGCAGCCCTCCAGGTGAAGACGATGTGTAATGGCTGATCCTGATGAGAGAACCTTACGTAGGCGGATTTCGGCTGCGACAGAGGTGATCGCTGACAGCGAACAAGTCCCGGGGAACATTCAGAGACTCATAAGCATTGAGCCGGTATAGCTCAACTTGAATGCCGAAGGGGAGATCATGGCTGCTGAGTCCACGTCGCACACACCGCTCGCTCTGCCCGTGCTGCCGCTCGATGACGAAATCGTGCTGCCCGGCATGGTGGTGCCGTTCGACCTGTCCGACGCCGAAGTACGAGCCGCGGTGGAGGCCGCGCAGGCCGCCGCGCGGTCCAGTGGAAGCAGTAGCAAGCCGAAGGTGCTGCTTGTTCCGCGGATCGACGGGACGTACGCGGGCATGGGCGTGCTCGGTACGGTCGAGCAGGTCGGCCGGCTCGCGGACGGGGACCCGGGGGCGTTGATCCGGGCCCGTGGGCGGGTGCGCATCGGTGCGGGCACGACCGGTCCCGGCGCGGCCCTGTGGGTGGAGGGTGCGCGGGTCGAGGAGACCGTGCCGGACCCGCTGCCGGGCGCCACCGCCGAGCTGGTCAAGGAGTACAAGGCGCTGGCCACGAGCTGGCTGAAGAAGCGCGGGGCCTGGCAGGTGGTCGACCGCGTGCAGCAGATCGACGACGTGTCGGCGCTGGCGGACAACTCCGGTTACTCGCCGTTCCTCACCACCGCGCAGAAGATCCAGCTCCTGGAGACCGAGGACCCGACGGCGCGTCTGAAGCTGGCCACCGAGCAGCTGCGGGAGCACCTGGCCGAGCAGGACGTGGCCGAGTCCATCGCCAAGGACGTGCAGGAGGGTGTCGACAAGCAGCAGCGCGAGTTCCTGCTGCGGCGCCAGCTGGAGGCGGTGCGCAAGGAGCTGCGCGAGCTGGACGGCAAGGACGGCGAGGAGGAGTCCGACGACTACCGCGCCCGGGTCGAGGCCGCCGACCTGCCGGAGAACGTACGCGAAGCGGCGCTGAAGGAAGTCGAGAAGCTGGAGCGCGCGAGCGACCAGTCGCCCGAGGGCTCCTGGATCCGCACGTGGCTCGACACGGTGCTCGAGCTGCCGTGGAACGAGCGCACGGAGGACGAGTACGACATCAAGGGCGCCCAGCAGATCCTCGACGCGGAGCACGCGGGCCTGCAGGACGTGAAGGAGCGCATCACCGAGTACCTGGCGGTGCGCAAGAGGCGCTCGGACCGGGGCATGGGAGTCGTGGGCGGACGGCGCGGCGGCGCGGTCCTGGCCCTGGTCGGCCCGCCCGGAGTCGGCAAGACCTCGCTCGGGGAGTCCGTGGCGCACGCCATGGGGCGCAAGTTCGTGCGGGTCGCGCTCGGCGGCGTGCGGGACGAGGCGGAGATCCGCGGGCACCGGCGGACGTACGTGGGCGCGTTGCCAGGGCGGATCGTGCGGGCCATCAAGGAGGCCGGGTCCATGAACCCGGTGGTGCTGCTCGACGAGATCGACAAGGTCGGCTCGGACTTCCGGGGCGACCCGGCGGCCGCGCTCCTCGAAGTGCTCGACCCGGCCCAGAACCACACCTTCCGCGACCACTACCTGGAAGTCGAACTCGACCTGAGCGACGTGGTGTTCCTGGCGACGGCCAACGTGCTCGAAGCCATCCCGGAGGCGCTGCTCGACCGCATGGAGCTGGTCAGGCTCGACGGGTACACGGAGGACGAGAAGGTCGTCATCGCCCGGGACCACCTGCTGCCGCGACAGCTGGAGCGGGCCGGGCTCGGCGACGGCGAGGTGACGATCGACGAGGGCGCCCTGCGCAAGCTGGCGGGGGAGTACACCCGCGAGGCGGGCGTGCGGAATCTGGAGCGGTCCGTCGCCAGGCTCCTCCGCAAGGTCGCGGCGCAGCACGAACTGGGTGAGCGGGAGCTGCCGTTCACCGTCGGCGCGGACGAGCTGCGCGGCCTCATCGGGCGGCCCCACCACGTGCCGGAGTCCGCGCAGGACCCGGCCGAGCGGCGGACCGCGGTGCCCGGTGTGGCCACGGGACTCGCGGTCACCGGGGCCGGTGGCGACGTGCTGTTCGTGGAGGCGTCGCTGGCCGATGCGGAGACGGGCGCGGCGGGTCTGACGCTCACCGGACAGCTCGGTGACGTGATGAAGGAGTCCGCGCAGATCGCGCTCTCCTTCCTGCGTTCGCGCGGCGCCGAACTGGAGCTGCCCGTGGGCGACCTCAAGGAGCGGGGCGTGCACATCCACTTCCCGGCGGGCGCCGTGCCGAAGGACGGACCGAGCGCGGGCGTCACGATGACGACGGCGCTGGCGTCGCTGCTCAGCGGTCGCCTGGTCCGTACGGACGTGGCGATGACCGGTGAGGTGTCGCTGACCGGACGGGTGCTGCCCATCGGCGGTGTGAAGCAGAAGCTGCTCGCCGCGCACCGGGCGGGAATCACCACCGTCGTGATCCCCAAGCGGAACGAGCCGGACCTGGACGACGTCCCGGCCGAGGTCCTGGAGAAGCTGGACGTGCACGCGGTGACGGACGTCCGCCAGGTCCTGGAGCTGGCGCTCGCCCCGGCCGAGGTGCGGGTTCCGGCGGCGGCGTGACTCTGCTTCCCGCCGCGGCGTGACGGGCGCGGCGGGGAAGGGCGAGGCCCGGACCCCCTGGAGGGACCGGGCCTCGCCGCTCACCCGTACGGCGTCGACTGCCTGGTGGGCGGCGCGCCTGGTGGGCGGGAACGAGCACGCGGGAGGCGCGCCCGGTGGGCGGTGAAGTGCTCGTGGGCGGAAGGCGGTCCGACCAGCTGGAGGTCCGGCCGGCTGTCGGCCCGGTCAGCTGTCCTTCCGGTCAGCCGTCGCCTCGGTCAGCTGTCGGCCCGGTCAGCTGTCCTTCCGGTCAGCCGTCGCCTCGGTTAGCCGTCGCCTCGGTCAGCCGTTGGCCAGGGCCTGGACCCTGTCGTACGCGCCGTTGAACTTGTTGTGGTCACCGACGATGGGACCGGTCGACGTGTACTGCCACATGGTGTGGAAGCCCCAGCCGGCGGGGAGTTCGCCGGGGCTGGTGTTGTAGCGGGCGATCCACAGCGGGTTGGTGCTGCCGAAGCCGCCGTAGTTGCCGGTGCACTGCTTCCACCAGCTGGTGGCCGTGTAGATGACGGCGTCACGGCCGGTGCGTGCCTTGTAGGTGTTGAGGAAGTCGCGGATCCAGGCGACCATCGCGGACTGGGACTTGCCGAAGCAGGCCGCGCCGTAGGGGTTCCACTCGATGTCGAGGGCGCCCGGCAGGGTCTTGCCGTCGCGGGACCAGCTGCCGCCGTTGCTCGCGAAGTAGTTGGCCTGGGCGGCGCCGCTGGAGGTGTCGGGGGTGGCGAAGTGGTAGGCGCCGCGGATCATGCCGATGTTGTACGAGCCGTTGTACTGCTGGGTGAAGTACGGGTTCTTGTAGGAGGTGGACTCGGTGGCCTTGACGTAGGCCCACCTGACGCCGCTGTTCCACAGGGCGGACCAGTTGACGTTGCCCTGGTGGCTGCTGACGTCGACGCCCTCGGTCTGGGCGGCGTCGCCGCCGCTGGGCCGTCCGCCCTGGCCGTCGTGTTCGATGACGCCCATACCCATGCGGGCGGAGCCGCGCTGCGGGACGTCGTCACCCTCGGCGGCCGGAGCGGCGCCGGGCAGGGTGATGAGGAGGGTCAGGGCGGAGATGACCGCGAGGAGAAGGCCGGCCGCGGAGTGGGAGCGGCGGGCGGTACCAGGTCTGTGCACGGGCATGGCGTGCCTCCGTATGGCCTCGAGGAGTCCCGTGCGCAGGCGCGCGTCCTGCGTACGTGGGGTTCACGGTTCCCCCGTCGTACGGAGGGGTGCGGTGGGTACGGGACTCGGTGGGGGGACCTGTCGACATGTCGCTGGTGTGAACATGTCATCAATGACGCTACGCACGTAGACCCCGAAGGGGAAGAGGCACTCGCGCCCGCCGTTGGTCTACGCCTGCGAAATACTGGTCGAGCTGCGGCGATGGCCGTGGGCGGCGGAAACTTTCAGGATCGGAAAAGTGTGGCATGGGTGCTGACATGCGCGAGGACGCGGGCCGCGGCGAGGGCGCCGGGGTGGCCGAGGCCGGGTCCGGCGGTGGTGTGGACCACGAGTTCCTGTCGCTGGAACGGGAGTTGACGCTGCTGCTGCGCCGCGCGCGGGCCTCGTCCGGGGAGATGGCCCGGCAGGTGCATCCCGATCTGGAGCCGGCCGCGTACGGGCTGCTCGCGTTCCTGGACGAGTCGGGGCCGCGGCGGGCCACCGATCTCGCCGCGTTCATCGGGGTCGGCAAGGCAACGATGAGCAGGCAGCTGCGCGCCCTCGAGCAGTTGGGTCTGGTCGCGCGTGAGCCAGACCCCGCCGACGGCAGGGCCTGGCTCGTGCGGCTCACGGAGGAAGGGCGTGAGCGGTTCTGGACGGTCCGGGGGGCGCGGCGGGAGCGATACGTTCGGCAGCTCGCCGGGTGGGACCGGGGGGAGGTGGCCGAGCTCGCCCGGCTGCTGGGGAAGCTCAACGCCGGGGCCGAGTCCTAGGCCGCGGAAGGCTCTGCGCCGGGTCAGGTTCTATTGCAGCGGAAGGCTCCGCGCCGGGTCAGGTTCTATTGCCGCGGAGGGCTCCGCGCCGAGCCAGGTTCCCTGCCGCCCGCTTCGCGGCGGATTCCCCCCGCCCGCTCCACCCCTACTTCTGGCCGAACACCACCGCCAGCGGCTGTGCCGTCTTGTACACCGTCGACGGTTCCGTCACGTGGTCCGCGCCCAGGTAGAGGCGGCCGCCCGCCCAGAGGGCACGGCGGTCCGACTCGAAGCGGGCCTCCATCTCGTAGCTGTCCGCCGGGTGCTGGAGGACCTGCTTCGCCTTGAGGGTGCCCGGGTCGGCCTGCCAGACGCCGCCGCCCTCCTCGCGGGCGATGTTCGCTTCCTGGTACGCGATGACCTTGCCGGAGTCGTCGAGGCCGATCGGCACCAGACGGCCCGAGTCCGAACCGGGCGTCCGGTGCAGCTGCTTGCCGGTCTTCAGGTCGAAGGACACCAGGTCGTTCCTGGCCGCGGACGAACTGCTCGCGGGCTCCGAAGTGCCCAGGTACAGCGCGTTCTTCTCCTTGCTGACCGCGAGCTGGGCGCAGCCCGTGACCTCGGTGGCCGGGCAGTCGGCCTCGTACTTGCCGTGCTTGCCGCCGCTCGCCGGGATCGTGCTCAGCTCCTTGCCGCGCGCGGCGCTGTCGTCGACGGTGATGAACCGCGAGATCCCGGAGCCGCCCTGCGACTTGCCGTCGTCCGCGGCGAGGACCAGCGGGTCGACGGCGACGACGTGGACGTACTCCGTGCCCTGCGGCAGCTTGTACGTGGACCTCGCCGCGCGCGTCGCCGGGTCGACCGTCTCCACCTGGAGCTTGGGGTCATCGGTGTCGCCGCAGTCGCGGACCGCGACCAGCTTGGTGTCGTCGCCCGCGTGGCCGACCGTGTCGCAGGTCTCGTCGGACGGCTTCCACAAGGGCGTGCCGTCGAGCTTCCAGCCCGCGGTCGCGCTCGTGCCCGCCGCGGCGACCGTGCCGCCACCGACGGCGATCTCGTCGAACATCTGGGCGTTGCCGTATTCGTCGACGGCCTGCTTGTGCCAGAGCAGCTTTCCCTTGTCGATGTCGACGACGCCGACCTCGGTGCAGACCGACGGGTCCTTCTTGTCGTTCTGGAAGACGACGGCGACCTTTCCGTCCTTGGTGGGCGTCTGGGACGACCAGCAGATCTCGCCGGTCAGCGGGACCTCCCACTCGGCCTTTCCACCTGCCAATGGATAGCCGGATATCTTCTTGAGCCCGGACTTGACGAAGTTCTTGTCCGTCGTCCACATGCCCATGGCGCCGGCCATCTCACCGACCTTCGGCTGCGCCACCTCGGCGAGCACCTTCGCCTCGGCTCCGGCCGAACCCGAACCGCCCTCCTTGCTGTCGCCGCCGTCGTCGTCCGA
Organism: Streptomyces flavofungini; assembly: GCF_030388665.1. Lineage (NCBI taxonomy): Bacteria > Bacillati > Actinomycetota > Actinomycetes > Kitasatosporales > Streptomycetaceae > Streptomyces > Streptomyces flavofungini. The sequence continues at coordinate 3,075,167 of NZ_CP128846.1, read as the reverse complement.
ACCGCAGCCGCTGAGCACCAGCGCGGCCGCGAGTGCGGAACCCGCGATGACCGCCATGCGCCGGGACATTCAATTCTCCTTCGTGCGCGGGCACATGACCGGACGTGGCCATGCGTTCCCCTCGCCCGCTGATCCTTCCCTGCCGCCGAACGGAATTTCAACAGTGAATTCCTGATCTCTGCTTCAGTTGAAATGTTCCGGAGATCAGTTCGCCGTGATTGCGGGAACAGCTGGAATTGAATTGTCTTCTTTCTGTCCTGGTTCGCGGGTGTGGAAACACGGGTGCCGAAACACGGGTACGCGGGTGCGGGTACACGGGTACACGGGTACACGGGTACGGAACGCGAATACGGGAACGGGTGCGGCCCACCGCGACTCCGTACGCCCGCGGGGACTCCGTACACCCGAGGAGACTCCGTACGCCTGAGGAGACTCCGTACGCCCGCGGAGCTACAGCTCCACGCACACCACCGCCGCGTCGTCATGCCGCTTCCCGCGCGGGAACGCCGCGCCCTGCGGATCGGCCCGTTCCAACTCCCGTACCCGGTCCACCAGCGCCTGCGGCCCGCTCTTGCGCAGCAGCGCGAAGCAGTCCGCCCAGTCGCCCTCGCGGAACGTCTCGACCCAGCGTCCCGCGCCGTCTGTCAGGGCCGCGAGCGCGGTGACGGCCGAGCGGGGCCGTTCGCCGGTGATCGCGAGCGCGGCCACTCCCGGATCCGCCGCCGCCGTGAAGAAGCCGCCCTCGGCATTGCGCAGGGCCTCGACCGCCGCCGCGTACCGCCGTCCTTCCGCCTGCCGTTCCGCCGAGCCGCGCGGCAGCGCTCGTACGACGTCCCGCTGCGCGCGGACCGCGGCCGGGAGCTGGTCGAGGCGCGGGTCGAGGACCGCCTCCACCTCGCCGTCGGCACTCGCCACGAGCAGAACGGAGTCCGACAGGACCAGGTGTTCGACGCGCTCCGTGTCCCACCGCGCGAGGACCACCGTCGCCTGCGGGGTGCGTGGGTGAGAAAGGTCACAGGTGTCACGGTGGGTGTCCGCGGTGCGCGCGATGGCCGCCGCGAGAATCTCAGGCAGCGTCATATCTCGTCGTGAAACGGACAGTTCACCCAGGGCGCCGCCGAGGCGGGCGGTGAACCAGGGGACGGTGTGCGAGCAGCCGGCGTCGCCGGACGGAGGCGTCACCCCGTCCAGGAGCACTAGTGATCCGCCCTGTCCGGACGCGGGGAGCGCCACCGACGCGTAGTCCTCGTTGGGGCGGTCCGGGTCGCCTGGTTCGGTGGTCAGTTCGATGCGCATTCGGCCAGTCTGCCCGAGGCGCGCGCGAACGCCCGGGACGGGCGTGGTGGGCGGCAAAGAGAGGGGAGTCGGCAGGTCAGGCGCCGGATTTCGGCCGGAATGATCAACTCCGGCGTGGGTGTGGCGGCGCATCCTGCCAAAGCCGCCCACAGACGTCCAACTGGCGCACCACGCGCGGCCCGCACGGCACGCAGGGTGACTTGCTCACCAACTCCCTGTCGATGTTCACTCCTTCAGGTGGCCAGGCAGACGATGCTCGACTGCCGCGCTCCGGCACTGGAATCGTCTGCGAAGGTCGGGACCGTGCCGGGAGCGCTCGCGTTGACGGATCGTCACCTGAGCCCTAGGGCAGACGAAAACAGGAATGCGAGCACCGGTGCAAGAGATGCGGCCTCGGCGCGAAGGTGGGCAGAAGGCCCCGGCAGGTGACCCGCCGGACGCGACCCCCGCGGAGCGGGAGCCCGCCGCGAAGGGCACGCCCGAGTCCGGCCCCTCGGCGACGACCGGCGACCCCTCCGACGCGACACCGGCCGGCGCGGCCACGCCCACCGCGCCCACCCCCACCCCGGCCACCCCCGCGCCCGCGCCCACCGCGCCCACGCCCACCGCCCCCGCGCCCACCGCGCCCGCGCCCACCGCGCCCGCGCCCACCGCGCCCGCACCCCCCGCCCCGCCCAAAGCCCGCGTCCGCAACCGCCTCATAGGGGCCGTAGCGGTCGTCGCCGCCGCCGTGGCCGGAGCCGGCGCGCCCGTCGTCGTCACCGCGTCCGGCCAACTGAACGAGTCCCAGAGCCTGGTGACGCTCGCCGAGCTGACCCAGCAGTCGATCACGCTCAGTCACTCCCTGGCCGACGAACGCGACGAGGTCACCGCGTACGTCGCCGCGGGGCGACCCGAAGGCAAGGGCCTCTCGGAGAGCCACAGCGCGCGCGTGGACCGGAGCATCGAGGAGCTCCGCGAAGCCGCCGCCGACGCGAACACCAACACCTCCGTCACCGCCGAGCTGCGCCGCGACCTCGCCCGGCTCGCGTCCGTGCGCCGGGCCGCGCTCACCGACGACACCAGCGCACTCGACGCCCACAAGGCGTACGGGAAAGCCATCGCCGAACTGCACGGCCTCACCCGTGAACTCGCCGAGAGACTTCCGCCGCGCGCGGGCTCCGGCGCCCACGCCCTCGCGGACCTCGACCACGCCGTCGACCAGGCGGGCTCCGCGCGCGGCTTCCTGCTCGCCGCGCTCGCCGTGCCCCGCCCCTCGTCGACCGGCTCCACCGTCGACCCCGTCACCGGCCTGCCCACCAACTCCGGCACCGGCGCCAGCGAGGAGGACGGGCGCCGCGACGGCCTCAGCGCCGCCGCGCAGCAGGCCCGTGTGCGGGAGCTGGCCGCGCTCGCCGACTTCCTGGACGCCGCGCCCGCCAAGGCCCGCGCCACCTACGAGTCCACCGTCACCGGCACCGGCGTCACGACCGCCGAGCAGTACCTGACGCGCCTCACCGACCGGCCCCGGCTCTCCGCCGCCGACCTGCGCCTGGACCGCAAGAAGCTCGACAGCGCGCTCTCGGCCCGGATCGAGGCCATGCGCGGCGCCGAGAACGCGCTCGCCGACGCCCGCACCCAGAGCCTCGGCGACCTGCGCGACGACGATGTGACGGCGCTGGAGATCCGCATCGCGCTCGTCGGCGTCCTGCTGCTCGTCGCCGTCGGCGTGTGCATGGGCGCGGCCCGCTCGCTGACCCGGCCGCTGGCCGTGCTCCGCCGCGGCTCGGAGCGGGTCGCGACGGCGCCCGCGACCGAGGAGCCGGTGCGCTTCACCGGCCGCGACGACGAGTTCGCGGCGGTCGTACGCTCCGTCAACGCGCTGCACGGCCACGCCGTCGCCCTCCAGGACCGGCTCACCACCCTGGAGGCCGACCGCAAGCACCTCGTCGGCCAGCGGCAGACGATGGCCGACGCCCGGCAGGAGATGGCCGACGAGCGCGACGCGCTGCGCGCCGAACTCGCCGAGGCCGCCGTCCACCTGGAGCGGGTGCGCCGCAGCATCCACGGCACGTTCGTGAACCTCGCGCTGCGCACGCTCGGCCTGGTCGAGCGGCAGCTCGCCGTCATCGAGAGCCTGGAGGAGCGCGAGCAGGACCCCGACCGGCTCGCCACCCTCTTCAAGCTCGACCACCTCGCCACCGTCACCCGCCGCCACAGCGAGAACCTCCTGGTCCTCGCGGGCGCCGAGCACGGCCACCAGCACGCGGACCCCGTGCCGCTCGTCGACGTCGTACGCGCCGCCGTCAGCGAGATCGAGCGGTACGAACGCGTCCGCATCGCCACGCTGCCGCCGCACGCGCACATCGCCGGGTTCGCCGCCGACGACATCAGCCACCTGGTCGCGGAACTCCTGGAGAACGCCACCTCGTTCTCCCCGCCCGACGCGCCCGTCGAGGTGTCCGGCTGGCTCCTGGAGAACGGCGAGGTGATGCTCTCCGTGCAGGACGAGGGCATCGGCGTCGCCGCCGAACGCCTCGACGAACTCAACGCGCGGCTCGCGGAGTTCTCGCCCGACGACGTGTACGACCAGGAGGGCGGCGACGGCCTCGGGCTCGGCCTGTACGTGGTGGCGCGGCTCGCCGCCCGGCACGGGGCGCGGGTGCGGCTGCGCGAGCAGAAGCAGGGCGGGGTCGCGGCCGTCGTCGTGCTGCCCGACGGCATCCTCGCCGCGCCGCCCACGGCCGGCATGCCAGGAGCGGTGCCCGCCGCCCGCTCCGGGGCGCCGCTGGTGCACCTGCCGGGCTCGGAGGCCGAGGCCAACTCCAACGTCCTGCTGCCGCGCCCCGAGGCCGACAGCCGTACGCCGCTGCCTCCGCCGCTGCCCCGTCCGGACGAGCGGGACCCCCTGATCGCCGCCGCGGAGACGACCCTCGAACTCCTGGCACCGCCCGTCCCGGCCGACCACCCGGACGACGCGGAGCCGCACGCGCGGCCGGACGACGAGGTCCGGCCCGAGCAGGAGGCGCGCCCGAAGCCGGACGCGCAGTCACCCTCGGAGCGGGACGTGGCGCCGGCGGCGGAAGCGCTGCCGGAAGAGCTTTCGGCGGAGTCGCCGGGAGCACTCCCGGCGGAGCTGCCGGAAAGGCTCTCGGAAGGGCTCTCGGAAGAGCTCTCGGAGGGCGGGGGCCCTTCGGAAGCCGTCGACGTACCGGGCGCGGCCACCGCCGGCACCCCGGACGCCGACGCCCCCGTCCTCACCGCCAAGGGCCTCCCCAAGCGGACCCCGAGGATCACCGCGACCGCCGGGAGCACCACGCCGCAGCCGCGGCCCGCCGTCGACGCCGAGGAACTGCGGCGCAGGCTCGGCGGGTTCCAGCAGGGGGCCAACAGTGGCCGTCGCGACGTGGCGGCGGAACTGGCGCGTACCGAAGCCCGCACCGAAGCCCGTACCGAAGCCCATGCGGAAGCCCGCACCGAAGCCCGTGCGGAAGCCCGTACCGAAGAGAGTGCCGAAGGCCACCGTGCCGCAGATGTTCCGGGGGACCCAGTCGAGGAGGCAAGCAGTTGACTGCGCCCATGCGCACGCCCGGTTCTTCCGCCAAGCCAGTGAAACCCGACCCGGGCGCCGACCCCGCGTCGGCGTCCGGCGAACCCGTCGCCTACGGCCTCAGCAGTGAGGCCAAGAACCTCCACTGGCTCCTGACCGACCTGGTCGAGGAGGTTCCCGGAATCCTCTCGGTCGCCGTCGTCTCGTCCGACGGACTCCTGCTGCTCTCCTCCGACCCCGTGCGCAACGCCGAGCGCCGCCCCGCCACCAGGCCCACCGGCCCCAGGGGTTCGAGCGCCGATCTGGCCACCATCGTGTCCGGGCTCGGCAGCCTCACCCTCGGCGCGGCGCGGCTGATGGACGGCGGCTCGGTCAAGCAGACCGTCGTCGCCATGGCGGAGGGCAGCCTCTTCGTGATGGCGATCAGCGACGGCTCGCTGCTCGGCGTGCACGCGACCCCCGACTGCGACATGACGGTCGTCGCGTACCACATGGCGCTGTTCGTCGGCCGCGCCGGACACGTCCTCACGCCCGAACTCCGCAGCGAGCTGCGCCAGTCGATGGAGAACGCGTGATGAGCGCCGTGCCCGAGCTGCCCCGGCGCGGCGGCGCCCGGAAGCCGGCGCGCGTGCGCCCGTACTCGCTGACCGGCGGCCGCACCCGCTTCGGGCACGTCCTCCTGGTCGAGACGTTCGTGGCCGCGAACCCCGCCGTCGAGGCCCCCGAGGAGCGGCGCGAGCTGGGCAAGGGCGACCCGCTGAGCACCCGCGTCATGCCGGAGATGCGGGCCATCGTCGAGATCTGCCGCCGGATGCGGACGGTCGCCGAGATCTCCGCGCTTCTGAAGATGCCCCTCGGCGTGGTCCGCGTGCTGCTCAGCGACCTCGCCGACCAGGGAAAGATCCGCGTGTACGGAACGGGCCACGGCCCCGGGCAGCCGAACCGCGCACTGCTCGAAAGGGTGCTGAGTGGACTCCGCCGTCTCTGACTCCGCCGTCTCCGACTTCACCGTCTCCGACTCCGCCGTCTCCGACCCGGTGGCGCCGGTGGATCCGGCCGCCGCGGTCCTGGAGAACGCCGCCGAACTCCTCGCCCACGAGGAGGGCGTGCAGGCCTGGCAGACCGACCACACCCGCGCGCCGATCGCCACGAAGATCGTCGTCGCGGGCGGCTTCGGCGTGGGCAAGACCACGCTCGTCACCGCCGTCTCCGAGATCACGCCCCTCCGGACGGAGGCGCTGATGACGCAGGCAAGCGCCGACACCGACGACCTGAGCGCCACCCCCGCGAAGACCACGACCACCGTCGCCATGGACTTCGGCCGCATCACGCTGGACGACGACCTGGTGCTCTACCTCTTCGGCACACCGGGCCAGCAGCGCTTCTGGTTCATGTGGGACGACCTGGTGCGCGGCGCGATCGGCGCCGTGGTGCTCGCCGACACCCGCCGCCTCACCGACTGCTTCCCCGCGCTCGACTACTTCGAGAGCTGCGGCCTGCCGTACGTCGTGGCCGTCAACCACTTCGAGGGCACCGAGTGGTACGAGGCCGAGGACGTCCGGGAGGCCCTGACGGTGCCCGCGCACATCCCCGTCCTGATCATGGACGCGCGGCAGCGGATCTCGGCGATCGAATCGCTGCTCGCCCTGGTGGGCCACGCGCTGGACCGCACCCCCGAGTAGCCCTGAACAGAAGGATCCCCATCAGCATGCGGAAGATACTCATCGTCGGAGCCGGTCAGTCCGGTCTCCAGATCGCGCTCGGCCTCCAGTCGCAGGGGTACGAGGTCACCCTCATGTCCAACCGCACGGCGGACGAGATCCGGTCCGGCCGGGTCATGTCGACCCAGTGCATGTTCCACACGGCCCTGCAGCACGAGCGAGAACTCGGCCTGAACTTCTGGGAGTCGCAGGCGCCGAACATCGAGGGCGTCGGCGTCTCCGTCGCCGGTCCCGACTCCGCCCGCGTCATCGACTGGGTCGGCAGGCTCGACGGGTACGCGCAGTCGGTCGACCAGCGCGTGAAGATGGCGGGCTGGATGGAGACGTTCGCACAGCGCGGCGGGCAGCTCGTCATCCACGGCGCGGCGGTCTCCGACCTGGACTACTTCTCCCGTACGTACGACCTGGTGCTCGTGTCCGCGGGCAAGGGCGAGCTGGTGTCCATGTTCGAGCGGGACGCCGCGCGCTCGCCGTACGACGCGCCGCAGCGGGCCCTCGCCGTCGCCTACGTCCACGGGCTCGGGCCGCGGCCCGAACACCCCGACTTCGACGCCGTGCGCTGCAACCTCGTGCCCGGCGTCGGCGAACTCTTCGTCATGCCGACGCTCACCACGTCCGGCCGCGCCGACATCCTCTTCTGGGAAGGCGTCCCCGGCGGTCCGCTCGACGTCTTCCGGGGCGTCAAGGACCCCGGCGAGCACCTCTCCCTCACCCTCGAACTCCTGGAGAAGTTCCTGCCCTGGGAGTACGCCCGCGCCACCAAGGTCGAACTCACCGACGCCGGCGGCACGTTGGCCGGGCGGTACGCCCCGACCGTGCGCAAGCCGATCGGGCGGCTGCCCGGCGGGGGGCTCGTCCTCGGCGTCGCCGACGTCGTCGTCGCCAACGACCCGATCACCGGGCAGGGGTCCAACTCCGCGTCCAAGTGCGCGGCCTCGTACCTCTCCTCGATCGTCTCCCACGGGGAGCGGCCCTTCGACGAGGCGTGGATGCAGGGGGCCTTCGACCGGTACTGGGCCACCGCTCAGCACGTCACCAAGTGGACCAACGCGATGCTCGGTGTGCCGCCCGAGCACGTCCTCGACCTCCTCGGCGCCGCCGGTGAACTCCAGCCCGTCGCCGACCGGTTCGCCAACGGCTTCAACGATCCGGCGGACTTCGAGAACTACTTCTACGAGGCGGAGCTGGCGGAGGCGTACCTGGCGGAAGTCGCGGCTGCGTAGCCCCGACCCCGCCCCTTCCCGATCCCGGGGCCGCGCCCCTGGACCCCGGGGTGGGTGCCCCGGGCGGATGGGTGGGAGAGAGCCCGTCCGGCGTTTGAGGACGAGGCGCGGAGCGCCGATTCGGGGGTGCCCCGGCCCACCCGGAGGGGGCGCCCACCCCCTGGGGTCCAGGGGCGCGGCCCCGGTTTCGGAGAAGGGGCGGGACCGGGGCGCCCCGCGAGGCCTAGCCCGACCACCCCCGGTCCGCCCCCTCCGTCGCCCCCGTGGGCAATCGGGGCGGGCGGTAGTCGGAGAGGGGCGTGGCCCGGGGGTCGGGGCGGACCGCGCCGAGGACGGGGTTCGCGGCGAGGGGCGAGACCTTGACGCGAGCCCCGGGCCGGGGCGCGTGGACGACCTTGCCGCGGCCGAGGTAGAGGGCGACGTGGGTGGCGCGGGGGAAGTAGACGACGAGGTCGCCGGGCCGCAGGTCCCGGAGGGGAACCCGGGGCAGCCGCGCCCACTGCTGCTGGCTGGTCCGGGGAATCCCACGCCCCGCGACCCCCCAGGCCCGCTGGGTGAGCCCGGAACAGTCGAAGGAGGCGGGCCCCTCCGCCCCCCACTCGTACGGCTTCCCGATCTGCGCGACGGCGTACCGCAAGGCCCGCTCCCCCCGCGCGGACGGCGCCCGTCCCGCCCCGGCGGGCGCCCCGAGCGCCCCGGACGCGACGAGCCGCCGCTGCGCCCGCTCGGCCCCCTCCTCCTCGGCCCGCCCGAGTGCGGCCAGCTCCTCGGCGCTGAGCGAGGCGAGCAGCTCCTCGACCTGTTGGAGGCGGGCCCGCACGGTGTCCCGGGCGGTGCGCCGGCGCGCGGCCAGGGACTCCTGGGTGGCGAGGGCGCGCCGGGCCGCGCGGGCGAGCCCTTCGGCCTTCTTCTCGCCGTCGACGAGCCGGGTGGCGGCGGCGGCCCGGTCGGCGGCGGCGCGGCGCAGGACGTGGCGCTGGTCGAGGGCGCCCTGCGGGTCGCGGGCGAGGAGGAGGCGTACGTAGGAGGAGATCTCGACGGTGCCGTGCTGGTACTGCTGGCGGGCGAGGCGGCCGACCGCGCCCCTGCCGTCGTGGGCGGCGGCGCGGGCTCGCGCGAGGCCGCGGTTGAGGCCGGTGACCTGGCGGCGCTGGTCGGTCAGCTTCTCCTCGGTCGCGTTGTAGATCTCCGTGGACTCCTCGGCCTCGCGGTACAGACGCTGAAGGTCCGTCAGGAGTTCGGCGACGGGGCGCTCGCCGGGGCCCGGGGCCGCGTGTGCGGGTGCGGCGTGGGGGGACAGGGGGACGGCGGTGAGGAGCGCGGAGAGGGCGGATCCGGTGCACACCCAGCGCAGCAGCCTTCCTGACATGTCATCACCTCACGGTGCGGGGCGGGGGGTCCGCTCTCGCACCGTGAGCATGGGACGGGGCCGGGCGGGGCGCGCGGCGGCGCTGATCGGTTGGCGCAATGAGGTCACCCGTCCAGGGTTTCGCGGCGCGGCGGGTTGCGCCCCGCCCCGGGCCCCGGTTCCTCGAACGCCGGAGGGGCTGGAACCCACCCGCACCTCAGCGCACCGCCGGAGAGGCTGAGGACTACGCCTCAGAACCCCCGCCCGCGTCCGTCCCGGCAGTCCGCCCTTGACCCGGCTTCGACCACGGCCACTTCAGGTTCCGCAGGCCGCCCTCGCCCCCGCCGCCCCCGGCGTCGTACTCGTACTTCCAGCCCGGGTGGAGGCCGAAGCGGCGGGCGGTGCCCGCTGCCACGCGGCGGTAGACGAGGATCGTGGGCTCGCCGCCCGCGTCGTCGGGCACGGGGACGCGGTAGACCTTCGGGGGGTGGCCGGTCGGGCCGAGGAGGACGGGCAGGACGCGGCCGTCCAGGGGGCCGCCCACGAAGGGGGTCTCTTCACTCTTCACGGCACCAGTGTCTCCCCGGTGAGCCGGGTGCGCGGCCCCGAGGCCCGGGGGCGGGGGCCCGGGGCGCCGGGGAGCTGCGGCCCCGCGTACCGCTACAGCAGGTGCCCCGCCTCCGCCACCACCGGCAGCACCCGTCGCGCCAGCTCGCCCACCGGGCCCTCCGGTGTCTCCAGGGCGAGGGCGCGGCGGACCATCGCGGCGGTCTGCGCGTCGCGGCCCGCCGTGGCCGTGATGTGGGCGACGAACTGGTCGACCAGCCACGCGCGCAGCTCGTCCAGGGGCGGCTGCTTGTCCTGGTCGAGCCAGATGAGGGAGGCGGCCTCGACGGCGGTGATCCACATGCGGACGGTCATGCGGAGCCGGGGGCCCGGCGGCTCGGGCAGTTCCATGTGGGCGAGGATGTGCTCGGCCGCCGCGCGGCGGACGCCGTCGACGATGGCGGTGGTGCGGGAGGTCTCGATGACGCTGCCGCCCTGGAGCAGCGCGCTGAACCCGGTGTCGTGCTCGTCGACGAAGGCGAGGTACCGGTCGAGGGCGCGCCCGAGGCGCTGGGTGAGCGGGCCGTCCTGCGGTTCGGCGAAGCACTGCTGCAGTGCGTCGGCGGCCGTGCGCAGCGCCGCCTCGTACAACTGCTGCTTGCCGCCGGGGAAGTAGCGGTAGACCAGGGGCCGCGACACCCCGGCGGCCTCGGCGACGTCGTCGAGGGAGACCTCTTCGGGGGCGCGGTGCGCGAAGAGGTTGAGGGCGGCGTCGAGGAGCTGGCTCTTGCGCTCCTCGACGCTGAGGCGCCGGTACGCGCGGGTGGGGCCGACGGCTTGGCTCATGTCCCGCAGCGTAACCGTGTTTTCGTACGAAGAGTGGGGGCGGGCGCGCCCCGGGGCCTGGGGTGGCCGGGAGCGGTCGGGCGGGCGCGGCGGGCTACGCCAGCAGGCCCGAGGACTTCCACAGCCGCCTGCCCGCCCCGCGCAGCACGCCGATGTCGTCCAGGAAGTCGGTGAGCCGTTTCGCGCCGGACTGCATCACCTCGCGCCGGTGGCCGCTCGCCTTGACCTGGGCGAGGGCCTCACGGCGGTCGAGGCCGACGTTCGTGTACACCTGCGGGTTGACGAAGGCGATGGAGAAGACGCGGGCCGCCTCGCCGCTGCTGATCCGGGTCAGCTCGCGCTCCCAGCGCGGTGCCGTCACCATCTGGCGGCGCAGCTCCTCGCGGGCGTACCGCACGTGGCGGGCCTCCTCCACGACGTGGATGCGGGTCACGCCGCGCACCAGGGTCTGCACGCGCTCGTCGGGGAACGTCAGGCGCTGCATCCAGTCCAGGATCTCCTCGCCGAGCAGGGTGCAGGCGAAGGAACCGGGCGTGGTGGAGACGGTCTTGAGGACGCGGGCGAGATTGTGGTTGAGCTTCGTGACGGGGTACGTCGGCGCCCCGCCCTTCTCGATCATGCGGGCGAACATCATCGAGTGGCGGCACTCGTCGGCGATCTCCGTGAGCGCGTACCGCACATGGGCGCTGGTCACGGACTTGTCGTAGATGTGCCGCACGAGCAGCTGCATGAGGATGATCTCGAACCAGATGCCCAGCGAGGCCAGCGAGGCCGCCTCGTGCCGGGCCAGGTCGAAGCGCTGCTCCTCGGACATCCGCCGCCACAGCGGGGTGTCGTAGAGCGACACCAGCTCCGGCGGCCAGAACCACTTGCCGTCCTCGACGGGCGCGTCCCAGTCGAGCTCCTTGTCGGGGTCGAAGGAGTGCTTGGCGGAGGACTCAAGGAGTCGCTGGGCCACCTGTTCGCGGTCCTTGAGCAGGCCGAGCGCGTCCCGCAGACCCGCGAGTTCGCTGTCCTCGGTCACGGTCGTCATGAGATCTCCTGCTCCTCGTGTGCTCTCACAAGCGGGTTACCGGGGGTCACGTCTTATGAGACTGCTTGTCAGCAAGGTCGTCAATCCCTTGCGCACGACTTGTTGACCGCGCGTCTACCACCGTGTGAGCCTGCCAAGGAGCCACCCCTGTGCGGCGGTTGCGCGCCAGCGGGGGCCGCCGAGACCCGCGAGGAGCCGTCCGTGTCCACACGCGATCTGTACACCTCAGGCCAGCAGGACCTCACCTGGCAGGTCCCCGCCACTGGCGCCGCCCGCTTCAGCTGGGAGTACGGAGAGGGCCGCGAACGTCTGCTGAACCTCTACCAAAAGGGCAAGGACAAGCAGTGGGACGGCGCCAAGCGCATCGCCTGGGACCTTGAGGTCGACCCGCTCGACCCGCTCGGCACCCCCGACGAGGCCCTGTCCCTCTACGGCACCCGGTACTGGGACCTGATGTCCGCCGCCGAACGCGGCGAGCTGCGCAAGCACTACGCCTCCTGGCAGTTCAGCCAGTTCCTGCACGGCGAGCAGGGCGCGATGGTGTGCGCCGCCCGCATCGTGGAGTCCGTCCCCGACCTCGACGCGAAGTTCTACTCCGCCACCCAGGCCATGGACGAGGCCCGGCACGCCGAGATCTACAGCCGCTTCCTGCACGAGAAGATCGGCATGCTCTACCCGATCAACGACAATCTCCAGGCGCTGCTCGGCGACACGCTGCGCGACTCCCGCTGGGACATGCCCTACCTCGGCATGCAGGTCCTCATCGAAGGCCTCGCCCTCGCCGCCTTCGGCATGATCCGCGACACCACCGACAAGCCGCTGCCCAAGCAGATCCTCGCCTACGTCATGCAGGACGAGGCCCGGCACGTGGCCTTCGGGCGGATGGCGCTGCGCGACTACTACAAGCAGCTCACCGACGCCGAACGGCGCGAACGCGAGGAGTTCGTCATCGAGGGCTGCTACCTGATGCGCGACCGGCTGCGCGGCGTCGAGGTCCTCGAGAACTTCGGCATCCCGCTCAAGGACGCCGAGGAGTGCAGCGAGCGTTCCGAATACCTCCAGCTCTTCCGGCAGTTGCTGTTCAGCCGCATCGTGCCGTGCGTCAAGGACATCGGCCTGTGGGGCAAGCGCCTCCAGCAGGCGTACGTGGACATGGGCGTGTTCGAGATGGGCGACTCCAACCTCGACCAGCTGATGGCCCAGGACGAGGAGATCGCGGAGAAGCTGGACGCCGAGCGCTTCGCCGCGGAGGAGGGGGAGCGCGTTGCCGAGGTCGAGGCGGCCGTCGCGACCGGCGCGGCCACGGATCCCGAATAGGCCGCAACCTGTCCTAGTTGAGCTCTAGCGTGTGCGCATGACCGAGACCCAGGAACTCCTCGACGCCCTGCGTGAGCAGCGCCGCACCCTCCTCATCACGGTGCGCGGACTCACCGACGAGCAGGCCGCCACACGGTCCACCGTCAGCGAGCTGACACTCGGCGGCATCGTGAACCACCTCACGCACGGCGAGCGCAACTGGACGCTCATCCTGAGCAGCGGCACCGGTGATGCCCCGCCCGGCATGTTCGACATGGAGCAGTACAAGATGCCGCCGGGCGCCGACCTGGCCGGCCTCGTGACCGCGTACGAGGCCGCCGCGCGCGCCACCGACGAGGCCGTGGAGCGCGCGGGGCTCGACACGGTCGTGCCGCTGCCCGAGGCGCCCTGGGAGCCGGGCGTCGTACCGCGGTGGTCCGTGCGCCGGATCGTGCTGCACCTGTTGCGCGAGACGGCACAGCACTCCGGGCACGCGGACTTCCTCCGCGAGGCGATCGACGGCGCCAGCACCACGGCCCGGCTGGGCGACTAGGCACCCCGCCGGCGCGGCCTCAGCGCAAGGCCGCCTCCATCACCGCCTTCGCGATCGGCGCCGCGCTGCCGCCCCCGCTGATGTCCGAGCGGTCCGCCGACGCGTCCTCGACGACGACGGCGACCGCCACCGAAGGCTGCGCGTCGCCCGGCTCCTGGGCCCAGGCGATGAACCAGGCGTACGGGGTGCCCGCGTTGCCGATGCCGTGCTGGGCCGTGCCCGTCTTGCCGCCGACGGTGACGCCCTCGATCGCGGCGTTGCGGCCCGTGCCCTTCTCGACGACGTCCGTCATCAGCTCGCGCAACTGCACGGCCGTGCCCGGGTTCATGGCCTGCCGGAGCGTCCGGGTGCCGCTCGACGCCACCGTGTCGCCGTCGTCGGTCGTCGTCCGGTCCACCAGGTACGGCGCCTTGACCGAGCCGCCGCCCGCCACGGCCGCCGAGACCATCGCCATCTGCAGGGGCGTGGCGCGCGTGTCGTACTGGCCGATGGCCGACAGGGCGAGCTGCGCGTCGTCCATGGCGGTGTCGAAGGTGCTGGTGGCGACGGGCGAGGGGATCCGCAGGCCGGAGCTGTCGAAGCCGAACTTCTTCGCCGTGCCCGCCAGGGCGTCCTGGCCGGTGTCGACGCCGAGCTTGGCGAAGACGGTGTTGCAGGACCACTGGAAGGCGTACCGCAGGCTCGCGTTCGTACACCCCTCGACCTCGTTGGCGAGGCTGGTCGTGGTGCCGGGCAGCGTGTACGGAGCGGGGGACCTGGTGTCCGCGTCCAGGTCGGTGATCTCGCCCGCGTCGAGCGCGGCGGCCGCCGTCACCACCTTGAACGTCGAACCCGGCGGATAGGTCTGGCTGAGCGCCCGGTTCAGCATCGGCTTGTCCGGGTCGGCGTTGAGCCTCGCCCAGGCACCGGTCACGGCGCTGCCCGTGCCCGCGAGGCGCTCGGGGTCGTACGACGGCGTCGAGACCAGGGCGAGCACCGCGCCGGTGCCCGGGTCGAGGGCGGCCACGGCGCCCTTCTTGCCGCCGAGCCCGGCGAACGCCGCGCGCTGCACGGCCGCCCGGATGGTGGTGACGACCTTCCCGCCCGGGTTCTGGGCGCGGGTGAGGTCGTTCCACAGGGGCAGCGGGGCGAGCATCGGGTCGGTGCCCGCCAGGACGTCGTCCTCGGCGTGCTCCAGGAACGTGGTGCCGTACACCTGCGAGGCGAAGCCGGTCACGGGGGCGTACAACGGGCCGTTGCGGTACGTCCGTTCGTAGCGGAGCTGCTCGCCGGTGTCCTTGGCGCCGGTCACGGGCTTGCCGTCCACCAGGATGTCGCCGCGCGGCTGGGCGAAGCGGGCGATGGCGGCGCGGCGGTTGGCGGGGTTGTCGTCGTACGTCCGTGAGTCGACGACCTGCACCCGGGTCGCGTTCACGAGCAGGGCCACGAGCAGCAGCGCGCAGAACGCGGCGGCGTGGCGGATGTGGCGGGTCACGCCCTGACCTCCTTCGACCCGGACTCGGACCCGGACCCGGCCGCGGGACCGGACGCGGACACCGGCACGGCCTGGGCGCGCGCGGAGTCGCTGAGCCGGATGAGCAGCGCCACGATGATCCAGTTGGTGACGACCGACGAACCGCCCTGCGCCAGGAACGGCATCGCCATCCCGGTCAGCGGGATGAGGCCCGTCACGCCGCCCGCGATCACGAACACCTGGAGCGCCACGATCGACGCGAGCCCGATCGCGAGCAGCCGCCCGAACGGGTCGCGCAGCGCGAGCCCCGCCCGGAAGCCGCGCTCCACGAGCAGGGCGTACAGGAGGAAGATCGCCACGAGCCCGGCGAGCCCCAGCTCCTCCCCGGCCGTCGCCAGGATGAAGTCGGACTTCGCGGCGAAGCCGATGAGGATGGAGTGCCCGAGCCCGAGACCGGTGCCGAGCAGGCCCCCGGCCGCGAACGCGAAGAGCGACTGGGCGAGCTGGTTCGGCCCCTCGCCGGCCTCGATCGACGCGAACGGGTGCAGCCAGTCCTCGACCCTGCCGTGCACGTGCGGCTCCAGCGAACCCACCGCGAACGCCCCGACCGCCGCGAGCAGCAGGCCGACGGCGATCCAGCCGGTGCGCCCGGTGGCGACGTACAGCAGGATCACGAAGAGCCCGAAGAACAGCAGCGACGTGCCGAGGTCGCGCTCCAGGACGAGCACACCGACGCTCAGCAGCCAGATCGCCACGATCGGACCGAGCACCCGCCCGGTGGGCAGTTGCAGCCGTTTGAACCGCCACACGGTGCGGCCCGCGTACGCCAGGGCGGTGCGGTTGGCCGCGAGGTAGGCGGCGAAGAACACCGCGAGCAGGATCTTCGCGAACTCGCCGGGCTGGATGGAGAATCCGCCGATCCGGATCCAGATGCGGGCGCCGTTCACCGCCGGGAAGAAGATCGGCACGATCATGAGGACGAGGGCGGTGACCACGGACAGATAGGCGTAGCCCTTGAGCACGCGGTGATCGCGCAGGACCAGCACGACGGCGATGAAGAGACCGACGCCGATCGTCGACCAGACGAGCTGGGTGGGCGCCGCCCGGTCGCCGGGAGTCTCCAGGTCGAGCCGGTAGATGAGCACCAGGCCGAGGCCGTTGAGCAGCACCGCGATCGGCAGCAGCAGCGGATCGGCGTACGGGGCCCGCAGCCGCACCGCCCCGTGGGCGAGGAGCGCGAGCACCCCGAGCCCGGCGCCGTAACCGGCGGCGCCGGGCGGGACGGAACCGTCGCGGGCGAGCCCCACGGCGCAGTAGCCGTACACCGAGAGCAGCACGGCCACGACGATCAGCGCCAGCTCGGTCCCGCGGCGCCGGGGCAGGCGGACAGCGGCGACGGCGGCGGGCTCCGCCGCTGTTCCGGTCATGCCCGGAACGTAGCAAGCTGCGAGCCTAATGTCCGGTTATGTCGCCGGTGTCCTGGTCAGCACCAGCGCGGCGCGGGCCCGATGTTGGCGATGTAGTGCGCGGCGCCCCAGGCCCAGGTGCCGTCGGTGAGCAGGTACCAGCGGTCGTTGTGGTGGACGTACTCGCCGCGCGCCTTGCAGAAGATGTGCACGACCTTGCCGTACGGCTCGCTCCGGATGACCTTGCTGCCCCGCGTCGGGGCGTCCCGCAGGAGCAGCCCGGACTTGGCGGTGACCCGGCCCTTGTAGATCGGCGGGTTGTTGTTCGCGTCGTCGGCGGCGGCGCCGGGCGCGGCGGTGAGGACGGTCGCGGCGGCGAGGGCGCCACCGGCCACGAGTATGGAGAGGCGAGTGGTGACGGAGGAGCGGGTGCGACGGGCCATGAGGCCTCCTCGGGGAGCGGAAGGGTGACATCGCGACCGGGTCAAAGGCCGCGATGTCACGCTATGAGCGACACGAGGAGTACGCAAACGACCGCAGACGGTGAAGCCGAGCCCGTCGTGGGGGCCCCTGCTCTTCAAGAGCTCGGGCGAGATCGAGGACGAGCGAGGCCGAAGGCCGCGGTGCGAGGGCGCCCTGACGCCGGGGTCAGCCCTCGTCCCCCACGCCGCCCGAGGCGACATGCGGGAGCGTGAGCGTGGCCACGGCCCCGCCGGACCCGGCCGCGTTGGAGAACACGAGCCGCGCCCCCAGCACGTTCGCCTGCCCCAGCGCGATGGTGAGCCCGAGGCCGTGCCCCTTGGTCGTCCCCTCCGTGCGGAACCGCTGCGGCCCGTGCTCGATGAGGTAGTCCGGGTACCCGGGCCCGTGGTCCCGGACGGTGATCACGGGCCCGTCCACGGTCAAGGACACCGGCGGAGCCCCGTGCTTGAGGGCGTTGCCGACCAGGTTCCCGAGCACTCGCTCAAGGCGCCGCCCGTCGGTCTCCGCCACGATGTCCCGCACGACGCGCACCTCGACCTCGGCGCCAGAGGCCCGCACGACGCGTTCGGCCAGGGGAGCGAGGAGGACCGCGTCGAGGTCGACGCGCTCGTTGCGCGAGTCGAGGCGGGAGATCTCCAGGAGGTCCTCGGTGAGCGTGCGCAGCGTCGCCACCCGGTCCCGGACCAGCTCGGTGGGGCGGCCCGGCGGCAGCAGCTCGGCGGCGGCGTGCAGCCCGGTGAGCGGCGTCCGCAGCTCGTGCGCGACGTCCGCGGTGAAGCGCTGCTCGCTCAGGAGCTTGCCCTGGAGCGACGACGCCATCGTGTCCAGGGCGCCGGAGACGGTGGCCACCTCGTCCTGGTGCCGTCCCTCGTCGTGGGTGCGGGGGTCGTTGACGCGCGCGTCCAGGTCGCCCGCGCTGATGCGGCGCGCGACCCGGGCCGTCTGGTGCAGCCGCCTGGTCACTCGCGTCACCGCGAACGCGCCGACGAGCAGCGTCGCCCCGATGGCGAGCACCGACGAGCCGACGATGGCCCGGTCGAGCCCGTCGATGGTGCGGGCGCCCTGGGCGTAGTCGACCTGTACGGCGATGGCCCGCCCGCCGTCCGCGGGTCCCGCCGCCCACACCGTGGGCCGCTCGTCGTGGTCGCCGACCATCGTGCCCCGCTCCCCGCTCACCGCGAGGTCCCGCAGCCGCCGCGGCAGGCCGGGCGGGTCGATGCCCGCGCCGGGTCCGAGCCGCCCGCCCGCCTCGTACTGCTTGGTGGCCTCGTCGAGCCGGGTCAGGGCGCGATCGCGGGCCTGGCCGACGGTCTGGTTGGTCACCGCGACGTGCACGAGCACGCCGAGCAGCGCCGCGAGCGCGCAGCACATCACGGCGATGAAAGCCGCGGCCTTCCAGGCCAGCGTCGCGGTCCAGGCGGGCAGCCGGAACGGCAGGCGAGGCAGGCGCGGCAGCCGGGACCCGCGGGCCCCGGCCTGGGGCGCGGCCCCGGGCTCGGCGGTCACGAACCCTCGCCCGGACGGTCGGCGGCGCTCGGCGCGGGCGTCTCGCCCGGGCCCGACGTCTCACCCGGGCCGGGGCCGGAGCCGGGACCCGCGCCCGGCTCGGCCTCGGTCAGGGCGGGCACCTGGCTGCGGGCGCCCTTGGGGCGGGGCGCGTCGGACGAGCGCAGGATCTCGTCGCGGGTGGGCAGCATCGCGCGCTGGTGCCGGTCCCAGGACCAGGCCGTGCGGTACTCGTAGCCGGGGATGCCGGAGACCGCGCGCACCACCAGGTCGCGCCCGGCGAGCTCCACGCCGAGCACCGCGTCGGATGTGCCCATGATCTGCGTGAGGTGCCCCTTGTCCATCGCGTAGACACGGACGGCGAGCTGCTCCTCGGGCATGCGGATGCCGACGACGAGGTCGTCCTTGCCGTCGCCGGTGAAGTCGCGGTAGTACGCCTTGAGGACGGGGCAGTCCGCGGGCTCCTTGCCGCAGTCCTTGAGGGCTTCGACGGTTTCCTTGTAGAGCCCGTCGGGCCCGCTGTAGACGTCGGGGTTCGCGGCCACCTCCGCCCTGACGATCGCGACGGGGTTCACCTTGTGCAGGTCGCCGTCGGGCACCTTGACGCCCTTGACCTCCTCGGTGTCCGCCTCGCCGTAGTCACCGACCGGTGAGGACGCGGGCGGCAGGTCCGGCCACAGCCGGGTGGGGCCGACGGCCGTCGGTGTGGCACCCGCGCTCCGCAGGTCGCCCGGGTCGCCGCAGCCCGCCACCACCCCGGTCGCGGCCAGCACCAGGGCGCCGACGGCGAGCGCGCGTCGGCGGGCTGGGCCGGGGCGGCTCGGCCTGCGGCTGCGGTTCAACTGGCACTCCTGGTCGCGGGGGCCGGGTGCGGGGCTTCGGCACGGGGCCGGGTGCCCGGGCGCGGCCTCACCGCACGAGGTCGGCGTAAAGAATGATGTTGTCGGTGCGGTGACCGTCCTTGATCGGGCCGCCGCAGGTCAGCAGGCGCAGCTCCGGGCGGTCGGTCGCCCCGTACACCTTATGGGTTGGAAAGTCTTCCTTGCCGACCTGCTGGATCTCGCGCACCTCGAACGTCGCCGTGGAGCCGTCCGCCCTCGGCACCATGATCCGGTCACCGGCCCGCACCTTCGCGACGTTCCGCATGAGCGCGGGCCCGGCCGCCGTGTCGTAGTGCGCGACCACGACCGCCGCACCCTTTTGGCCAGGGGTGACGCCCCCCGTCCACCAGCCGGGCAGCTCCGCCTTCGAGGCCGGCGGCACCTGTAGTGCCCCGTCCTCGCCGATGCCGAGGTCCAGCATCCCCGTGGCGTCCACGCCCGCCGCCGGGATCCGCAGACCCGTCGGCCTGGACTCCGCCATCGGAGGCGGCGCCTGCTTGGCCCGGGTGGTCGTGACGTTCTTGACGGCGACGTCGGGCGCGGGGGCGCCGGAGCCACCGCCCTGCCCGCAGGCGATGAGGCCGACGCCGACGGCGGCGGTGAGGGCAGCGGCGGCGGCGAGACGGCGGCGGGGGCGTGCCGGGTGGGCTTCCCGCTCGGCGGCCTCGCCCTCGCGAGGGGTGGGGGTGTGCACGGGGGCTCCTTGGACGTGTGCCGGTCAGGCGTCCGTGCGCCCGCGGCGCATCATCGCGAAGCCGAGCCCCGCCGCCCCCGCGGCCGCCATGGCGCCGCCCGCCACCAGGAACGCGGGATCCCCGGCGTCCCGCACCCCGGTGGCGCCCGCCTTGACGCCGCCCTCGGGGGTCGCGGCGGTGTCGTCGGTGAGGCGGGCGGCGGGCGCGGGGGCCGGGGAGTGCGGGGCCGCGGCGGGGGAGTGCGCGGCGGTGGGGGACGGGGACGCGGCGAGGGCGGCCGTGGCCGGGAGCAGCAGCGCACCGCCGGCGAACGTGACGACGACGGCGGTACGGAGGGCCGAGGTACGGCGACGATTGCTCACGGGACGTTCCTTGCGCTCTGCGGCGGGCAGTGACAAGGACGACGCTAGGTGTCCGCCATTGCGGCGCTTCGACGACTTTGTAACAGGGGGCCATAGCTGTGCGAGCGGTGCCGTTACGGGATGGGCGGGGACAGGGGGCGCGGACCCGGCCGGGGTGGCGAACACAGGGCGAATCGCCCCCGACTTCCGCGGAGCGCCGCCGGCTTCTTGCCGGAGCGGTGCCCGGGCTGCTCCCATGGTCATGGGGTGATGGGGCATGAGCGGACTTCGTGTCGTACCGGCCTGGAGGCACGGTCAGGAGCGGCTCTACGTATGCAGGCCGGACGGCGGGAACGTGGCCTGGTACGACAGGGACACCGCCCGCGTGAACCTGCTGAGCGCCGACCGGGAAGCCGATGTCCTCGACGCTCTCGGCCCGTTCCTGACGGGCAACGTCACGGTGGGACCACCACCCGTCCCCACCCCCGCCGAGCTGGCCAGGCTCACGCTCCACCCGGACGACGACCTCGCCCCGAACCGGCCCGGCGAGGTCCTGCGCGTCGACCTGGAACGCGACCCGCCGCCCGCGCGCAGGCTGCGGTCCGACCCCCGGCACCGGGCGCTCGCGGCGCAGACCGCGGTCGGCGACGCCCTCGACCGCCTGGACGCGGTCGGCTGGCACACCCTGCACTCGATCGGCCTGCCCGGCGGCCGCCGCGTGCACCACCTCCTGATCGGCCCCGGCGGCCTCTTCTGCGTCCGGGCGTTACCGGCCCGCAGGCAGCGGGTGCGGATGGCCGACCCGATGGTGGCCGTGGGGCGCGGGCAGCCCGGGCCCCTGCTGCGGGAGCTGCGGGCGGACGCGGGGCGGGTGTCGTTCGCCCTGACGGCGGAGGTGCGGGCGGTGCTCGTGCCCGTGGGGGCGGTGGACGTGGAGGTCGCGGTGCCGCCCCGGGAGGTGCGGGTGCTGCGCGAGGAGGACCTGCCGGCGCTGGCCCGCACGGGCGGGGTCCTCAAACCGGCGGACGTCGAGGCGCTGCACGCGCTGGCCCGCGACCGCCGGACGTGGAAGCGGGTCTGACGCACGGGGCGGGGGCCGGGCTCACCCCGGCCCCCGCTCGACCGGGGCTCACCTCGGCGCCCGCTCGACCGGGGCCCACCCCGAGCGCCCGCTCGACCGGGGCGCCCGCCCGGCCGGGCCTCACCCCGAATCCGGCAGCACCCCGCCCCCCTCCGGGTCGAGCAGCGGCCCCAGCAGATCCCCGTACCGCTCCAGACGCGCCCCGACGTCGGTCGCCAGGAAGACCAGCAGCCCCGGATTCCGCCGCTCCCGGCAGGCCTCCACCTCGTCCCAGGTCACCGGTGTGGACACGGTCGGCTGGGGCCGGGCCCGCAGGGTGTAGGGGGTCGCCGTGGTCTTCGCCGCGGCGTTCTGGCTGAAGTCGACGAACACCTTCCCCGGCCGCAGGCTGCGCGTCATCCGGTGCACGACCAGCCGCGGCAGCGCCTGCTCGGCGGCCACGGCAAGACCCTTCGCGTACGCCGTGACGTCCTCGCTGGGCGTCGGCCGCAGCGGCGCGAGCAGATGCAGCCCCTTGCTGCCCGACGTCTTGGCGTACACGGCGAACCCGTCGGCCACCAGCCGCTCCCGCAGCCACAGCGCCGCCTCGCAGGCCTCCACGACGCTCGCGGGCGGCCCGGGATCGAGGTCGAGCACGAGCCGGTCGGCGAGCCCGGGCGCGTCCGTCCGCCACTGCGGCGTGTGGAACTCGGTGACCAGGTTCGCCGCCCACATCAGCGTCGCCAGGTCCGGTACGAGGATCTGCCGCGAGAGTCCGTCCGACCGCCGCACCTCGGCCGTCCGCACCCAGGTGGGCGTGCCCGGCGGCACGTTCTTGGCGAAGAACGTCTGCCCTGCGGGCCCGTCGGGGAAGCGCAGGAAGGACACGGGCCGGTCGCGCAGGTGGGGGAGCAGGGCATCCGCGGCGGTGGCGTAGTAGTGCAGCACCTCACCCTTGGTGAAGCCGCTCTCCGCGTAGAGGACCTTGTCGAGATTGCTGAGCGCGAGCCTTCGCCCCTCCACCTCGGTGATGGGCGTCATACGATGAGAATCCCATGAAACCATGACAAAAGCCTCCTTCCTCCCCTCCCGGCTGCCGAAAGGTGCTCCACATGCGGTCCATATGGAACGGCGCCATCTCCTTCGGCCTGGTCAGCATCCCGATCAAGCTCGTGAACGCCACGGAGAACCACTCGATCTCCTTCCGTCAGATCCACACGGAGGACGGCGGCCGCATCCGCTACCGCAAGGTGTGCGAGCTGGAGGACCGCGAGGTGACGAACGCGGAGATCGGCAAGGGGTACGAGGACGCGGACGGCTCGATCATCCCGATCACGGAGGACGACCTGGCCGCCCTGCCGATCCCGACCGCGAAGACGATCGAGATCGTCGCGTTCGTCCCCGCCGACCGCATCGACCCGCTCCAGATGGACACGGCGTACTACCTGTCGGCCAACGGAGTACCCGCGGCCAAGCCGTACACACTCCTGCGCGAGGCGCTGAAGCGCAGCCGCAAGGTCGCCATCGCCAAGTTCGCCCTGCGCGGCCGCGAACGGCTCGGCATGCTGCGGGTCGTGGACGACGTGATCGCGATGCACGGCCTCCTCTGGCCGGACGAGATCCGCGCCGCCGCGTCCGTCGCGCCGGAGACCGAGGTCAAGGTCCGCGACGCCGAACTGGACCTGGCCGACGCCCTGATGGACACCCTCGGCGAGGTGGACCTCGAATCCCTTCACGACGACTACCGCGCGGCGGTGGAGGAGATGATCGCCGCGAAGGTCGAGGGCGGCGGCACCTACACCCCCGCCCCGGCGGCCGAGCCGGGCGGCGGCAAGGTCATCGACCTGATGGCGGCCCTGGAGAACAGCGTCCGCGCGGCGCGCACGGCCCGCGGCGAATCCGACGCGGAGCAGGAGGCCGAGGTGACCTCCCTGCGCTCCCGCACCAAGAAGTCCCCGTCCGGCAGGACGGCCTCCACCCGCAAGTCGTCCCCGGCGGCCCCCAAGCAGGTGGGCGGCAAGAAGTCGACGGCCAAGACCGCGTCGAAGGCCAAGGCGGCGGCCCCGAAGAAGAGCACGACGAAGAAGAGCACCGCGAAGCGGACGGCAGCGGGCGCGACGACCAAGTCAACGGCGACCAAGTCAACGGCGAAGAAGGCGGCGTCGAAGAAGGCGACGCCGCAGAAGAAGGCGACGAAGCGGGCGTCGGCGTGACGGACGTGGGCGTCGGCCTGACGGACGCCCACGGCGACCCCGGCCTCACCCGGACGCCCCTGCAACACCAGCCACCTCTATCATCTCTGCCTCCCTTACCTCCCCTACCTCTCCTACCTCTCTGCCTCCGCCGCCACGGCTCCAGGCCCCCCGTCCGCACCACCCGCCCCACAAACCGTCACCGTGAACAACCCCACCCCCTCCCGCCGGCTGACCACCTCACCGAACCCGGCGGCGCGGGCCCACCCCTCCGTCTCGGCGACGTCCCGGCACTTCATCACCCACAGCTGCCCGTCCCTGTTGGGCAGGACGTTGGCGATGAAGTCGAGCTGGGGATGGCGGGTCTGGGTGGTGAAGACGAGGGTGCCGCCCGGCGCGAGCAGACCGCGCAGCCGCTCGATGGAGGCACGGATGACGTCGTCGTCGAGCAGCAGCTCGTAGAGCCCGGACACCACGATGACGTCCGGGGCGCCCGCGTCCGGTTCCTTGGGGTCGAGCGCGTCCCCGGTCTCGTACGAGATGTTGGTGATCCCGCGCTCCTGGGCGAGCCGCTCGCCCTGCCGCAGCCCGGCCACGGCGAGATCCCGGCAGACCGCGCGCACGCGCCGGGGCCCGTGGGCGGCGGCCAGGTCCTGGAGGTAGCGGCCGGGACCGCCGGCGACGTCGAGGACGAGGACCTCACGATCGGGCCGCGCGGCGACCTGTTCCCGCAGCACGTCCTGAAGCAGCTCACGCCGCGAGCGGATGGCGCGCC
The DNA here is from genome assembly GCF_030388665.1 of Streptomyces flavofungini. NCBI lineage: Bacteria > Bacillati > Actinomycetota > Actinomycetes > Kitasatosporales > Streptomycetaceae > Streptomyces > Streptomyces flavofungini. The sequence continues at coordinate 3,050,984 of NZ_CP128846.1, read as the reverse complement.
ACCCGACGGCGTTCAGATACACGCGATCCACGAGACGCCCGAGGCCAAGAGCGCCGTGGGCACGGTTCACGTACACGTAATCGAGCATGGTGCCGCTGTCGAAGCCGTACCGATAGCCGATCCGGATGCCGCGCGAGGACCGTCCGACAGTGCTCAACAGACCTCGCAGTACTGCCCACTTGAGGTTGCGCAGAGGTTTCGTCATGCCCGCAAGAGTCGCGCCGCGGGCCGGCGCCGGACATCCGCTGTGATACTCGGAGCCGCCTGAGTACCCCGATCCCGCCCCCCTGACCTGGGATCCACTTGCTAGGTTGCGAGTTGATCGCACGGCCGAACGGCCCAAGCACCGCAGGAGGTCCCCGTGTCAGGCTCCGACCCCAGACTCGAAACGTCCGCCGAGATACGCGCACGGATCGACACGAGCAAGCCGCACTCGGCGCGCTTCTGGAACTACTTCGTGGGCGGCAAGGACAACTACGAGAAGGACCGTGAGCTGGGCGATCAGATCAAGGAGATCTTTCCGGGCCTGGTGGACGTGGCCCGCACCAGCCGCCACTTCCTCGGCCGTGCCGTCCGCCACCTGGCGGGGGAGCAGGGGATCCGCCAGTTCCTGGACGTCGGCACGGGCCTGCCGACCGCGGACAACACCCACGACGTGGCCCAGCGCGTCGCCCCCGACGCGCGCATCGTGTACGTGGACAACGACCCCCTGGTCCTGGCCCACGCCCGCGCGCTCCTGACGAGCACGCCGGAGGGCGTCACGTCGTACATCGACGCGAACATGTACGAGCCGGAGACGATCCTGGCGAAGGCGGCCGAGACCCTGGACCTCTCCCGCCCCGTGGCCCTCATGATCCTCAACACCCTCGGCCACGTCTCCTCGTACGACGAGGCGCGCGACCTGGTGAACCGCCTGATGGCGGGGCTCCCCTCGGGCAGCTACCTGGTGATCAGCGACTCGACGTCCACGAGCGAGGGCATGATCGCGGCGTCGGACGCGTACAACAAGAGCGGTGCGATCCCCTACTACGTCCGCAGCGTCGAGGAGATCACCGGCTTCTTCGACGGCCTCACCCTCACCGACCCCGGAGTGACCCAGGTCACCCACTGGCGCCCGGACCCCACCACGGACACCACCGTCGCGGCCGACGCCTACGCAGGCGTCGCCCGCAAGCCCTGACCCCCGCCCGCAACCCGTCCGGGGCGCCCCGCCAGGCCCCCCGGACGCTGCACAAATACCCGTTCATGCCGACCCCCGCGAAGCTGGTAGGGTTCTACCCGTCGCCGCCACACAGCGGCCGACACGCCCCCGTAGCTCAGGGGATAGAGCAACGGCCTCCGGAGCCGTGTGCGCAGGTTCGAATCCTGCCGGGGGCACTCGCCGGATCACCTACCCAAGTTGGTATGTGACCTGTGCGGATGCCGACAGAAGAGGGCGGGAGCCAGTCTCACTGACTCCCGCCCTCTCTCGTTGTCTCTCAGCGTTCGCGACACACCTCCGATACGCGCGACGACGTCGACTGACGAGTGGTACCACCTTCCGGCTAGCCGGATTCGACAGTCGAGCCTGTGGTAGCGCGACAAGCTGGCCATCCGGAGGCAGGGGCATCGCGAACGTGCTTGGTGCCGACAGTGGCATCGGCCTGTGGGCCGCAGGAAACTGGGTGTGCGCAGTACGGCCAGCTGTCACAGTGTGGGAATGCTCGTAAGTCCACTACCTGGCGTTGACCGTAAGCGCCTGCACCAGGCGCTTAGCGACGTGTGTCAAGAGGCTTCGGAAGTCCATTCCGGAAGGGCGCGCGGCTACCACCGGTACCTGGCATACCTAAACTGGACGAACAGCGCGGTTGTTCATTTGGATTCATTGATCGGCGCAGCCGACCTTGAGCGTCTGGTGCTGACCAGGCGGTACCAGCAGCTACTCGCAAGCCCGGGACACTTCGGCACGGGGCCGATCTGGGAAATCGTTGAGCAGATGTTGAACTCTGAACTGCAGCAACGAATTACGGAGTTCACAGCGGCTGTTGAGGCGCTTGGCCAGGAGTTGCAGCGGTGGCAACTGCGCGGGGTTCCGGTAGTGGCTGACAGCAGCTTCTACGTCAAGCACCCCGACAGGTTGGAAGAGGCTGACTTTGCCGAACTGCTGGGCGTCCAGGATCGCTCCATTCACCTCATCGTGCCCATGGTCGTCGTGGACGAGCTGGACCAGCTCAAGGAAAGCAAGACTCCGCACGCTCGGTGGCGAGCAGGCTACACGCTCGCCGTGCTTGACCGGATCTTCCAGCAGGACACCCAACAGGCTGTACTGCGCAAGCCGGACGCGGAAGTGCAACGAACCACCGGTGTGCGACGTGGCGAAGTCACCGTTCAGCTTTTGTTCGACCCGCCAGGGCACGTACGGCTACCGATCAATGACGATGAGATCGTTAACAGAGCGCTTGCGATCCAACCGCTGTCAGGGCGCGAGGTTACGGTACTGACTTACGACACGGGTCAAGCGACACGCGCCCGTGTTGCGGGTCTGCGCGACCTCAAACTCAGCATCTCGATAGGTGATGAGCCGGAGCAACGGGCGGCCCCCAAAAAGGGCCCTTGACTCGGAAGGCTGCTGACCGCATCAGCTGCAGTACTGGTCTGTACTCGATTTGGAATAGTAATCAGGATTCGGTGAAACCCCTCCCTTCTGGCATTCCACCCCGTTCCACCGCCTTGGTAGCCACAGTATCTAGCTCGGCCGCTGCCTTCTCCGGCCCTTCTCCCTACTACTGCCTCTGCTGAGTTTCGGTATGCAACCTAGTTAGTCGGGCGCGCGGGACCTGCCGTGTCCCAGGTGAAGGTGACAAGCGAGTGCCACTTGTCACCCTTACCCAAAAGGCCTTCAACTCTGACTCGGTATGAGCGGGCCTCGGGTACTAGATATCGAGGACTGCTTGTACCGAACTCAATGAACGATCGTTCCGCTGTTCGGCCAGGTACCGCGAAAACGGCGGGCATTCCCAAATGGTCGTCTGATGCTGGGAGCAGATGCGTCCTAAGGGACGTCCACGGCAGGGGTGCCTTCGGCGTATGTTCGTCGAGGAAAGAAAGCCGCAGATCTCCGATGGCGATGGGTTTAGCGCCGGTGTTGTACACGACGACCGGGAATCGGAGGCGTGACTGGGAAGGTGTCACCGCCGCAGAAAATGTCATTGGTTCCCACGCCTGCAATCGGCCTTGTCGAGCATTGAGCCACCAGAACGAGGCGACTGTGAAGGCCAGAGCGCATGCCGCGATAACAGCGACGGCTGGGAGGGACGTCTACCCCGCGGCGATAGTCAGTGGCACCATCGCACGAGTCTGACAGGTCGGGTCGAATCTCGAAGAACCTCCGGTAATCTCTGCGCGGCTGGAGGTTCGTCGAGCAGTTGTCCTCCTGCACGGCGTCGCCATCCGCCTCCAGTGCCGAGAGAATCTTCGAGTTGGCCGCTTCTTCGTGGCCGTCGATACAGCCGTGGTAGCGGCGGTGGATCACTTCTGGCGAGTTGCCGACGCGGCGGGCCACCTCGGCAATGGGCACCCCGGCATTCAGCCAGCGCGTGATGCAGGCGTGCCGCAGGTCGTACGGGCGACCTGCCAGCGGGGAGCTGAGTGTATTGCCCTGTGAGGTTGGGGACGCGGCTGGCTGGTCGAGGAGAAACCGGGCAGGTTCATGCCGCCGGCACCGGAACAGGTTCCTGGCGCTGGAATGCCAGACGGCGGCCCACGAGCATGGTCATCGACCACAGGACCACGGCTTCGCTGGTCTCGGTGTGCCGTTCGTAGTCATGGACCAGGCGCCGGCTGCGCAGGAGCCAGGCGAAGGATCTCTCCACGACCCAGCGGTGAGGCAGGACCTCAAAGCCGCTGGCATCGTCGCTGCGGCGGACGATGTCGAGGACGACTCCGAGGTGCTGGGCGGTCCAGTCGGTGAGGTGGCCGGAGTAACTGCCGTCGGCCCGGCTGCGCGCCAGCCGCCGGAAGCACTTCCTTGCTGCGGGCAGCAGGATGCGGGCGGCGTCCCGGTCGGTCGTCGACGCCGGTGTGACGGCCACGGCCAGCAGGAGGCCGAGCGTGTCCGTGAGCAGGTGGCGCTTGCGCCCGTTGATCTTCTTCCCGGTGTCGTATCCCCGTGGAGCGAGGGTGACCGTGGCGTCAGCCTTCACCGACTGCGAGTCCACGACCCCCGCGCTCGGCTCCTGATCGCGGCCCTCCGCCCGGCGGACGGCCCTCGCGCAGCCGGTCGTGCAGCTCGGCCACCAGCCCCGCATCCCGCCGGCGGGCGAAGAAGGCATACACCCGTGGCCAGGGTGGGAAGTCGCAGGGCATCGCCCGCCTTATGCGGACTCGAGCCGGGCTAGTAGTGCGGCCGATTGCAGAGGAAGCAGCCGTCCCAGAGCGGGAGCGCGCTGAGGACGCGGTGGCGCACGCACGAGGCCATCGCGGCCTCCTCCGGTCCGGGGAAGCCGCGCGCGGCGCTGCTGTCGGCGGGCGGGGTGAAGGACTCCACCATGGTCGTGAAGCGGTGCAGGTAGTCATGGACGCGGGGCGGGTGGTAGTCCAGCTCGCTCCAGCGATGTCCGCTCGCCGCGAGTGCTGTGGCACGGAGCACGAAGTCCTTCGCGCGGGCGCGTTCCCACTCCGTCGCACCCCAGTCGAACTCCGCCAGGTCGAACCCGACGGCACCGCGCCCCATGACGTTCTGGTCCTGCAGGGTCAGCAGCGCCGCGAAGCGGAAGTCCCAGTCCTCGGACGCGAGATCGGACACGGCGAGCATCAGCACGTCGATGAACACCGCGGTGGCGCCATTGGACAGGTCCAGGTCGTGGCTGCCGCCGGAGAAGATGTTGCTCACCGACCTATGATGCGATCCCGGCCCTCCACCTGCTTGGAGAAGACGCATGACGGATGCGGGCACCGGCAAAGTGGTCGTGAACAGGGTGATGTCCCTCGATGGGTTCATCGCCGGTCCCGGCCACACGATGGACTGGATCTTCGAGCACATGACGTCGGCGACGTTCCCGGAGGTCATGGCGGCCACGGGCGCCATGCTCATCGGCCGGGGCACGTACGAGGTCGGCAAGCGCATGTCCGACGAGAACACCGACTACGACGGCGGGGCGCAGTTCGTCCTCACCCACCGCCCGCCCGACGAGCCGGACCCCAACGTCACCTTCCTCACCTGCGGCATCGAGGAGGCCGTGGCCACGGCACGCCGCGCCGCCGGCGACAAGAACCTGGAGATCCTCGGCGCCGACGTGGCCTCCCAGTGCCTGCAGCGCGGCCTCGTCGACGAGATCCTGGTGTACGTGCTGCCGGTGCTGCTCGGCGACGGCGTCCGCTTCGCGCCGCCGGGCCTCGACCGGATCGACCTGGAACCGTTCAGCAACGTCCAGTCGGGCGGGGTCACCATGCTGCGCTTCCACGTGCGCAAGTAGGCACGGTCGCAACTACTAGCCTGCTGTCATGGCCCCCATCCCGTGGGGCAAGTTCCCCACTCTCGCTGAACATCAACTGGCCCGACGGTGACTGCAGTTCATGGCGAACATCGGGCGGGCTTCCAACACGATCGACGCGTACGGGCGGGCGGTCGAGGACCACCTGCGGTTCTGTGCAGTTGAAGGCACAGATCCCATACTGGCCGGTGCGGACACGGTTGCCGCCCTAGCGGAACGGCTCAGCGACATCCCAACTCCGGCTGGCCCTACCCCCAAAGAGCTCGGCACCACCACGAGCTTCATCCCCCTCACCCAACTCACCGAAAGGTAAGGCTCCTGCCCCGATTCTCAATAACTTGCCACTTGATGCCGTTGTCGACGAGATAGCGCACGGCGTCGATCATCTGCCGGTGGCTGTAGCCCTCCGGGCGACCGCCCCGGCCTGCCAGCCAGGCCGGCACCGGCAGCAGATCCCGCGCCCGTGCCCACTCGGCATCGCTTGTGTCCGCCTCGTACCGGGGGCCGTGTTCCGGCCGGTCGGCGGCGTTCCCGAACCGATGGACGAGACAGTCACACCCAGGAGTGGACGGACTGGACCCGGCAACCACGACCACGCGGCACTTCGACAACAGGGCCTCTTGCTTCTCGCTGGACTCGACAACCGCGAGCTACCAGGAGGCCCTTCCTTCATGCCCCGACGCCAGCCAACCATGACCCCGTTCGAAGCAGACCGAGCACACGACCGGATAGAGAACGGCCAGTCGGCAGTTGGTGCAATGTGCCGAGGGCAGTTGTCGCCGCGCGTGCCAGTTGCGCGGACCTGAACCGGAGGAGCGGTGTGCGGTAGTACTCGTCCTTGCCGACGCCACCTTTGAGCTGGATCTTGGAGTGAGGCATGGCCGCCGCCTGCGTCAGGCCCGCCGCACGGTTGGAACCGGCACTGGGAGAATGTCGCGTATGGCATCTTTCTTCCGCTGTCCGTCGGCGCCGCGGCGCAGGGCCTCTAGGGTTGTCGCGTTGGTCGGCGCTGCCGTCGGCGTGATGTCGGCGTGTGCGCCCGGCACCCCCCGGGCCGCCGAACCTGCCGCGTGGGGCATCTCGTACGAGACGCCGAAGCGGGGGAGTGGTGCGGAGGCGGAGTTCCTGCGCAAGCGGCGCGTCCTGGAAGAGGTGCGCAGTTCGCTGGCCGAACAGTACCGGCTGCCCGGCGGCGTGACGATGACAGCCAAGTCCTGCAAGGACGCCGAGGCCGAGTACGACCCGGAGACGGGGCGAATCGTCGTCTGCTACGAGTTCGTCGGCGAAACACGCGACCTGCTCCGGGGCGCGGACCGGTCGGATCTCGACGAGCGGGCTGAGGGCGCGCTGCGCGAGACGGTGTACCACGAGGGCGCGCACGCGCTGATCGACAAGTGGGAACTGCCCTTCGTCGGGCGGGAGGAGGACGTGGCCGACCAGTTGGCCGCGTACCAGCTCATACGGCAGGGCGCGCACGGGCAGCGGCAGCTCGCCGCCGTGGCCGACACCTACCACCTGTACGCCGAGGACGGCGACCTGGAGGACATCGACTTCTCCGATGAGCATTCCCCGGATGCGGCCCGCGCGGCCAACTACCGGTGCTGGCTGTACGGGGCCCGCCCCAAGACCCATGAGCGCCTCGTCGACGGCACCGTCCTCACGCGGGACCGGAGCGAGGGGTGCGAGGAGGAATGGGATGCCCTCCACCGTGGTTGGGAGCACCTGTTGAAGCCGCACCGGGAGGGGAGCGGGACGCCGTGAACGGGGCGGACGGGTACGGCTGTCGGCCCGGCCCCGGCCGCCTCGGTCTCAGCCGGCGCGGCGGCGGTGGCGCCACATCCCGGTGACGGCGCCGGCCACGGCAACTCCGCCGATCCCCGCGGCGATCCACGGAACCGCGCCGTCGCCGGAAGTCTCCTGCGGTGCGGCGGACCCGTCACCTCTCCCTCCTCCAGCCACTCGTCGAGCCGTCGACTACGGCCCGATGTGGCCCACGGCGAGCCGGAACCCTCTGATCCGCCCCTTCCTGGACGCCGTCGACGAGTTCGCGCCGCAGGTCGTGTCAGAGGAAAGGCTGGGGCAATGAGGCACCGGTGGTGTGCAGATGCCTCAACGCCACCGCGAAGGAATGGCAGTCGAAAAGGGCCGAGTGCTCCCTGCCCGCGCTCGGCTCGGGCAGGCCGAAGACCTGCCACAGGCGGCCCACGTTCGAGTTCGCCGTCTCCGGGGCGACGGTGTTCAGCCAGGGACGGACATTGAGGAAACCAGCGCTCAGGAAGGAGCTCTTGATGTGCTCGCCGCGGGCTCGGGCCCAGGCGACGTTCTCGCCGAGGACGACCATGTCGTTGCCGTAGGAGAGCACGGACTGGTCCTGGCAGAAGGACAGGAAGTCACCGAGAGCCTCGGCCGGTGGGAGGCCCTCGCGGTCCACCGACTCCTGGGTGATGCCGGTGAGTTCGGTGAAGTACGGGGACAGCTGCGGGTTCATCACCGGGTGGACCAGGGTCTCGTACTCCTCCACCACGGAGAAGTCGTGGCGCAGACGCAGGGCGCCGATCTGGACGATCTCGCGGTACTGGCCCGGTGCCGACCAGTCCTGCGCGAGTGCTTCCGGCCATGTCGTGAATTCCAGGTCGAGTACAACGAAGGTCGACATGACGGGCTCTCCCTGTGCGGGGTCTCTCGCGGTGCGTGGGGCGTTGCGGAGCGTACCCGCCCCGGTCGGGGCCGGCGGATTCCCGTGGGGTGCGTGGGGCGGCGCCAGCGGGCGTCCGCGTGTTCGGCAACACGGTGTCGTGCTCGGTGGCCGGGGTGCGTGCGTCGGCGCTGGTCCGGACCTCGGCGGGTCGTTGCGGCTCCCCCGCAAGTGGCAGAAGTCGGCAAAACCCGGACGCGATGGTGGCCGTCGACCTACTCTCAAGTTGTGCCAGGCGCGTCCGGCCGTGTGCTTGTTGTGGACGACAACAAGGTCATCCGGCAACTGATCAGGGTCAATCTCGAGCTGGAGGGCTTCGAGGTCGTGACCGCGGCTGATGGTGCCGAATGTCTGGATGTCGTCCATCAGGTGCGGCCCGACGTGGTGACGCTGGATGTGGTGATGCCGCGGCTCGACGGACTTAGGACTGCCGCGCGGCTGCGGTCCGATCCCCGGACGCGAGGGCTTCCGCTCGTCGTCGTCAGTGCGTGTACTCAGTACGAGGTCGAGGCGGGGCTCGAGGTCGGAGTCGACGCGTTCCTGGCGAAGCCGTTCGAGCCTGCTGAGCTCCTCGGCATCGTGCGGCAGCTGGCCGACCGGGGCCGGGGCCCCTGCGACTGGACCCCGGACCCCTCCGCGGTCCCGGGCTGCCCCTAGGTCCCACCGGAGCCTCGGCGAGGACCCATCGCCCCTGACGGCCCAGCTGCCCACAGCGGAGGGGCGACTGGCAGGGACCCCACCCCCACCGGACCGGAAGCCGGACGCCAGGCCCCGCCCCCCGGGCCCCCCGACCCAGGCGCCCCCGCCAGAAACCCCTGCGCACCCCACCCCCCACCTCCCATACCCTTGTCCCGTGACCCCGGCACAGCTCTCCCGCACCGTCCTGCGCGCCATGCGCCGCGCAGTGGACGCCGGAGAGCTCACCGCCACCGTCCCGCAGGACGCCCACGTGGAGCGTCCACGGCCGGGCGGCACGGGGGACTACGCGACGAACCTGGCACTGCGGATCGCAGGCGAGGCGGGCGCGCCCCCGCGCCGGGTCGCCGAGGTCATCTCCGCCCACCTCACCGCCGAGCCCGGCATCGCCCGCGCCGACGTCACCGGCCCGGGCTTCGTCAGCATCACCCTGGCCCCCCACAGCACCCCCGCCGTCGTAGCGGACATCCGCGAGCGAGGAGAGCGCTACGGCCACGTGGCCCCGGGCACCGGCGCCCTGGTCCAGCTGCACACCCCGCACGAGCTGCGCGCACTCGTCGTGGCCGACGCCGCACGAAGGATTCTGCGCTCGCAGGGCGTCGACGTACGCGTGACGAGCGACGAACAGCCGGACGAGCGGTGGGTGGAGCTCGCAGGGGTGCGCGTGGACGCGTACGGAAGTCCCTCCATGCCCTCGACATCCCCGAGGCCGTCGGCAGCCCCGACATCCCCGGCACTCTCCACGCCCCCGACCACCCTCCGCCCCGTCCCCCCACCCCCCGGCGCCCCGGACCCCCTCGCCCTGGGCCCCGACGCGGCCCGCTGGGCCCTGCTGCACCCCGCCCCGCACGACCGCCCCCACACCGGCCCCGAGCACCTCGTACAGCACGAGTCGAACCCCTTGTTCCGGATCCGGTACGCCTACGCGAGGACCCGCGCGCTCACGCGCAACGCGGCCGACCTAGGCTTCACGGCGGCCCCGGGGGAGACCGACGCGTCGGCGCACGACCTCCTCGGGGCCCTGGGCGACCACCCCACCGTCCTGGCGACCGCAGCCCGCCGCCACGCCCCGGACCGCCTGACCCGGCACCTCGTCCGGACCGCCGACGCCTTCCTCGCGCAGGCCCACACCGTGCTGCCGCTCGGCGACGAGAAACCCTCGGCCGCCCACCGCTCCCGGCTCGCGCTCGCCGAGGCCACCGGGACGGTGCTCGCAGGCGGCCTGTCCCTGCTCGGCATCAGCGCGCCCGAATACCTGTGAGACGAGAAGAGCCAGAAGAGCCATGAGCCGTTCCGCACACCCCGCAGGCCCGCGCCACGGAGACGTCCTTCCCGAGGGGCGCTCGGCAGCGAACACAGCTCCGCCCACCGACCTGAACGCCCTGGACCCCAAGGTCTGGTCCCGCACGGTCACCCGCGCCGAAGACGGCACGGTCACCGTCGGCGGCGTCGAAGTGAAGCGGCTGGCCGAGGAGTTCGGCACGCCCGCGTACTTCCTCGACGAGGCCGACTTCCGCGCCCGCTGCCAGGCCTGGCGCGAAGCCTTCGGACCGGACGCCGACGTGTTCTACGCGGGCAAGGCGTTCCTGTCCCGGGCCGTCGTGCGCTGGCTGCACGAGGAGGGCCTGAACCTGGACGTGTGCTCGGGCGGTGAGCTGACGACGGCGCTCGACGCCGGCATGCCCGCCGAGCGGATCGCGTTCCACGGCAACAACAAGACGCCCGAGGAGATCGAGCGTGCCGTCGCCGCGGGCGTCGGCCGCATCGTCCTCGACTCGTTCCAGGAGATCGTGCGGGTCGCGCACATCGCGGACCGGCTCGGCAAGCGCCAGCGGGTGCAGATCCGGGTGACGGTCGGCGTCGAGGCGCACACGCACGAGTTCATCGCGACCGCGCACGAGGACCAGAAGTTCGGCCTGGCGCTCGCCGGGGGACAGGCCGCGGAGGCCGTGCGGCGCGCGCTGAAGCTGGACGGCCTGGAGGTCATCGGCATCCACAGCCACATCGGTTCGCAGATCTTCGACACGGCGGGCTTCGAGGTGGCGGCCCGCCGCGTGGTGTCGCTGCTCGCCGAGATCCGCGACGAGCACGGCGTGGAGCTGCCCGAGATCGACCTCGGCGGCGGCCTCGGCATCGCGTACACCTCGGACGACGACCCGCGCGAGCCGCACGAGATCGCCACGGCGCTGCGCGAGATCGTGACGCGCGAGTGCGCGGCGGCGCAGCTGCGCACGCCCCGCCTCTCCGTCGAGCCGGGCCGCGCCATCGTCGGCCCGACGGCGTTCACGCTGTACGAGGTCGGCACCATCAAGCCGCTGGACGGGCTGCGGACGTACGTCTCCGTCGACGGCGGGATGTCGGACAACATCCGTACGGCGCTCTACGACGCCGAGTACAGCGTCGCGCTCGTGTCGCGGTCGTCCGAGGCCGAGCCGATGCTGGTGCGCGTCGTCGGCAAGCACTGCGAGAGCGGCGACATCGTCGTGCGCGACGCGTTCCTGCCGTCCGACCTCGCGCCCGGCGACCTGATCGCCGTGCCCGCGACCGGCGCGTACTGCCGCTCGATGGCGAGCAACTACAACCACGCGCTGCGCCCGCCGGTCGTGGCGGTGCGCGAGGGCGCGGGCCGTGTCATCGTGCGCCGGGAGACGGAGGAGGACCTGCTCCGTCTCGACGTGGGGTGAGACCACCCCGTTCGACGTGGGGTGAGACCACCTCGCTCGACGCGGGGTGAGGCCACCCCGCTCGACGTGGGTGACACCACCCCGAAATGCTCCCGGTTCGTGAAATACGTGTCTCACGATCCGGACTATGGTCAGAAACACCGTACCGGTGGGTGAGACTGGTCCCACCGCAGTTGGAGTAAGGAAACGAGGTCGGATGATGCGTACGCGTCCGCTGAAGGTGGCGCTGCTGGGCTGTGGGGTTGTCGGCTCAGAGGTGGCGCGCATCATGACGACGCACGCCGACGACCTCACAGCGAGGATCGGCGCCCCGGTCGAGCTGGCCGGGGTGGCCGTCCGCCGCCCCTCCAAGGTGCGCGCGGGCATCGACCCGGCGCTGGTGACGACGGACGCGACGGCGCTGGTGAAACGCGGTGACATCGACGTGGTCGTCGAGGTCATCGGCGGCATCGAGCCCGCCCGCACCCTCATCACCACCGCGTTCGAGCACGGCGCCTCCGTGGTCTCCGCGAACAAGGCGCTCATCGCCCAGGACGGCGCCGCCCTGCACGCGGCGGCCGAGCAGCACGGCCGCGACCTGTACTACGAGGCGGCGGTCGCCGGTGCGATCCCGCTGATCAGGCCGTTGCGCGAGTCGCTCGCGGGGGACAAGGTCAACCGCGTGCTCGGCATCGTGAACGGCACCACGAACTTCATCCTCGACAAGATGGACTCGACGGGCGCCGGGTACCAGGAGGCCCTCGACGAGGCCACCGCCCTCGGGTACGCCGAGGCCGACCCGACCGCCGACGTCGAGGGCTTCGACGCCGCAGCCAAGGCCGCGATCCTCGCCGGTATCGCCTTCCACACGCGGGTGCGGCTCGACGACGTCTACCGCGAGGGCATGGCCGAGGTCACCGCCGCCGACTTCGCCTCCGCCAAGCGCATGGGCTGCACCATCAAGCTCCTCGCCATCTGCGAGCGGGCCGCCGACGGGGGCTCCGTCACCGCGCGCGTGCACCCCGCGATGATTCCGCTCAGCCACCCGCTCGCGAGCGTCCGCGAGGCCTACAACGCGGTCTTCGTGGAGGCCGAGGCCGCCGGTCAGCTGATGTTCTACGGCCCCGGCGCGGGCGGCGCGCCCACCGCGTCCGCCGTACTCGGCGACCTGGTGGCGGTCTGCCGCAACAAGCTCGGCGAGGCCACCGGGCCCGGCGACTCCGCGTACACGCAACTGCCCGTGAGCTCCATGGGCGAGGTCGTCACGCGGTACCACATCAGCCTCGACGTGGCCGACAAGCCGGGCGTGCTCGCCCAGGTGGCGACGGTCTTCGCCGAGCACGGCGTGTCCATCGACACCGTCCGTCAGACGGGCAAAGGAAACAGCAGCGTCGCCGAGGGCGTCTCGGCCGAGGGCGTCTCGGCCGAGGGCGGCGAGGCGTCCCTCGTCGTCGTCACCCACCGCGCGCCCGACGCCGCCCTCAGCGGTACCGTCGAGGCGCTGCGCCGACTCGACACCGTGCGCGGTGTCGCCAGCATCATGCGGGTTGAAGGGGAGTAAGCAGCAATGACCCACCAGTGGCGCGGAATCATCGAGGAGTACCGGGACCGCCTCCCGGTCTCCGCCACCACGCCGGTCGTGACGCTCCGCGAGGGCGGTACGCCGCTCGTGCCCGCGGCTGTGCTCTCCGAGCGCACGGGCTGCGAGGTCCACCTCAAGGTCGAGGGCGCCAACCCGACGGGGTCCTTCAAGGACCGCGGCATGACCATGGCGATCACCAAGGCCAAGGAGGAGGGCGCCAAGGCCGTCATCTGCGCCTCCACCGGCAACACCTCCGCCTCGGCCGCCGCCTACGCGGTGCGCGCGGGCATGGTCTGCGCCGTCCTGGTGCCGCAGGGCAAGATCGCGCTCGGCAAGATGGGCCAGGCGCTCGTCTACGGCTCGAAGATCCTCCAGGTCGACGGCAACTTCGACGACTGCCTGAACCTCGCGCGCGGGCTCTCCGAGAACTACCCGGTGGCGCTGGTCAATTCGGTCAACCCGTTCCGCATCGAGGGGCAGAAGACGGCGTCCTTCGAGATCGTCGACGCCCTCGGCGACGCGCCCGACATCCACGTCCTGCCGGTCGGCAACGCGGGCAACATCACCGCCTACTGGAAGGGCTACAAGGAGTACGCCGCCGACGCGGTGTCGACGCGCACTCCGCGCATGTGGGGCTTCCAGGCCTCCGGCTCCGCGCCCATCGTGCGCGGCGAGGTCGTCAAGGACCCCTCGACGATCGCCACCGCGATCCGCATCGGCAACCCGGCCTCGTGGCAGCACGCGCTCGCCGCGCGGGACGAGTCGGGCGGCTTCATCGACGAGGTGACGGACCGTGAGATCCTGCGCGCCTACAAGCTGTTGGCGTCCCAGGAGGGTGTCTTCGTCGAGCCCGCGTCCGCGGCGTCCGTCGCCGGTCTGCTGAAGGCCGCCGAGCAGGGCAAGGTGGACGAGGGGCAGCGCATCGTGTGCACGGTGACGGGGAACGGCCTCAAGGACCCGGACTGGGCCGTCGCGGGTGCTCCGCAGCCGGTCACGGTCCCGGTCGACGCGGCCGCCGCGGCGGAGCGCCTCGGTCTGGCGTAACGCCCAAACCTCTCAACTCCCCACAGGGGGTGCACAGGGGGCTCGCGACACGCATCGTGCGCCTCCTGTGCGCCCTATGTCGCCACAGAACCTTCCTTCGATAGGCTGTAGGCAACCCACCCCGCATATGCCGCCGCATATGCCGTGGTGCCGTCCGCAGAGACGGCTTCCGGGCGCTGCCGTCCCATGCCGGACGAGTGCTGGTCCAGGCGGCAAGTCCTCCACACATCAGAGCTCAAGGAGAGTCAACGAGCGATGGCCGGTCCCGCCTTCCGCGCCGCCGCCGTCAGGGTGCGCGTGCCTGCCACCAGCGCGAACCTCGGCCCGGGCTTCGACGCCCTGGGCCTGTCGCTGGGGCTCTACGACGACGTGGTGGTCCGCGTCGCCGACTCCGGCCTGGGCATCGACATCGCGGGCGAGGGCAGCGAGACCCTGCCCCGCGACGAGTCGCACCTGCTCGTGCGGTCCCTGCGGACCGCCTTCGACCTGCTCGGCGGGCAGCCGCGCGGCCTGGAGATCGTCTGCGCCAACCGCATCCCGCACGGCCGCGGCCTCGGCTCCTCCTCCGCCGCCATCTGCGCCGGAATCGTCGCCGCCCGCGCGGTGACCATAGGCGGCGACAGCAAGCTCGACGACACCGCGCTCCTGGAGCTGGCCACCGAGATCGAGGGCCACCCCGACAACGTCGCGGCCTGCCTGCTCGGCGGCTTCACGCTGTCCTGGATGGACGGCTCCGCGGCCCGCGCGATCAGGATGGAACCCGCTGATTCCATCGTTCCGGTGGTTTTCGTCCCCGGAAAGCCCGTGCTCACCGAAACCGCCCGCGGACTGCTGCCGCGCTCCGTCCCGCACGTGGACGCGGCCGCCAACGCGGGCCGGGCCGCCCTGCTCGTCGAGGCCCTGACCAGGCGCCCCGAGCTGCTGCTGCCCGCCACCGAGGACCGCCTGCACCAGGAGTACCGCGCCCCGGCCATGCCCGAGAGCGCCGCCCTGGTGGAGCGCCTGCGCGCCGACGGCGTGCCCGCGGTGATCTCCGGCGCGGGACCCACGGTCCTCGCGCTGGCCGAGGACAGTGCGGCCGACAAGGTCGCACGACTGGCGGGAGAGGGCTGGGCGGCGAACCGCCTGGCGCTCGACGCCACCGGAGCGAGCGTGCTGCCGCTTGCGCCCTGACACGGGGACGGCGGCAAACCCGCGGAGTCCGGATTTGGAGAGGGGGAATGTTTGTTGGATCCGGTAGTGTTAACCTCAAGTCTGCACCCGACCCCACCATGGCGAGGTGCTTTGTGTCCCCGTCCGGGACATCCATCCTTCCGGGAGCCTCCCAAACTGCTCTGTGCCCCGCACTGAGCGGTGCCGAGCACGCTCCGGAACCGGCGTGACCGAGCCGAGTGACCACCGCACCTCAGTGGCCCGGCAGCGGGAATCGCCACATCTGTGAACTCTTCCGCCGCGTTGGCGGACAACCGCCCCGGCACGGTCCACACACCAAGGACCGCCGGACAGCACAACCGGTCGCCGAGCCAGACAGGCCGACGTCCGCTCCAGGGAAGGACCCTTCGTGAGCGACACCACCGATCTGATGGGCGTGACTGCCGACACGCCCGCCACGGACGCCTCCGCGGCGCCTGCCACCGGTGCTTCGGCCGGGTCCCGGCGGCGCCGCGGCACCGGCCTCGAGGGCATGGTGCTGGCCGAACTGCAGCAGGTCGCATCGGGCCTGGGCATCAAGGGCACCGCCCGGATGCGCAAGAGCCAGCTGATCGACGTCATCAAGGAAGCGCAGGCCGCGGGCGGAGCTCCGGCGAAGAGCGCCCCCGCCACGGCGTCCGCCGGCGACACCGAGACCAAGCCGAAGCGCCGCGCCACCTCGCGGGCGCGCACCGGCGAGGCCGCCGAGAAGGCCGCCGCGACCAAGGCCGCCAAGTCCGATGAGGCCGCCGCGGCCCCGGCCGAGCAGCCGAAGGCCGCCCAGCAGCAGATCGACATCCCCGGCCAGCCGGCGAGCGAGGACAAGTCGACGGGCGGGCGCGGCCGTCGTCGCGTCACCGCCGAGGCCGGCAGCCCCGAGACCGTGACCGCCGAGGCCAAGGCCCAGGGCGAGCCGAAGGCCGAGGCCGGCGCCGTCAAGACGGAGACCGAGAAGGCCGACCGGGGCGACCGGGGCGACTCCGGCGAGGGCGAGGGCCGTCAGGGCCGCCGCGACCGCCAGGGCCGCGGCCGGGACCGCGACCGTCGCGGCAACAAGGGCGACGACCAGCAGGGCGGCGGCAACCGCAAGGAGCAGGGCGGCCGCCAGGACCGGCAGGACCGCCAGCAGCGCGACAACGGCCCGCAGGACGACTTCGACGACGAGGGCGGCGGCCGCCGCGGCCGCCGTGGCCGCTACCGCGACCGCCGTGGCCGTCGCGGCCGCGAGGACTTCGCGGGCGAGCCGCAGGTGTCCGAGGACGACGTCCTGATCCCGGTCGCGGGCATCCTGGACATCCTCGACAACTACGCCTTCATCCGGACGTCGGGCTACCTCCCCGGCCCGAACGACGTCTACGTCTCGCTGGCCCAGGTCCGCAAGAACGGCCTGCGCAAGGGCGACCACGTCACCGGTGCGGTGCGCCAGCCCAAGGACGGCGAGCGCCGCGAGAAGTTCAACGCGCTCGTGCGTCTGGACTCCGTGAACGGCATGGCGCCCGAATCCGGGCGCGGGCGGCCGGAGTTCAACAAGCTGACGCCCCTTTACCCGCAGGACCGGCTCCGTCTGGAGACCGACCCGGGCGTCCTGACGACCCGCATCATCGACCTCGTCTCGCCCGTCGGCAAGGGCCAGCGCGGTCTGATCGTGGCCCCGCCGAAGACCGGCAAGACCATGATCATGCAGGCCATCGCCAACGCGATCACGCACAACAACCCCGAGTGCCACCTGATGGTCGTCCTCGTCGACGAGCGTCCGGAAGAGGTCACGGACATGCAGCGGTCGGTGAAGGGCGAGGTCATCTCCTCGACCTTCGACCGCCCGGCCGAGGACCACACCACGGTCGCCGAGCTGGCCATCGAGCGCGCCAAGCGCCTGGTGGAGCTGGGCCACGACGTGGTCGTACTGCTCGACTCGATCACGCGTCTCGGCCGTGCGTACAACCTCGCCGCCCCGGCCTCCGGCCGCATCCTGTCCGGTGGTGTCGACTCCACCGCGCTGTACCCGCCCAAGCGGTTCTTCGGCGCCGCGCGCAACATCGAGGACGGCGGCTCGCTGACCATCCTCGCGACCGCGCTCGTGGACACCGGCTCCCGCATGGACGAGGTGATCTTCGAGGAGTTCAAGGGCACCGGCAACATGGAGCTCAAGCTCGACCGGAAGCTCTCGGACAAGCGCATCTTCCCGGCGGTGGACGTGGACGCGTCCAGCACCCGCAAGGAAGAGATCCTGCTCGGCAGCGACGAGCTCGCCATCGTCTGGAAGCTGCGCCGGGTGCTGCACGCGCTCGACCAGCAGCAGGCCATCGAGCTCCTCCTGGACAAGATGAAGCAGACGAAGTCGAACGCCGAGTTCCTGCTCCAGATCCAGAAGACGACGCCGGCGCCGGGCAACGGCAACGACTGATCCGGCGCGGCCGCCTCGGGCGGCCCGACCGGCAAGGGGCCGGTCCTGTCAGGCGACAGGACCGGCCCCTTCCGTATGTCGTGGTGTCATGGAGAGACCGGTCGGTCCTGATGAGGACCGGTCCGGCCGAGAGACCTTGCCCACACGGATAAGAGTTTCTTACGGTCACTGGCGGTAGCGCTCTCCTGAGCGAAACCCCAGGTGGGGGGCCAAAAGTACGAGACGACGCACACGGTGCGTAGCCATCGGACCTCGGGGCGCTCACAGGGCGCTGTGCAACCCTTCTTTCGGTTTTCACGTCTGACAATTGACGAAAACCCGCAGCTGGCCCTGAAAGCAGGGGGTACCCGACCGACGAGGACTGAGGAGCGCATGACCGACGAGAGCAGCCCCGCCGACGCGAAGCCGAAGCACCGCGGCAAGGGCGGTCGGCGACGCAAGCCGCGCAGCAAGCGCAAGAAGGCGCTCGTCATCACGGCGTGGTCCGCCGCCGCCGTGGTCGTCCTCGGGGGCACCGGCCTCGGCTACGTGTACTTCAAGCTCAACGGCAACATCAAGGGCGTCGACATCAACGCCGCGCTCGGCACCGACCGCCCCGAGAACATCGACAACGGCTCCCAGGACATCCTCGTCCTCGGCTCCGACTCGCGCTCCGGCAAGAACGCCAAGTACGGCAAGGACGAAGGCGCCGCCCGCTCCGACACGGCGATGATCGTGCACGTCTACAAGGGCCACAAGAAGGCGAGCGTGGTCTCCATACCCCGCGACACCCTCATCACCCGGCCCGAGTGCGCGGTCAAGGACGGCGACGGCAAGGTGGACCCGGGCGGGCAGCGCCAGATGTTCAACACGGCGTACGAGGTCGGCGGCCCGGCCTGTGCCGTCAAGACGGTCGAGAAGATGTCCGGCATCCGCATGGACCACTACATCGAGGTCGACTTCACGGGCTTCAAGAAGCTCATCGACACCCTCGGCGGCGTCGACATCACCACCCAGCAGCCGATCAAGGACAAGGACAGCCACCTCGACCTGCCGGCGGGCTCCCACACCCTCAACGGCGAGCAGGCCCTCGGCCTCGTCCGCACCCGGCACGGCGTCGGCGACGGCAGCGACCTCGGCCGCATCCAGCTGCAGCAGGCCTTCATCAAGGCCCTGATGGACCAGGTCAAGGACATCAACCTCTTCGGCAACCCGAAGAAGCTCTACGACCTCGCGGACTCCGCCACCAGCGCCATCACCACCGACTCCGAGCTGGACACGGTCAAGGACCTGGCGGGCTTCGCAGACGGCCTCAAGGGCATCGGCTCCGGCGACATGAAGATGGTCACGCTGCCCGTCCAGTACGACCTGGCCGACCGCAACCGCGTGGTGCCCCTGGAAGAGGCCGACCAGCAGGTCTGGGACGCCCTCAAGGCCGACCGGCCCATCCCCAAGTCCGCCACCGACAAGTCGGCGGGCGACAAGGGCAGCGCCGGCAAGGTCGTCACCAGCGACTGACCCCGCGGGCAGCCCCCGGGGAGCCCCCGGGTCCGGGCCGGGAATACTTCCGGCCCGACCCCGGTTTGGGCAGATGCGGCCAGTCCTGGCAGACTGGTACGTCGGCCCCGGTTCACGCATCCGCATCCCGCGTCTGCGACCCGGTGCCCTCCCGAAACTAGGAGACACCTTGAAGCGCGACATCCACCCCGAGTACGTCGAGACGCAGGTCAGCTGCACCTGTGGCGCGTCGTTCACCACCCGTAGCACGATCTCCGGCGGCGCCATCCGCGCCGAGGTCTGCTCCGAGTGCCACCCGTTCTACACGGGCAAGCAGAAGATCCTCGACACCGGTGGCCGTGTGGCCCGCTTCGAGGCCCGCTTCGGCAAGGCTGCCGGCTCCGCCAAGAAGTAGCGAGCCACCTGCGCCGGTCTTCGGCCGCCCTCACCAGGGGGTGGCCGGGACCGGCGTTTGCCGTCCCGCAGCCCCTTCACGCAGAACCAGGAGCCCCCGATGTTCGAGGCGGTCGAGGATTTGGTCGGCGAGCACGCCGACCTGGAGACGAAGCTCGCCGACCCTTCGGTCCACGCCGATCAGGCCAACGCGCGCAAGCTGAACAAGCGCTACGCCGAGCTGACCCCGATCGTCTCGACGTACCGCACCTGGAAGCAGCTCGGTGACGACATCGAGACCGCGCGCGAGTTCGCCGCCGACGACCCGGACTTCGCGGCCGAGGTCAAGGAGCTGGACAAGGAGCGCGACGAGGTCACCGAGAAGCTGCGTCTCCTGCTGGTCCCGCGCGACCCGAGCGACGACAAGGACGTCATCCTGGAGGTCAAGGCGGGCGCGGGCGGCGACGAGTCGGCGCTGTTCGCGGGCGATCTCCTGCGCATGTATCTGCGGTACGCCGAGCGCGTCGGCTGGAAGACCGAGATCATCGACGCCACCGAGTCCGAGCTCGGCGGCTACAAGGACGTCCAGGTCGCCGTGAAGACCAAGGGCGGCCAGGGCGCCACCGAGCCCGGCCAGGGAGTCTGGGCGCGGCTGAAGTACGAGGGCGGGGTGCACCGCGTGCAGCGCGTGCCCTCCACCGAGTCGCAGGGCCGCATCCACACCTCCGCTGCCGGTGTGCTCGTCACGCCCGAGGCCGAGGAGGTCGACGTCGAGATCCACGCGAACGACCTGCGGATCGACGTCTACCGCTCTTCGGGCCCCGGCGGTCAGTCCGTCAACACCACCGACTCCGCCGTGCGCATCACGCACATCCCCACCGGAGTCGTCGCCTCCTGCCAGAACGAGAAGAGCCAGCTCCAGAACAAGGAGCAGGCGATGCGTATCCTGCGCTCCAGGCTTCTCGCCGCGGCGCAGGAGGAGGCGGAGAAGGAGGCGGCGGACGCCCGTCGCAGCCAGGTCCGCACCGTCGACCGCTCCGAGAAGATCCGTACGTACAACTTCCCGGAAAACCGCATCTCCGACCACCGAGTGGGCTTCAAGGCGTACAACTTGGACCAGGTGCTCGACGGCGACCTCGACGCCGTCATCCAGGCCTGCGTCGACGCGGACTCCGCAGCGAAGCTCGCCGCCGCGTAAGCCCACCCTTCGACGAACCGCCCCCCGGAGGACCAGCGTGAACCTGCTGCTCGCGGAAGTGGCCCAGGCCACCCAGCGGCTGGCCGACGCCGGCGTGCCCTCGCCGCGCAACGACGCGGAGGAGCTCGCCGCCTTCGTGCACGGCGTGAAGCGGGGCGAGCTGCACTCCGTCAAGGACGCGGACTTCGACGCCCGCTACTGGGAGACCATCGCGCGCCGCGAGGCCCGCGAGCCGCTCCAGCACATCACCGGCCGCGCCTTCTTCCGCTACCTGGAGCTCCAGGTCGGGCCCGGCGTCTTCGTGCCCCGCCCCGAGACCGAGTCGGTCGTCGGCTGGGCCATAGACGCCGTCCGGGCGATGGACGTCGTCGAACCGCTGATCGTCGACCTGTGCACCGGCTCGGGCGCCATCGCCCTCGCCATGGCGCAGGAGGTCCCGCGCTCGCGCGTGCACGCCGTGGAGCTGTCCTCGGACGCGCTGCCGTGGACGCGCAAGAACGTCGAGGGGTCCAGGGTCGACCTGCGCCAGGGCGACGCGCGCGACGCGTTCCCCGAGCTCGACGGTCAGGTCGACCTCGTCATCTCCAACCCCCCGTACATCCCGCTGACGGAATGGGAGTACGTTGCGCCGGAGGCCCGGGACTACGATCCCGAACTCGCCCTGTTCTCCGGCGAGGACGGCCTCGACCTGATCCGCGGCATCGAGCGCACCGCGCACCGGCTGCTGCGGCCCGGCGGGGTCGTCGTGGTCGAGCACGCGGACACCCAGGGCGGCCAAGTGCCGTGGATCTTCACGGAGGAGCGGGGCTGGGCGGACGCCGCCGACCACCCCGACCTGAACAACCGGCCGCGGTTCGCGACCGCCCGCAAGGCGCTGCCGTGACCACCGCGGCGACGAAGAAGACGATGCACGTGATGTACGCCGACGAGACGTACGTGTACGAGGAGGCCAGCTGATGGCACGGCGATACGACACCAACGACGCGACCGACCGTTCGACCGGTCTGCGCGAGGCCGCGTCCGCCGTCCGCCGTGGCGAACTGGTCGTGCTGCCCACCGACACCGTGTACGGCATCGGCGCCGACGCCTTCAGCCCCGAGGCGGTCGCCGACCTCCTCGACGCCAAGGGCCGCGGCCGCTCCATGCCGACGCCCGTCCTCATCGGCTCCCCGAACACCCTGCACGGCCTCGTCACGGACTTCTCCGAGTCCGCCTGGGAGCTCGTCGACGCCTTCTGGCCGGGGGCCCTCACCCTCGTCGCCCGGCAGCAGCCCTCCTTGCAGTGGGACCTCGGCGACACCCGCGGCACCGTCGCCATCCGCATGCCCCTGCACCCCGTCGCCATCGAGCTGCTCACCGACGTCGGCCCGATGGCCGTGTCCTCGGCCAACCTCACCGGGCACCCGGCGCCGGAGGACTGCGACGCCGCCCAGGAGATGCTCGGCGACTCCGTCTCCGTCTACCTCGACGGCGGCCCCACGCCCGGCATCGTGCCCTCCTCCATCGTGGACGTGACCGGCAAGGTCCCCGTCCTGCTGCGCGCCGGCGCGCTCGACGCGGACGAGCTGCGCAAGGTCGTACCCGACCTCGAGGTGGCCAATTGAGGGCCCCTGAGCCGGGGCGTGGCATAGCGGGCCGCAGCGAGACAGCCGAGCACTCGGTGGCCTTCGGTTCCCTCGGAGCCGCGGGCACACCCGGCAGCTTCCGCATCCTCCACGTCAGCACCGGCAACGTCTGCCGCTCACCCATCACCGAGCGGCTGACCCGGCATGCCCTCACCGACCGGCTCGGCGACCCCCTCACCGGAGGGCTCGTCGTCGAGAGCGCCGGGACCTGGGGGCACGAGGGCGCGCCCATGGAGACCAACGCCGAGGCCGTCCTCGCGGACTTCGGGGCCGACGCCTCCGGCTTCGTGGGCCGTGAGCTCCTCGACGACCACGTCATCCGGGCCGACCTCGTCCTCACCGCGACCCGGGACCACCGGGCGCAGGTCATCTCCATGGGGCACTCCGCCGGGCTTCGCACCTTCACCCTGAAGGAGTTCACCCGGCTCGTGCGGGCCATAGACCCGGCCACGCTGCCCGACCCCGACGGCACCGACGGCATCGTCGAGCGCGCCCGCGCCCTCGTCCGCGCCGCCGCCGCCCTCCGCGGCTGGCTCCTCGCCCCCTCCGCCGAGGCCGACGAGGTCTACGACCCCTACGGCGCCCCCCTGCCCTTCTTCCGCTCCGTCGGCGGCGAGATCCAGCAGGCCATCGAGCCGGTGGTGACGGCGTTGACGGGGGTGCCGGCGGCGCGGGCGTAGTGGCCTCGCGGGTGCGCCCCAGTCCCGCCCCTCCTCCGAAACCGGGGGCTGCGCCCCCTGGACCCCCGTATCGGCGCTCCGCGCTTCGTCCTCAAACGCCGGACGGGCTAGATATAGCCCCTCCGGCGTTTGAGGAGCGGGGTCTGGGGGCGGAGCCCCCGGTTCCGGGAAGGGGCGGGGTTGGGGACCGTCGCGGTAGCGCCCACCGCGCACCCCCACCACCCCCGGCCTACATTGGAGAGATGACGACGGCCGACGCGGGACCCGCCGCCGCTGCGGCGGCGTACGCGGGGCTGCGGCGGCAGGACCCGGAGCTGGCCGACGTGGTGCTCGGCGAGCTGGCGCGACAGTCGAGCAGCCTGCAGCTGATCGCGGCGGAGAACTTCACGTCGGAGGCCGTCCTCACGGCCCTGGGCTCGCTACTGGCGAACAAGTACGCGGAGGGCTACCCGGGAGCCCGCCACCACGGCGGCTGCGAGCTGGTGGACGTGGCGGAGCGCATCGCCACGGACCGCGCGAAGGCCCTGTTCGGCGCCGACCACGCGAACGTACAGCCGCACTCGGGCTCCGCGGCCGTCCTCGCGGCCTACGCGGCCCTGCTGCGCCCGGGGGACACGGTCCTGGCGATGGGCCTGCCGTACGGCGGCCACCTCACGCACGGGTCGCCCGCGAACTTCTCGGGACGCTGGTTCGACTTCGTGGGGTACGGCCTCGATCCGGAGACGGAGCTGATCGACTACGAGGAAGTGCGGGCGCTGGCGCGCAGGCATCGGCCGAAAGCCATCGTGTGCGGCTCGATCGCCTACCCCCGGCACATCGACTACGCGGCCTTCCGCGAGGTGGCGGACGACGTGGGCGCCCATCTGATCGCCGACGCCGCCCACCCCGTGGGCCTGGTGGCGGGCGGCGCGGCACCGAACCCGGTGCCGTACGCGGACGTCGTGTGCGCGACGACGCACAAGGTCCTGCGCGGCCCGCGCGGCGGCATGATCCTGTGCCGCCGGGAGCTGGCGGAGCGGGTCGACCGGGCGGTGTTCCCGTTCACGCAGGGCGGCGCCCAGATGCACACGATCGCCGCCAAGGCGGTGGCGTTCGGCGAGGCGGCGACACCGGCCTTCACGGCGTACGCGCACCAAGTCGTGGCGAACGCAAAGGTGTTGGCGCAGGCGCTGGCGGAGGAGGGGTTCGACATCAGCACCGGCGGCACGGACACGCATCTGATTCTGGCCGACCCGACCCCGCAAGGGGTGACGGCGGCGGTGGCCCGCGGCCGTCTCGCCGCGGCCGGACTCGTCCTTGACACCTGCGCGCTGCCCCGCGGCGGAGCCGCTGATGGCACGGTCGGCGACGGCCGGGGACTGCGGCTCGGGACGGCGGCCGTCACCACGCAGGGCATGGGCGAGGGTGAAATGGCAAGGATCGCCGCCCTGTTCGCGGGCGCGGTCCGTGAGGAGGCCAAAGTCAGGGACACGGTGCGGGAACTGGCGGGCCGGTTTCCGCCGTATCCGAGTACGGACAGAGGGCGATCCGCACCCGTGTAGCGGACTTGTGCAACGATCGTCGCTACCCAGACGTCCCCAACCTTATGCGCGCGAAGCTAGGGTGTGGTGCTGAGATGGCCAGCGATACCTGTGGGGAAGCCCGTGCGTGAATATCTGCTGACGCTCTGCATCACGGCCGCGGTGACCTACCTGCTGACCGGCCCGGTGCGGAAGTTCGCGATCGTGGCCGGCGCCATGCCGGAGATCCGCGCGCGCGACGTGCACCGGGAGCCGACGCCCCGGCTCGGCGGAATCGCGATGTTCTTCGGCCTGTGCGCGGGCCTCCTGGTCGCCGACCACCTGCCGAACCTCAACGAGGTCTTCACGAAGTCGAACGAGCCGCGCGCGCTGCTCTCCGGCGCCGCGCTGATCTGGCTCATCGGGGTCCTCGACGACAAGTTCGAGATCGACGCGCTGATCAAGCTCGGCGGCCAGATGATCGCCGCGGGCGTGATGGTCATGCAGGGTCTGACGATCCTGTGGCTGCCCATCCCGGGCGCCGGCACGGTGTCCCTCACCCAGTGGCAGGGCACGCTGCTCACCGTCGCCCTGGTGGTCATCACGATCAACGCCGTGAACTTCGTCGACGGCCTGGACGGCCTGGCGGCGGGCATGGTGTGCATCGCGGCCGCGGCGTTCTTCATGTACGCGTACCGCATCTGGTACGGGTACGGCATCGAGGCCGCCGCCCCCGCCACGCTCTTCGCGGCCATCCTGATGGGCATGTGCCTGGGCTTCCTGCCGCACAACATGCATCCGGCCAGGATCTTCATGGGCGACTCGGGGTCGATGCTCATCGGTCTGGTGCTGGCCGCGGGCGCCATCTCCATCACCGGGCAGGTCGACCCGGACGCGATGAAGCTGAACCTGGGCGGCACCCGGGACGCCACGCACGCGATGCTCCCGGTCTTCATCCCGCTGCTGATGCCGCTGACGATCATCGCGATCCCGTTCGCGGACCTGGTGCTCGCCATCGTGCGCCGCACCTGGAAGGGCCAGTCGCCGTTCGCCGCCGACCGCGGCCACCTGCACCACCGGCTCCTCGAGGTCGGCCACTCGCACAGCCGCGCGGTCCTGATCATGTACTTCTGGTCGGCCCTCATCGCCTTCGGCACCGTGGCCTACTCGGTGCACTCCACGAGCATGTGGATCCTGCTCCTGATCGTCTTCTTCAGCGCGGTCGGCCTCGCCCTGCTCCTGCTGCCCCGCTTCACCCCGCGCACCCCCGGCTGGGCGGAGAGCTTCGTGCCGCCGCGGTACCGGCGCAGGCGGGCGGCGGCCGCCGAGGCCGCGTACGGGACGCGGGACGCCACTGCGGCGGCCGGTGCCGGTGGGGCCGCCGGAGCCGCGGAGACGGCGGGGGAGGGCGCGGGGAGGCCCACCGGGGCCGACACCGCCGATGCCCCCGGCGATGCGGACGGGCCGTCCCGCCGTCCGGTCGGCGCGGGCGTCAACGGCGCGACCGCCCTCGGCACCCGCCCGCGCTTCCTGGACCGGCGCAAGGCCGGTTCGCCGCGTTGACGCCAGCACCAAAGCGTCCATTACCAGACAATGCGCCCGCCCTCGTGCACAGACGCGCGGATTACTTCTCATGTGTGACGGCGGGCACACCTGGCAGGTAAAGACCTCATCAAATAGTTTGTGATACCGTTCACGAAACCCGGCGACAGAGCCGAAGGACCGTAGTGCGACGGTCTCTTGGCCCGAGGACCCCACTCGGTCCGGGTCTACGCTCGTCCATGACGACACCCTGCCCCCATCTGTAAGCGGAGTTGCCGCCATGCCGTCTCAAGACACCCGGAATCTCCTGCAGTGCGCCGTGCCCACGGCCGCCGCCGGCGCGATCATCGCCGTCGTCAGCGGTGTGGTCTCGGGCGGCAAGGGAGCAATCGGCGCTGTCGTCGGCACCGCGGTGGTCGTCGCCTTCATGGGACTCGGTGTGTACGTCCTGCAGCGGACGGCAAAATCGCTTCCGCAGCTGTTCCAGGCGATGGGCATGATGCTCTACGTCGCCCAGCTGCTGTTGCTTCTCGTCTTCATGGGTCTGTTCAAGGACACCACCTTGTTCAACCCGAAGGTCTTCGCGCTCGCGCTCGCCGTCTCGACCGTCGTGTGGATGGCGTCACAGGCTCGCGCGCACATGAAGGCCAAGATCTTCTACGTCGACCCGGAACCCGAACCTTCCTCCGCCAACTCTTCCAAGAAGAGCGAAAAGGCGGAGAAGTCGGGGTCCTCGACGTGAGTGGTAGGGCCGGGATAAATGCCCGTTCGAGATCCTGCTATCGTCCGGTGCCAACTGCGGCACTGCAGGCGCGGGCATCTGAGCTGACGCCTGCACCATCGCGAGGCTCGATGCCTGTCCGCCGCTCACACTTCCGAAACACCAGTCCGGTGCCGACCCGCGGCTGCGCGCCGCGCCGACACGACAACGAGGTTGCCGTACCTATGCGTCACGCCGAAGGAGCCCGCGGTGAGTGCTGACCAAACTGAGCTCGCCTTTGACTGGAGCTGTCGGATCATGTCCGACAACGGCTGTGGCTTCCCGGCTCCGGGCCTGCACTCGTTCCTCTTCAAGCCGATCTTCGAGGTCGGTGGGTTCGAGTTCAACAAGGTGATGCTGCTCGCCCTGATCTCGACCGCGCTCGTGGTGACCTTCTTCTACGCCGCTTTCGGCAAGGCGAAGATGGTCCCGGGCAAGGTCCAGATGATCGGCGAGGCCGGCTACGACTTCGTACGCCGCGGGATCGTGTACGAGACCATGGGCAAGAAGGACGGCGAGAAGTACGTCCCCCTGATGGTCTCGCTGTTCTTCTTCATCTGGATCATGAACATCTGGTCGGTGATCCCGCTGGCCCAGTTCCCGGTGTCGTCGGTCATCGCCTACCCGTTCGTTCTCGCGGGCATCGTGTACTTCGTCTGGGTCCCCCTGACGTTCAAGCGCCACGGCTTCGTCGGCGGCTGGAAGAACATCACCGGCTACGACAACTCCCTCGGCCCGATCAAGTGGCTCGTCGCGTTCATCGAGTTCTTCTCGAACCTCCTCGTGCGCCCCTTCACGCACGCGGTGCGACTCTTCGCCAACATGTTCGCCGGTCACCTGATGCTGGTGATGTTCACCGTCGCCTCCTGGTACCTCCTGAACAGCTGGCTGATCCCGGCCGCCGGTGTCTCCTTCGTGATGACCATCGCGATGATCGGCTTCGAACTCTTCGTGCAGGCCGTCCAGGCGTACGTCTTCGTGCTCCTCGCCTGCTCCTACATCCAGGGCGCTCTCGCCGAGCACCACTGAGCCCCCTCCCGCAACCCCCTAAGCGCCCGGTGGCCAACCCCCACCGGTCCAAGAAAGAGAAGGAAGTAACGGCATGTCCGCGACTCTCGAGCTCGCCGCCCTCCAGGGTGACATCAAGGCCCTCGGCTCCATCGGCTACGGCCTCGCGGCCATCGGCCCCGGCATCGGTGTCGGCATCGTCTTCGGCAAGGGCACCGAGGCGCTCGCCCGTCAGCCCGAAGCCGCTGGTCTGATCCGTGCCAACCAGATCCTCGGTTTCGCCTTCTGTGAGGCGCTCGCCCTGATCGGCATCGTCATGCCGTTCGTCTACGGCTCCTGATCGCCGCAGACGAATAGTCCCGTTCGACGAAAGGCACTGATGTGATCGCCAACCTGGTTCAGCTGGCGGCCGAGGAAGAGCAGAACCCGCTCATTCCTCCGGGCCCCGAGCTGCTTGTCGGCGCCATCGCCTTCGCCATCGTTTTCTTCTTCTTCTGGAAGAAGCTCATCCCGAACATCAACAAGGTTCTGGAAGAGCGCCGGGAGGCGATCGAAGGCGGTATCGAGAAGGCCGAGGCCGCTCAGACCGAGGCCCAGAGCGTCCTTGAGCAGTACAAGGCTCAGCTCGCCGAGGCCCGGCACGAGGCCGCGCGGCTGCGCCAGGAGGCGCAGGAGCAGGGCGCCCAGCTCATCGCCGAGATGCGGGCCGAGGGCCAGCGGCAGCGCGAGGAGATCGTCGCCGCCGGTCACGCCCAGATCGCGGCCGACCGCAAGGCCGCCGCGCAGTCGCTGCGCCAGGACGTGGGCCAGCTGGCCACCGAACTGGCCGGCAAGCTGGTCGGCGAGTCCCTCGAGGAGCACGCCCGGCAGAGCCGCACCATCGACCGCTTCCTCGACGACCTCGACGCGAAGGCCGAGGCCACTCGATGACAGCGCACGGAGCCAGCCGCGAGGCCCTGGCCGCCGCGCGTGAGCGTCTCGACGCGCTGACCGACAACACCTCGGTCGACGCGAAGCAGCTCGCGGACGAGCTGGCCGCGGTCACCGCGATGCTCGACCGCGAGGTCTCGCTGCGCCGGGTCCTCACCGACCCCGCGCAGTCCTCGGAGGCCAAGGCGGAACTGGCCGGACGCCTGCTCGGCGGCAAGGTCGGCGGCGAGACCGCCGACCTGGTGGCCGGCATGGTGCGCTCCCGCTGGTCGCAGTCGCGCGACCTGGTGGACGGCCTCGAGGAGCTGGCCGACCTCGCCGACCTGACCGCCGCGCAGAAGTCGGGCGCGCTGGACAGCGTCGAGGACGAGCTCTTCCGGTTCGGCCGGATCGTCTCCTCCAGCACCGAGCTGCGGTCGGCGCTCACCGACCGGGCCGCGAACGCCACCGCCAAGAGCGGCCTCGTGCGCGGTCTGCTCGACGGCCGGGCGGACGTCGTCACGGAGCGTCTGGTCGAGCGTCTTGTGACCGCGCCCCGTGGACGTAGCCTGGAAGAGGGCCTCGAGTCCCTCTCCAAGCTGGCCGCGGACCGCCGGCAGCGCATGGTCGCCGTCGTCACCTCCGCCGTTCCGCTGTCGGACCAGCAGAAGCAGCGGCTCGGCGCGGCGCTCGCGAAGATCTACGGGCGCCAGATGCACCTGAACCTCGACGTGGACCCGACGGTCCTCGGCGGGATCCGGGTGCAGGTGGGCGACGAGGTCATCAACGGCTCCATCGCGGACCGCATCGAGGACGCGCACCGCCGCATGGCGGGCCAGTAACTCAACAAGCAAGATCGACGGCCCGGGTTGGGCCGTGCACAGGATGCAAAGTTTCTGGGGGGAGCCCCCAGATCCCCCAAAGAAACTTCGGGCCCAATCAAGGAGAGCAGGGAACCCAGATGGCGGAGCTCACGATCCGGCCGGAGGAGATCCGGGACGCGCTGGAGAACTTTGTCCAGGCGTACAAGCCGGACGCGGCCTCGCGCGAGGAGGTCGGTACGGTCACCCTGGCCGGCGATGGCATCGCGAAGGTCGAGGGCCTGCCCTCGGCCATGGCCAACGAACTGCTGAAGTTCGAGGACGGGACCCTCGGTCTCGCGCTGAACCTGGAAGACCGCGAGATCGGTTCGATCATCCTCGGTGAGTTCAGCGGTATCGAGGAGGGGCAGTCGGTGCAGCGCACCGGCGAGGTCCTTTCGGTCGCGGTGGGCGAGGGCTACCTCGGCCGCGTCGTCGACCCGCTCGGCAACCCGATCGACGGCCTCGGCGAGATCGAGACGTCCGGCCGCCGTGCCCTTGAACTGCAGGCCCCCACGGTCATGCAGCGCAAGTCGGTGCACGAGCCGATGGAGACCGGCTACAAGGCCGTCGACGCGATGACCCCGATCGGCCGCGGTCAGCGTCAGCTGATCATCGGTGACCGCCAGACCGGCAAGACCGCCCTGGCCGTCGACACGATCATCAACCAGCGCGACAACTGGCGCTCCGGTGACGTGAACAAGCAGGTCCGCTGCATCTACGTCGCCATCGGTCAGAAGGGCTCCACCATCGCCTCCGTGCGCGGTGCCCTGGAAGAGGCCGGCGCCCTGGAGTACACGACCATCGTCGCCGCCCCGGCGTCCGACCCGGCCGGCTTCAAGTACCTCGCGCCGTACACCGGCTCGGCCATCGGCCAGCACTGGATGTACGAGGGCAAGCACGTCCTCATCGTCTTCGACGACCTGTCGAAGCAGGCCGACGCCTACCGCGCCGTGTCCCTGCTGCTCCGCCGCCCGCCGGGCCGCGAGGCCTACCCGGGTGACGTCTTCTACCTGCACTCCCGCCTGCTCGAGCGCTGTGCGAAGCTCTCGGACGAGATGGGCAAGGGCTCGATGACCGGTCTGCCGATCGTCGAGACCAAGGCGAACGACGTCTCGGCGTTCATCCCGACCAACGTCATCTCCATCACCGACGGCCAGTGCTTCCTGGAGTCGGACCTGTTCAACGCCGGTCAGCGTCCCGCGCTGAACGTCGGTATCTCCGTCTCCCGAGTCGGTGGTTCCGCGCAGCACAAGGCGATCCGTCAGGTCTCCGGCCGACTGCGCGTGGACCTCGCCCAGTTCCGTGAGCTGGAGGCGTTCGCCGCCTTCGGTTCCGACCTGGACGCCGCGTCCAAGGCGCAGCTTGAGCGTGGCCAGCGCATGGTCGAGCTGCTCAAGCAGCCGCAGTACCAGCCGATGGCGACCGAGGACCAGGTCATCTCCGTCTGGGCCGGCACCACCGGCAAGATGGACGACGTACCGGTGGGCGACATCCGGCGCTTCGAGCGCGAGCTGCTCGACTACCTGCACCGCAAGGAGCAGGGCCTGATGACCTCCATCAAGGAGGGCGCCAAGATGTCGGACGACACGATCACGGCCATCGGTGACGCCGTCGCGGAGTTCAAGAAGCAGTTCGAGACCTCGGACGGGAAGCTTCTCGGCGAGGACGTTCCTGCCGCTGCCGGCAAGTGACGACGGAAGGGACCTGACTCATGGGAGCCCAGCTCCGGGTCTATAAGCGTCGCATCAAATCCGTCACCGCGACCAAGAAGATCACCAAGGCGATGGAGATGATCGCCGCCTCGCGCGTCGTCAAGGCGCAGCGCAAGGTGGCGGCCTCCACGCCGTACGCGACCGAGCTGACGCGCGCGGTCACGGCGGTGGGCACCGGTTCGAACACCAAGCACCCGCTGACGACCGAGCCGGAGACGTCGACGCGTGCCGCGGTGCTGCTCCTCACGAGCGACCGCGGTCTCGCCGGCGCCTTCAACTCCAACGCCATCAAGGCCGCGGAGCAGCTGACCGCGCGCCTCGAGGCCGCGGGCAAGGAGGTCGACGTCTACGTCGTCGGCCGCCGCGGTGTGGCCCACTACAACTTCCGCGAGCGCACGATCGCGAAGCAGTGGACCGGCTTCACCGACCAGCCCGAGTACGCGGACGCCAAGGCGGTCGCGGGCCCGCTGATCGAGGCCATCGAGACGGAGACGGCCGAGGGCGGCGTGGACGAGCTCCACATCGTCTACACCGAGTTCGTGTCGATGATGACGCAGACGGCGGTCGACGGCCGCCTGCTGCCCCTCAGCCTCGATGAGGTGGCCGAGGAGTCGACGGCGAAGGGCGAGATCCTGCCGCTGTTCGACTTCGAGCCGTCGGCGGAGGACGTCCTCGACGCCCTGCTGCCGCGCTACGTCGAGAGCCGCATCTACAACGCGCTGCTGCAGTCGGCTGCCTCCAAGCACGCCGCCACGCGCCGCGCGATGAAGTCGGCCACCGATAACGCCGGAGACTTGATCAACAACCTCTCCCGGCTTGCCAACGCGGCCCGCCAGGCCGAAATCACCCAGGAAATCAGCGAGATCGTCGGCGGCACCGCAGCCCTGTCCGACGCGACCGCGGGGAGTGACAAGTAATGACGACCACTGTTGAGACGGCCGTTGCCACGGGCCGCGTCGCCCGGGTGATCGGCCCGGTCGTCGACGTGGAGTTCCCCGTCGACGCGATGCCGGAGATCTACAACGCCCTGCACGTCCAGGTCGACGACCCGTCGACCGAGGGCGCGAAGAAGACGCTGACCCTCGAGGTCGCCCAGCACCTGGGCGACGGCGTGGTCCGCGCGATCTCGATGCAGCCCACCGACGGTCTGGTCCGCCAGGCCCCGGTGACCGACACGGGCGCGGGCATCTCCGTGCCGGTCGGCGACGTGACCAAGGGCCGGGTGTTCAACACCCTCGGTGAGGTCCTGAACGACGACCCGTCCACGGTCGCCGAGGCCGAGCGCTGGACGATCCACCGCAAGGCCCCGGCCTTCGACCAGCTCGAGTCCAAGACCGAGATGTTCGAGACCGGCCTGAAGGTCGTCGACCTCCTCACCCCGTACGTCAAGGGTGGAAAGATCGGTCTGTTCGGTGGTGCCGGTGTCGGCAAGACCGTGCTGATCCAGGAAATGATCGTCCGTGTGGCCAAGCTGCACGACGGTGTCTCCGTCTTCGCCGGTGTCGGTGAGCGCACCCGTGAGGGCAACGACCTCATGGTCGAGATGGAGGAAGCCGGCGTTCTGGACAAGACCGCGCTGGTCTTCGGCCAGATGGACGAGCCGCCGGGCACGCGTCTGCGCGTGGCCCTGGCCGGTCTGACCATGGCGGAGTACTTCCGCGATGTGCAGAAGCAGGACGTGCTGTTCTTCATCGACAACATCTTCCGCTTCACCCAGGCCGGTTCCGAGGTCTCGACCCTGCTCGGCCGCATGCCCTCCGCGGTGGGCTACCAGCCGAACCTGGCCGACGAGATGGGTCTCCTCCAGGAGCGCATCACCTCGACCCGTGGTCACTCGATCACCTCGATGCAGGCGATCTACGTCCCCGCGGACGACCTGACCGACCCGGCCCCGGCCACCACCTTCGCCCACCTCGACGCGACGACGGTGCTCTCCCGTCCGATCTCCGAGAAGGGCATCTACCCGGCCGTGGACCCGCTGGACTCCACGTCCCGCATCCTGGACCCGCGCTACATCGCGCAGGACCACTACGACGCCGCCATGCGCGTCAAGGGAATCCTGCAGAAGTACAAGGACCTCCAGGACATCATCGCGATCCTCGGTATCGACGAGCTCGGCGAAGAGGACAAGCTCGTCGTGTCCCGTGCCCGTCGTGTGGAGCGCTTCCTCTCCCAGAACACCCACGCCGCCAAGCAGTTCACCGGCGTGGACGGTTCGGACGTGTCCCTCGACGAGTCGATCGCGGCCTTCAACGCGATCTGCGACGGCGAGTACGACCACTTCCCGGAGCAGGCGTTCTTCATGTGCGGTGGTCTCGAGGACCTGAAGAAGAACGCCAAGGAGCTCGGCGTCTCCTGAGCCAAGCAGCTCACCGGGAGAGGGGCGGGTACACCCCGCACGACGGGGTCGTGTCCGCCCTTCTCCCTACGCCCACTAGAATTTGACCCAACACCCGGCTGAACCGCCGGGTGGTGACCCGAGGAGCCACCCTTGGCTGCTGAGCTGCATGTCGAGCTGGTCGCCGCGGACCGCAGTGTCTGGTCCGGCGAGGCCACCCTGGTCGTCGCGCGCACCACGTCCGGCGACATCGGCGTCATGCCCGGTCACCAGCCGCTGCTCGGTGTGCTGGAGTCGGGCCCGGTGACCATTCGTACGAGCGACGGCGGGACGGTCGTCGCCGCGGTGCACGGCGGATTCATCTCGTTCGCCGACAACAAGCTGTCGCTGCTCGCCGAGATCGCCGAGCTCTCCGACGAGATCGACGTCCAGCGTGCTGAGCGGGCGCTCGAGCGTGCCAAGTCGGAGGCCGACGCCTCCGCCGAGCGGCGCGCCGACGTCCGACTTCGCGCGGTGGCGGCGCGCTGACCCCCGGCGCGCGGCGTAACGTGACTCAGCCGCGGCCAGGACCGGAGCCTTCCGGACCTGGTCGCGGCTGAGGCGATGCGGGTGCGGTTCCGGGTGCGGTTGTTTGGTCCGTTTCGAGAAGTCGTGTTGAGGCGAGGAGGTCGGTGCCGATGATCCTCGTTCTGCTCGTGTGCGGACTTGTGTTGATCGCGCTGGTGTTGCTGGGGCTCTTCGTCTTCGGACTGCGCCGTCGGCTGATCCAGCGCTCCGGGGGCACCTTCGACTGCAGCCTGCGCTGGCACGCCCCCGACCCCAAGGAGTCCGCGGGCGTCTCCGGCAAGGGCTGGGGCTACGGCGTCGCCCGCTACAACGGCGACCGGGTCGAGTGGTTCCGCGTCTTCTCGTACGCGCCCCGGCCGCGCCGCATCCTGGAGCGCTCGGCGATCGAGGTCGTGGACCGGCGTGCCCCGGACGGCGAGGAGGAGCTGGCGCTGCTCTCCGACGCGGTGGTGCTCGGCTGCCTGCACCGGGGGGTGCGCCTTGAGCTCGCGATGAGCGAGGACGCGCTGACCGGCTTCCTGGCCTGGCTGGAGGCCGCACCGCCCGGCCAGCGGGTGAACGTGGCGTAGGCCGCCCCGGGGCGGCCCGCGAAGCCTACTCGCCCGCCGTGACCAGGCCCGATTCGTAGGCCGCTATGACCGCCTGGGCGCGGTCGCGGGCACCCAGTTTGGCGAAGACTGCGGTGACGTGGTTCTTCACCGTGGAGGGGCTGATCCGGAGTTCCTCGGCTATCTGCGTGTTGTCGTGCCCCCGGGCGATGAGCGTCCAGACGTCCGTCTCGCGGGACGTGAGGTCGGGGCGGATGTGCCGCGTCGCGACCCGGGGCGCCGGTGTGGTGACGTAGGCCGAGATGAGCCGGGTGAGCAGCCGCGGGGCCACCGCCGCCTCGCCGCGGCTCACGGTGTGGACCGCGGCCACCAGCTCCTCGGGTGACACGTCCTTGGGCAGGAAGCCCGCGGCGCCCGCGCGCAGCGCCCCGACCACGTACTCGTCCATGTCGAAGGTGCTCAGGGCGAGGACGCGGCAGTCGGGCAGCTCGGCGGCGAGGGCCGCGGTCGCCTCGACTCCGTCGAGGCGGGGCATGCGGATGTCCATGAGGACCACGTCGGGCCGGAGCCGGAGCGCGAGGTCCACGGCCTCGCGGCCGTCCCCGGCTTCGCCGACGACGCTCACGCCGGGGTTGGCGTGGAAGATGAGCGTGAGTCCCCTGCGTACGAGTGGCTGGTCGTCGGCGATCAGGACGGTCAGGGGGCTTTCGGCTGCGGTCAACGGATCGTCGCTCTCTGGTGGGGCGCGGGGGCCTGCTCGGCGGCGGGCAGGGGCAGTGTCGCAAGGACCCGGAAGCCGCCTTCGGGCCGGGGGCCCGTCGCCAGCGTGCCCCCGTGCAGGGCCACGCGTTCGCGCATGCCGACGAGGCCGTGTCCGGCGCGGCCCCTGCGCGGGGCGGTGGTGCCGGGGCCGTCGTCGCGTATCTCGACGGTGAGCAGTTCGGGCCCGTAGTCGAGGCGCACCGTGGCGCGGGCGGCGCCCGCGTGCTTGCGGATGTTGGTGAGGGCTTCCTGGACGATCCGGAACACGGTGAGGCCGAGGGTGGGGGCGAGCTCCTGGCGGACGCCGTCGACGAGCAGTTCGGTGTCCACCCCCGCCTGGCGCGATTCGACGATCACCCGAGGCAGGTCGGTCACGTCCGGCTGGGGAGCGGCCGGGCTGCCCTCGGCGTCCTCGTCGGTGCGCAGGACGTCCAGGAGCTGGCGCATCTCGCTGAGCGCGAGGCGGCCGGAGTCTTCCAGGGACTTCAGGGCGTCCTGGGCGAGGTCCACGTCGTGCTGGACCACCTTGCGGGCGCCGCCCGCCATCAGCTGCATGGCGGTGATGTGGTGCGCGACGACGTCGTGCAGTTCGCGGGCGATGCGGCGGCGCTCGGCGGCGACCGCGCCCGCGGCGAGCAGCTCGCGGTGGGCGGCGAGTTGCCGCTGCCACTGGCGCGCGGCACAGCCCGCGACGACCGCCATGCCGACGCCCACCACGTCCCCGACGAGCGCGCGCACCAGTTCCTCGTCCGCGCCGATCCCGGTCGCCTGGAGCGCGACGACGGCCACCGCCCCCGCGGCCACCGCTACGCGCTGCGGCCGCTCCAGGCCCACGGTGAACAGGGCGACGACGAGGGAGATGGACAGCCCGTACGCGTTGGCGGCGACGCAGCTGATGACGGTCAGGGTGACGAGCACGGCGGCGAGGGCGGCCAGGGGGTGGCGCCGGAGCACGACCAGGCAGACGGGGAACAGGAAGTGCAGCGCGAAGACGCCCGCGTTCCAGTTCACGCCGTTGGTCCCCACGTTCAGTGTGTACGCGGTGAGGTCGAGCACCAGGGCGCCGAGCGCCACCTGGACCTCACGGCGGCTGGGCCTCAGGCCGCCGGGCCGTGGCGGGTGGCTGCGCGCGAGCATGCCGTCGTACTCCTTACCGCGGGGACGTTTGGGTCCATTCCAGTCTGCGGGGCCGGTGCGGGCGTCATCCTTCGGGGGGAGCTCGCGGCTGGGAGCAGGGTCCTGCCCCGGCGGCGGGCCGTGGCCCTGGTCCCGGGGCGGTTTCGTCGCCGCGGGTGAGGATCCGGCGGGGTGCCGGTGATCTTCTGGAAGGGCCCGGTGGGACCGGGCTCCACCCACCCGCCGGAGGAACCGGAACCGTGATCAGATCCCTGACGGCCTGCACCACACGCCATGCCTGGAAGTTCATCCTGCTCTGGGCGGTCGTCGGCATCGCGCTGACTTTGGTCGGCCAGGCCAAGCTGAACAGCGTCACCGAGCCCGATGTCGCGGGCTTCCTGCCGAAGTCGTACGACTCGGCGGCCGCGCTGCGCATCGCCGAGGACGAGTTCGGGGCGAAGCCCGACGACAACGCCGTCACCGTGCTCGTTGCCCGCGAGGACGGGCGCGATCTCGCCGCGGGCGACCGTGCGCGCATCGACAGGATCGCGGCCGGGCTCGGCAAGCACCGCCTGAAGATGCCCAACCCCGACGACATGCCGTCGTTCCTGCTTGACGACCACTCCCAGACGCCCGTCGTGCGGCCGCTGTCCGACGCGCCCGACCACTCCTTCCGGCTCGTCTCCGTCTCGCTCGACGGCAACAGGAACGACCCCGCGCTCCAGGACCTCTTCCGTGACTTCCGCGACCGCGCCGAGCAGGAGTTCGGCCGGGCGGACCTGCGCACCGGGTTCACCGGCGGCCTCGCGGACCTCGCCGATACGGCGGACGACCAGGAGGACACCGAGAAGCTGGTCGGGATCCTGACCATGGGGCTCATCGTGCTCCTGAACGTACTCGCGTTCCGCAGTGTGCTCGCCGCGCTCCTGCCGCTGCTCGCGGTCACGGTCATCGGCGGCGCCGCGACCGGCGCGGTGGTCGGTGCGGCGATGCTGTTCGACTTCAAGCTCGACCCGTCGACACCGTCCCTGATCACCGTGGTGCTCCTGGGCATCGGCATCGACTACTTCCTGTTCCTGCTGTTCCGCTTCCGCGAGCTGTTGAGG
Organism: Streptomyces flavofungini; assembly: GCF_030388665.1. Classification (NCBI taxonomy): domain Bacteria; kingdom Bacillati; phylum Actinomycetota; class Actinomycetes; order Kitasatosporales; family Streptomycetaceae; genus Streptomyces; species Streptomyces flavofungini. The sequence continues at coordinate 3,013,136 of NZ_CP128846.1, read as the reverse complement.
GCCGATCCGGCGGCGCGCCCCCGGGACGTGGCCGCGGAGTGCGCGGGCCGGGTCGGCGCGGCGATCGCGTCGGCAGCGCTCACCATCGTGGCGGCGTTCGCCACCCTGGGCATCGCCAGCTTCGGACAGTTCCAGGTGCTCGGCCCAGCCATCGCGGTGTGCGTCCTGGTGATGCTCGTCGCCAGCCTCACCTTCATGCCCGCGCTGCTCGCGGTGTCCGGGCGCAAGATGTTCTGGCCGTCGCGGTCGCTGCGCAAGGAGCCGCGGCCGGGGACGAGCGCGCGGCTCGGGGAGCGCGTGGCCCGGCGTCCGTTCCTCTTCGTGGCCGCGAGCGTCGGACTGCTTCTCGCGCTGAGCGCCGGCGCGCTCGGCATGAAGATGGACTACGGCACGGACTCGGGCCCCGACGACACCCCCGCGGCCGTGACCGCCAAGGAGATCTCCAAGGCGCTGCCCGGCGGCGTGGACAGCCCGCACACCGTGTACGTCGCGGCTGACGGGACGAAGAAGGGCACGATCGACCGGGCGGGCCTTGCCGGACTCACCAAGGACCTGAAGGCGGTCAAGGGCGTCGGGCGCGTGGCGCCGCCGGTGCTCAACAAGGAGCACACGGCCGCGAAGGTGGACTTCTACCTGGACGTGGACGTGCAGTCGCAGCGGGCCCGCGACCTTGTCTCCGACGAGGTGCGGCCGGTCGTCTCCAAGGCGGCGCCGCCCGGCACCGAGGCCCACGTCTCCGGCCAGGCCGCGATCTTCTCGGACATCTCCGAGGCGGTGTCGAAGGACCTCAAAGTGGTCTTCCCGGTCGCCGCCGGGCTGATCGCCCTGATCCTGGTGGCCCTGCTGCGCAGCCTGCTCGCGCCGCTGGTGCTCATGCTCGCCATCGGGCTCGGCTTCACGGCGACGCTCGGGTCCGGCGTGCTCGTCTTCCAGCACCTCCTGGACCGGCCGGGCGTGTCCTTCACGCTGCCGCTCGTCCTCTTCCTGTTCGTCGTCGCCCTCGGCACCGACTACAACATCCTGATCAGTGACCGCATCCGGGAGGAGATGGGACGGCCGGGCTCGGCCCGGCAGGCGGTGGCCGACGCGGTGCGGCACACGGCCCCGGCCATCGTCACCGCCGGAGTCGTCCTCGCGGGTTCCTTCGCGAGCCTCGCCGTGAACCCGTCCCCGGCCACCCAGGAGATAGGCCTCGTCACCGCGCTCGGCATCGGTCTGTCGTCGCTCGTCCTCTCGATCGTCCTGGTGCCCGCGGTGGTGGCGATGCTCGGCCGGGCGACGTGGTGGCCCTCGCGGTCGGGCCGCGGATCCGGCGGCGCTCACGGCGGCCACGGCCACCAGGTGCCCGTCCCCGCGCAGTTCGGGGTGTACGCGGAGACCTGCCAGCGGCAGGAGCACGGCTCCTCATACGGATCGCAGTACGGATCGCAGTACGGATCGCAGTACGGGCCGCCGTACGGATCGGACTACGGTTCGGAGCTGCGCCGCTGACGGGAGGGTGTGGAGAAGCCGGGGAGGCGGGGGGCGTTCCCGCCTTCCCGGCTTCGTCGTGCGGGCCCGTTACTTCAGGCCGTCATTGATCGCTGTCACCAGTTCGCCGTTCGCGGTGTCGCCGCTGAACTCCCAGAAGAAGGCGCCGCCGAGGCCCTGCTCCTTCGCCCAGGCCATCTTGGCGCGGATCGTCGCCGGGGTGTCGTACGACCACCAGTTGTTGCCGCAGTGGGCGTAGGCAGTGCCCGCGACCGTGCCGTTGGACGGGCAGGAGTTCTTGAGGACCTTGTAGTCCTCGATGCCCGCCTCGTAGGTGCCCGGCGCGGCCGCGGTGGCCGTGCCTCCTGGCTCCTTCTGGGTGACGCCGGTCCAGCCGCGGCCGTAGAAGCCGATGCCGAGCAGGAGCTTCTTGGCCGGTACGCCCTTGGCCTTGAGCTTGTTGATCGCCGCCGCGGAGTTGAAGCCGCCCTTCGGGATGCCCGGGTAGTCGGTCAGCGGCGAGTGCGGGGCCGTCGGACCCTTGGCGTCCCAGGCGCCGAAGAAGTCGTACGTCATCACGTTGTACCAGTCGGTGTACTGCGCGGCGCCGCCGTAGTCGGCCGCGTCGATCTTGCCGCCGGGGGAGGCGTCGGCGGTGATGGCGGCGGTGACGAGGTTGTTCGCGCCGAACTTGGTCCGGAACGCCTGCATCATCGTCTTCATCACGGCCGGGCCGCTGGAGTCACAGCTCAGGCCGCACGCGTTCGGGTACTCCCAGTCGAGGTCGATGCCGTCGAACACGTCCGCCCAGCGCGGGTCCTCGACCAGCTTGTAGCAGGAGTCCGCGAACGCCTCCGGGTTCTTCATGGCGTCCGTGAAGCCGCCGGACCAGGTCCAGCCGCCGAACGACCAGAGGACCTTGATGTGCGGGTACTTGGCCTTCAGCTTGCGCAGCTGGTTGAAGTTGCCGCGCAGCGGCTGGTCCCAGGTGTCGGCGACGCCGTCGACGGACTGGTCGGCGGTGTACGCCTTGTCGTAGTCGGCGTAGGCGTCACCGATGGTGCACTTGCCGCCCTGGACGTTGCCGAACGCGTAGTTGATGTGCGTGATCTTCTCGGCGGAGCCGGAGGACACGATGTTCTTCACGTGGTAGTTGCGCTGGTAGACGCCCCAGTTGGTGAAGTATCCGAGCTTCACCTTGTCGCCGGGGCCGGGGTCCGTGCCGCCGCCGGTGGTGCGCACCTTCACCGAGCCGCTGGCGGGCCCGGTCTGGTCCGCGGTGTCGCGGGCCTGGACGCTGTACGAGTAGTCGGTGCCCTTGGTGAGGCCCGAGTCCGCGTACGAGGTGCCGGTGACCGTCGCGACCTTCGCGCCGTCGCGCAGCACGTCGTAGTTCTTGATGCCCTTGTCGTCCGTCGCGGCCTTCCAGTCCAGCTTCACCGAGGTGTCGGTGATGTCGGACGCGGTCGGGGTGCCGGGGGCGGAGGGCGGGTTGTCGCCGGGCTGGCCGCCGCCGTCGCAGCTCTCGCCGTTCAGCGTGCAGTTGGACGGGGAGCCGGGGCCTGAGCCGTTGAAGCCGAAGGAGACGGTCGCGCCGGGGGCGAGGGAGCCGTTCCAGCCGAGGTTCTTCGCGGTCCACTTGTTGCCCGAGTTGGTGACCGTCGCGTCCCACGCCGACGTCACCCTGGTGCCGGCGGGGAAGTCCCACTCGACCGTCCAGGAGCTGAGGGCGGTGGTGCCGGTGTTCTTGATGGTCCACTTGCCCTCGAAGCCGGAGCCCCAGTCCTGGGTCTTGGCGTACGTGGCGGTGGCCCCGGCGGCGGCCTTCGGCGCGGCCTGCGCACTCTTCGGCGCCGTGGCCGGGGCTGCCTCGGCGGATCCGCCGAGTGCGACGAGGGTGGCGAAGGGGAGCAGGAGGGTGGTGAGCCCGGCTGTCAGCCGATGTCTTGACCTGTGTCTGACGCGCAAGGGGTGCTCCTCGGTCGAGTTCCGGGGGTGGGGGCTGAGCCCTGCGACGCCCGTGAGCACGTTGTGCACGTGCTGTGCCTTCCTTGTGCCCACCGCAGTGCCGCGAGAATAGAAAGGTCTGGACCAACGGTCAAGGGTCTGAACCAATGCCCGAAGAGCGGGAGTTGGATGGAACGGGGTGGAAATGGCCCGTCCGGCGATGGCGGACGGGGCCGTCAGGCCGATCGGCGGTCAGACGCCGAGCTCCTGGGCGAGCACGGCCGCCTGCACCCTGCTGCGCAGCTCCAACTTGCCGAGCAGGCGGCTCACATGGGTCTTCACCGTCGCCTCCGCCATGTCCAGGCGGCCGGCGATCTCCGCGTTGGAGAGGCCTTCGCCGAGGCAGGAGAGGACCTCGCGTTCGCGGCGGGTGAGGGTGTCGAGCACCGCCGGATCCACCGTGCTGCCCTGGCGCGGGGTGCGCTGCGGCGTGGCGAACTCGGCGATCAGGCGGCGGGTGACCGCGGGGGCGATCAGGCCCTCGCCGCGGGCCACCGTGCGCACCGCCTCCAGGAGGTCCTTCGCCTCCGTGTTCTTCAGGAGGAAGCCGGACGCGCCCGCGCGCAGCGCCCCGAAGACGTACTCGTCGAGGTCGAACGTGGTCAGCACGAGCACGTCCGCCAGCTGTTCGGCCACCACCTGGCGGGTCGCGGAGACGCCGTCGAGCCGGGGCATCTGCACATCCATGAGGACCAGGTCGGGCCGCAGCTCCCGGGCCAGGGCCACGGCCTGCTCGCCGTCCGCGGCCTCGCCGACGACCTCCATGTCGGGCGCGCTGCGCAGGATCAGGACCAGGCCCGCCCGCACGGCGGACTGGTCCTCGGCGACGAGCACGCGGATCATTCGGGGACTCCTTGGTCTTTGGGGTCGATGGGCAGTCGGGCCTCGACCCGCCACACCTTGGCGCCGGGCACGTCCGGGTGCGCCTCGGGGCCGGAATCGAAGGTCCCGCCGAGCAGCGCGGCCCGCTCCTCCATGCCGACGAGACCGGCGCCGGAGCCGGGTGCGCGCGGCCCCTTGACCTCGCCGAACGGGCTGGTCACCCGCACGCGGAGCCCGTCGCGCTCCCGGACGAGGGCCACGGTGACCAGGCCGGGCGCGGCGTGCTTGAGGGCGTTGGTGAGGGACTCCTGGACGATGCGGTACGCGGCCAGCTCGACCGGCGCCGGCAGGGGCGCGTCGTCCGGGGTGCGGGCGTCGTCGAGGCGGACGTCCAGGCCGTTGGTGCGGGCGTTCTCGGCGAGCGCGCCGAGGCCGTCCAGGGTGGGCGCGGCGGCCGGTTCCAGGTCGCCGCTGGAGTCGCGCAGGATGCCGATGAGGCGGCGCATCTCGGCGAGGCCCTCCACGCTGTTCTCGCGGATGACGGTGAGCGCGTCCTTCGTGGTGCGCGGGTCGTCGAGGGACAGCGCGGCCGTGGAGTGGATGGCGATGGCCGACAGGTGGTTGGCGACCATGTCGTGCAGCTCGCGGGCCATCCGCGCGCGCTCGGCGGTGACGGCCTGCGCGCGGTCCTTCTCGGCGAGCAGGGCGGTCTGCTCGGCGCGCAGCCTGGCCAGGTCCGCGGCCTCCCTGTGGTTGCGGACCAGGACGCCTGTGGTCGCGGGTGCGAACGACACGAGCGCGGTCACGGCGCCCACGAGGATCGCGTCGGCCTGCCGGAACCAGGCCAGGAAGCCGACGGTCACGGCGACCGTGATCAGGCCAGTCGTGACCGGGATGCGTCGGGCCTGGGCGGGCGTGCCGTACACCACGGCCGCGTACACCAGGTCCGTGAACATCACGACCGTCGCCAGATTCCCGGTCGTGAACTGGTCGGCGATGACCGCGACGGTGCCCGCGCCGAGCGCGAACTGGGGGGCCGTGCGGCGCGTCAGCTCCAGACCCGCCATGACGAACAGCGGAATCAGGGACCAGTTCGGGCCGAGCACACGGGACTGCATCGTGATGCCGAGCGCGTACAGGCCGAGGCCGCTGACCAGGCTGACCACACAGATGCGGACGTCGACGACGTCCGGGCGGCGGGGGAGCGGCAGCGGCATGACTCCATCCAACACGGCCCGGCGCGCCCTGGCCTCCCTATACCGGGTGAAGCCGCGGTACATCGAAGGATGCAGCCGCGATTCGTCACTCGCGACGACGATCCCCGGCGTTCCCGGCGGGAGCCTGGAGAGGTGAGTACGAGGACCAGGGCCCACGGGGCCGACGTCAGGAGGAACGAGCCGTGATCGTCACATTGATCATCATCTGCGAGGTCGGCTTCTGGGTGATCCTCGCCGCGGGCCTCGGCGCCCGCTACCTGCTGCGGATGCCCCGCCTCGGCCTCGCGATCCTGCTCCTTGAGCCGGTGCTCGAACTGCTCCTGCTCGTGGTCACGGCCATCGACCTGAAGAACGGGGCCGACCCGAGCTGGAAGCACGGCCTCGCCGCGGTCTACATCGGCTACACCGTCGGCCACGGCCACCGCACCGTGAAGTGGCTCGACGGCCACGCCGCGCACCGCTTCAACGGCACCCCGGTGCCGCGCCCGCCGCGCTACGGCATGGCGCGCGCCCAGCACGAGGGCAAGGTCTGGCTGGGCACGGTCCTCGCGGCGGCGGTCGCCTCCGGGCTGCTCCTGCTCGCCAAGTGGTACGTGGACGACCCGGGCCGCACCGGCTCGCTCGACTCGTGGATGTACATGGCGTGGCGCGCCGCCGGCATCCACGGCCTGATCGCGCTGAGCTACGCGCTGTTCCCCAAGCGGAAGCCGGCGCCGGGCCCGGAGGAGCGCGACGAGCGGCCGCACGACCTCACCAAGGTCTGAAGCCCGCCCGCCGCGCCGGTCAGCGCTCCCCGCCCGGCACCCAGAGCACGTCTCCGACCTCCTTGTTCGCCGTCCGGGCGAGGATGAAGAGGAGGTCGGAGAGGCGGTTGAGGTAGGTCGCGGTGAGCGCGTTCATGCTCTCGCCGTGGGTGTCGAGCGCGGCCCACGTGGACCGCTCGGCCCGCCTGACCACCGTGCACGCCTGGTGCAGCAGCGCCGCGCCCGGCGTACCGCCCGGCAGGATGAAGCTGCGCAGCTTCTCCAGGTCCTCGTTGAAGCGGTCGCAGTCCGCCTCCAGCTTGTCGACGTAAGCCTGCTCGACGCGCAGCGGCGGATACTTCGGGTCCTCGACGACGGGGGTGCACAGGTCGGCGCCCACGTCGAAGAGGTCGTTCTGGACCCGGGTGAGGACCGCCACGACCTCCGGGGCCAGGCCGCCGAGGGCGATGGCGGTGCCGATGGCGGCGTTGGCCTCGTTGGCGTCCGCGTACGCGGAGATCCTGAGGTCGGTCTTGGCGGTCCTGCTCATGTCGCCGAGGGCGGTGGTGCCCTGGTCGCCGGTCCGGGTGTAGATGCGCGTCAGATTGACCATGCGGCCAGCGTAGTTAGGCCCCGGCCGTCCGGAACACGCGTGTGCCGACGATCACGGACAGCGCGGCGAACGCCACCGCCGTCACGACGCCGTACAGCAGCGCCCCGCTCGCGTAGTCGCCGACGTACGCCGCCCGCACCGCGTCCACGAGGTAGCGGAACGGCATGAAGTGCGACAGGACGTCCAGCCAGCCCGGCGCGAGGGCCATCGGCAGCATCAGGCCGGAGAGCAGCATGGAGGGCATGCTCACCGCGTTCACCACGGGCCCGAACTCGTGCGGCTTGGAGACCTTCAGGGCCAGGGAGTACGACAGCGCGGCGAGCGACAGCGTCAGGACGCCCACGAAGGCGAAGCCGATGAGGACGCCCGCGAGCGGTGCCCGCAGCCCCATGGCGAGCGCCGCGAGGACCAGCAGCACCGCCTGGAACACGAACAGCGCGGCATCCCGCAGCACCCGCCCGAGCAGCAGCGCGAGCCTGCTCACGGGCGTCACCCGCATCCGCTCCACCACCCCGAACTGCTTCTCGATGATGATCGCGAAACCGCTGAACGTCGCCCCGAAGAGGCCGAGCTGGAGCAGCAGCCCCGGCACGAGCACCTGCCAGGAGTCGCCGCGCGAGCCCAGCGGCAGGTCGGTGAGCAGCGGCCCGAAGAAGAGCAGGTAGAGCAGCGGCGTGAGCACGCCGAAGAGCATCTGGAACTTGGAGCGCAGGGTCTGGCGGGCGTAGCGCCCGAAGACCAGGGCGGTGTCGGAGAGAAACGTGGGCATGGGGGTGTCCTGGCGTCGTGAGCGGGCTGAGGTCGTGAGCGGGCTGAGGTCGTGCGCGAGCCGGTGCCGGGGGCGGCCCGGGTGCGGGGGCGTCCGGGTCAGACGGCGACGGGGGCCCGGTCGGCGGGGGCCGGGTCGCGGCCGGTGATGGCGAGGAACGCGTCCTGGAGGGCGGCGTCGGCCGAGCCCGCGTAGCGGAGCTTGAGGGCGCTCGGGGTGCCGTCGGCGACCACGACGCCCTGGTCCACGACCACGATCCGGTCGGCCAGGGCGTCCGCCTCGTCCAGATAGTGCGTGGTCAGGAACACCGTCGTGCCGTGCTCGTCGCGCAGGCGGCGCACCAGGTCCCAGAGGTCGGCGCGGGCGCCGGGGTCGAGGCCCGTCGTCGGCTCGTCGAGGAAGAGGACCGCGGGCCGGTGCATCAGGCCCATGGCGATGTCGAGCCGCCGCCGCTGGCCGCCGGAGAGGGCCGCGCACTTGCGGTCGAGCAGGTCGGTCAGGCCGAGGTCGCGGGCCAACTCCTCGGCGCGGGCGACGGCTTCGGCCTTGGGGAGGCGGTAGAGCCGCCCCTGGGTGACCAGTTCCTCGCGCAGCGAGATGTTCAGGTCGACGCCGCCGGACTGGGCCACGTACCCGATCCGGCCGCGCACGGCCGCGGGCTCGCGGGCCAGGTCGAAGCCCGCGACGGTGGCGGCGCCGCCGGTGGGCGGCAGGAGCGTGGTGAGCATGCGCAGGGTGGTCGTCTTGCCCGCGCCGTTCGGGCCGAGGAAGCCGAGGATCTCGCCGGGGGAGACGGTCAGGTCGATGCCGCGCACGGCTTCGACGGGGCCCGCCTTCGTCGTGAACGTCTTGGCCAGTCCGGCCGTGCTGATGATTGCCATGGAGGCCACAAAAACAGAGTCTCTGAAATTTTGCAACGCCCCCAAATTTTCGGTGGGCTCAAGTTTTCATGGAGGCCAGCGAAGCTACGATGAGGGCATGACTGAGGGGCTCAGGGAGCGGAAGAAGCGGCAGACCAAGCAGCGGATCTCGGACATCGCGACCGGTCTGTTCGTCGAGCACGGCTTCGTCACCGTGACCGTCGCGGAGATCGCCGAAGCCGCCGACGTCTCGGTCAACACGGTCTACAACTACTTCCCGGCCAAGGAGGACCTGTTCCTCGACCGCGGCGTCGAGATGGTCGACCGGCTCTCCCGGTGGGTGCGCGGGCGCCGGGTGGGGGAGTCGCCCGCCGCCGCCGTCCTGCGCGAGCTGCGCGCCCTGGTCGAGGGGGTGTCGCCGACCGTCGGCCTGTTCGACGGGTACGCCGACTTCATGAAGGTCATCGCCGAGTCGCCCGCCCTGCGCTCCCGCCTCTGGGCCCTGCAGCAGGAGACCCTCAAGGACCTGGAGGCCACCCTGCGCGCGGAGGCGGGCCCCGCCCCCGGCCACCTCCCCGAACTCGTCGCGGGCCAGCTCAGCTGGGCGTACGGCACCGTCTTCGCCTGGATCGGCGCCGAGATGATGAAGCGCAGGGCGCCCGAGGAGGTCTCCCGCGAAGCCCTCGACCTGCTCGACGAACTGGAGGACCTGCTCGGCGAGCAGGTCCTCAACTACGGGATCCGCACGGCCACATGAGACCCCGACGGCCGCCCCGGGACCCCTGCCGGTGTGATGTCCGTCAAATGGGACGTGGCGTGCGTCTCTTAGCGGTCCCCTGAGCGGCTGTGAGCGCTAATGTCCGGGCCAGAGCGAAACGTAAACAGCGGGTAAGCGCTCAGTCGTCGGTAAGTAAGGGGAGTCGTAACGTGGCACGGAAGCTCGCCGTCATCGGAGCCGGACTCATGGGGTCCGGGATCGCCCAGGTATCCGCACAGGCGGGCTGGGACGTCGTCCTGCGCGACGTCACCGACGAGGCGCTGACCCGCGGCACCGACGGCATCAAGGCCTCGTACGAGAAGTTCGTCAGCAAGGGCAAGCTCGACGCCGCCGACGCCGAAGCCGCGCTCGGCCGCATCACGACCACCACCGACCTGGACGCCGCCGCCGACGCGGACGTCGTCGTCGAGGCGGTGTTCGAGAAGCTCGAGGTCAAGCACGAGATCTTCCGCACCCTCGACAAGATCGTGCGCGACGAGACCGTGCTCGCCTCCAACACCTCCGCCATCCCGATCACCAAGATCGCGGCCGTGACGGACCGTCCGGAGCGCGTCGTCGGCGCCCACTTCTTCTCGCCGGTGCCCATGATGCAGCTGTGCGAGCTGGTCCGCGGCCACAAGACGAGCGACGAAACCCTCGCCACCACGCGGGAGTTCGCCGAGTCCGTCGGCAAGACCTGCATCGTCGTGAACCGCGACGTCGCGGGCTTCGTCACCACCCGCCTCATCTCCGCCCTCGTCGTCGAGGCCGCCAAGCTCTACGAGTCGGGCGTTGCCAGCGCCGAGGACATCGACATCGCCTGCAAGCTGGGCTTCGGCCACGCCATGGGCCCGCTCGCCACCGCCGACCTCACCGGCGTCGACATCCTGCTGCACGCCACCGACAACATCTACACGGAGTCCCAGGACGAGAAGTTCGCCCCGCCGGAGCTGATGCGCCGGATGGTTGACGCCGGTGACATCGGGCGCAAGAGCGGGCAGGGCTTCTACAAGCACTGAGCTTCCACAAGCACTGAGCCTCTATGAGCACTGACGGCGCATACCGACGCCTGTACGCCTCCTGGGATCACCCCTCGGGGTGAATTCGGTATCGGTTCGCTTACAGACGGCAACTTCCTCCCCCGAGCGGCAGTCAGTTGCTGTGACATACACAGACGCCTCGCGGCACAGGCGTCACATACGACACCGCACTCTTGGGGAGCGCATATGCACATCAGGGGCGACCAGGCCCAGCTGGTCGTCGGGGGACGCCTCGACGTACGCAGCGCGGCGGACGCCCGTACGGTCCTGCACTCGGCCGTCGACGACGGCGCCGGCGACCTTGTGCTCGACCTGTCCGAACTCGACTCGTGGGACGCCACGGGACTCGGCGTCATCATGGGCGCCCACCGGCGCGCCGGACGCTGCGGCCGCCGCCTCGTGCTGCGCGGCGTACCCCCGCAGATGCAGCGACTCCTCGTCGCCACCCGACTCCACCGCATCCTCGCCATCGAAGGCGGCATCGGGGTCGAATCCCTCCCTCGCGTATAAGCCGCGCGAGGGGGGCGGGAGCGCTCCCTCACGCACAATCCTCACGAGACTGTGACGTCTCGGACCGGGCGGTACCCCGCCCTCCACGGGGATACTGAAGAAGGTTTAGGGTTCGGTCGCCTGCCGATAGACGAACCCGCACGGGGGGCACCGGACCAGAAGCGACAGCGCGGTGTGCTCAAGGCCGGAGGGGGCTTCGCACACGACGCATCTGGGGGGCTGAGACCATGGACCCGATGAACCGGGGACCCGAAGAGTACGGCCACGACGGTGACGACCGCGACGACGCGGGGATCGGCCGCGAGGGCACGCACGACGACAGCGCGACAGCACCCGAGCACCAGAGCCCGCAGGACGCACCGCCGGGCCCGCCCGCACCGGGCCCCTCGGCCACGGCCGACTTCGGGCCGCCCACCGTCGCCCGCACCGTACAAGTGGTGTCCGGCGACTTCCTGCTCACCGTGAACCCCGTCGACGGCAGCGAGATAGAGCCCTGCCCGCCGGGGGAGCAGCCCGGCCACCCGCCCAGGCACTCCGCCGTCGAGCGCGCCGAACGCCGCCGCGCCGCGCAGCCGCCCGTGCCGCCGGGCCCCGCCCTGCCCCGGCTGCCGCTGCTCGAACGGCAGGAGGAGCGCGAACGCCTGGTGCGCCTCCTCGCCCGCGGCCGCTCCGTGCGCCTCACCGGCCCCGCCGGATCCGGCCGCACGGCGCTGCTCGCCGCCGTCGCCGAGGACTGCGCCGACCTCGCCCCCGACGGCGTGATCCGCCTCAGCGGCTACCACCGCACCGTGGGCGACCTCCTGTACGACCTCTTCGCCGCCGTCTACGACGCGCCCCTGCACCGCCCCGACCCGGCCCTGCTGCGCGAACTGCTCCGCGACATCGGCGCCGTCGTCGTCCTCGACGACCTGGAGTTCGGCGGCGCCGCCCTCGAAGAGCTCCTGGACGCGACTCCCGAGTGCGCCTTCCTCGTCGCCGCGACGCCCGACATCGCCGCACCCGCGCCCGAGTCCCACCTCGAAGAGGTCTTCCTCGGCGGCCTCGGCCGCGGCGGCGGCCTGGAACTCCTCGAGCGCGTCGTCGGCCGCGTCCTCACCGACGACGAGGCCAACTGGGCCGGGGACCTCTGGTTCGAGTCGGAGGGCCTGCCGCTGCGCTTCGTCCAGGCGGGAGCCCTGCTGCGCCAGCGCGACCGGCTCCTCGCCGACCCCGGCGCCTTCGACGAGTACGGCCCCGACCAGGGCCCCGGCGGCTACGACGCGCCCTTCGACGCCGCCGACCACGACGTCCCGCTGCCGTCCCTCGCCGACGGCGCCGCGCCCGCCGCGCTGCTCGCCTCCCGGCTCAGCGCCTCCGCGCGCGCCGCGCTGCGCCTCGCCGTCGCGCTCGGCGGCGAACTGCCGCACCCCGCCCACCTGCCCGCGCTCGTCGGCGACACCCACGCCGACGCCGCGCTCGCCGAGCTGGTCGACTGCGCCCTCGTCACCCCGGTCGGCGGCCACTACCGCCTCGCGGCCGGGGTGCGCACCCAGCTGGAGGGCGCCGGATACGCCGACGACGCCGCCGCGAACGCCCAGTCCGCCGCCCGGCACTACGCCTGGTGGGCCGGGCACCCCTCGGTGTCCCCCGAGCGGGTCGCCGCCGAGTCCGACGCGGTCCTCGCCGCGCTCACCGCCCTGGTCACCGGCCCCGGCGCCGGGGCCGACAGCGGCGGAACCGAGCCGTCCGCCGCGGTGCTCCTGGCCCGCACCGCCGCGCCCGCCTTCGCCGGGGGACTGAACTGGGGCGCCTGGGAGCGGGCGCTGCGGTCCGGGCAGGAGGCCTCACGGACCTCCGGCGAGGTCGCCGAAGAGGCCTACTTCCACCATGAGCTCGGCATCCTCGCGCTCTGCGCCGGACGCCTCGACCGGGCCCGCGCCGAGCTGGAAGCCTCCATCGGCCTGCGCGGCGCGCTCGCCGACAAGCGCGGCATGATCGCGGGCCGCAGGGCGCTCGCCCTGGTCGCCGACCGCTCCGGCGGGCTGCTGCCGGACGGCCACGCGATGGCGGGCGAGGAGGTGCCGGACGCCCGGTACGAGGAGTCGGCGTCCCCGCCCGGCGGCATCCCCACCGCGTTCGCTCTGCCCGCGCCACCGCCACCGCCGGAGCCCGACACCGTCGTCACCCGCCAGCCCGTCCCCGCGGGCCACGGCTCGGCCGCGGGCTCCGGGGCCGGTTCCGGATCGACGCGCCGCTCGATCGTGCGCGGTACGCGGCGCAACCTGGTCGCGGCCGGGGCGGGCGCGCTGCTCGTCGCGGTGCTCGGCACGGTGGTGACGCTCGGCGCGACCTCCGACAAGGACGACGGGCCGCCCGAACGGGTGCGCACCGACCAGTCGGCCAGCGCGGGCGACGACGACGGCGGCCTCGGCGCGGACAAGCCGAGCGACGGCGACTCGGCAGGACCGGCCGACCCCGGCAAGGACGGGGTGCCCGGCACCTCCGACGACCCGAAGCCCGGCCCGAGCGGCAGGCCTTCGCGGAGCGACGACCCTAAGGACCCGTCGGACAAGCCGAGCGGCAAGCCGACGAAGCCGTCGGACAAGCCGAGCGGCAAGCCGACCAAGCCGACGGACAAGCCCACGAAGCCGACGCACAAGCCGACCAAGCCCACGAAGCCGCCGACGAAGCCGCCCACGACTCCGCCGACGACCCCGCCCACCACGCCGACGACGCCGCCGCCGACCACCCCGACGACGCCGCCGTCCTCACCGGACACCTCCACCTCGGCGAGCGGCCCGTCGACGTCGAGCCCGGTCACCTCCGACCCGGCGACGGGCGGCACGTCCGGGTCCGCCTCCTCGTCGGTGGCCTGACGGGTCGTGCACGCGCGAAGGGGCCGGACTCCCCCGGGAGTCCGGCCCCTTCGTCGGTGCTGCGGGTCGCCCCGGTGGGGGCGGACGGTTCAGAACAGGCGCAGCTTGTCGTCCTCGATGCCGCGCAGCGCGTCGTAGTCGAGGACGGCGCAGCCGATGCCGCGGTCGGTGGCGAGTACGCGTGCCTGCGGCTTGATCTCCTGGGCGGCGAAGACGCCCCTGACCGGAGCCAGGTGCGGGTCGCGGTTCAACAACTCCAGATACCGGGTCAGTTGCTCGACGCCGTCGATCTCGCCGCGGCGCTTGATCTCGACGGCGACCGTCTGCCCGTCGGCGTCGCGGCAGAGGATGTCGACCGGGCCGATCGCCGTCATGTACTCGCGACGGATCAGCGTATATCCCTCACCGAGTGTCTCGATCCGGTCGGCGAGCAGCTCCTGCAGGTGTGCTTCCACGCCGTCCTTGATGAGGCCGGGGTCGACACCCAGTTCGTGTGAGGAGTCGTGCAGGACCTCCTCCATGGTGATGATGAGCTTCTCGCCCGCCTTGTTGACGACGGTCCACACACCGGCGTCGTCGCCGGATCCCTCCTTCAGGGTGCACGGCGGCGACATCCAGTTGAGGGGCTTGTAGGCCCGGTCGTCAGCGTGAATGGAGACGCTTCCGTCCGCCTTGACGAGGATCAGGCGGGGGGCCGACGGGAGGTGGGCGGTGAGCCGGCCCGCGTAGTCCACGGAGCAGCGGGCGATGACGAGACGCATGGTCGGCAACGCTACTCGACGCGGGGTGGTGCGGCGAATTCCGTGCGTCGCGCCCGGCTCGGCAGCCCCCTGGACCGCACCACTTGTCCAACGATGAACACGTTCGATCCTGGCCGGTTATGCGCCCAATCTCCTGGTGGTCCACCGAGCCGTTGCCTACCGTATAAGCAGGAGGTCGTCGCGCGTGCACGCTGCGTATGCGAGCTCCTTCCCTGTCCGTAAGCCCCTGCTCCCTGGGGGTGCGAGAGGAGAACTCATGTCGCTCGACGTCTCACCGGCACTGTTGGAACAGGCCGAGCGAGGCGAGGTCGACGAAGCAGCATTCGTCGACTGCGTCCGGACCTCCCTGCCTTACGCGTGGGAGATGGTCAGCTCCCTGGTGGCTCAGTTGAAGGTCGACGGCGGCGAGTTCGCCGACAACCAGACGCCGCCGCCGGACGAGCAGGCGCGCGGTCAGTTGCTCCGCGCGCTCGCGAGTGACGCGATTCGCGGCGCCCTGCAGCGCCACTTCGGGGTCCGCCTGGCGTTCCAGAACTGCCACCGTGTGGCGGTCTTCCCGCTGGACGGCTCCGCGGACGACAGGCTGGCCAAGTTCACATCGATCCGTGGCCAGTTGCTGAATCAGTCGCCCGAGCTTCGCGACTGCTGAGGGCACTTGCTGCCGCTCCGTACGCGGGAGGTGTTTCAGTCCGGGGCGGCAGCAATCTTCTGGCGGGGGCGCCTTGTGTGGGGTGCCCCTTGGGGGGCGGGCCCCCCTTTTTTTTTGCGTGCGGGGTTGTGGGGGCTGGGCGCGCAGTTCCCCGCGCCCCTTACGGGGCGCTCCTCTTCGGGGCGCGCCCCTTGCGGGGCGCCCCCTCGGGGGTGTTCCGGGTTTTGCTATGTCAGTTGTGGGAGTACTTCCGTGCCCAGGCGGCGTACGTTCTCCTCTGTGGTCGCCAGGTCGCCCGAGCCCTCCACGAGCAACGCGAAGCGCGTGATGCCGGTACGCTCCGAGGTCGCCGCGAGGCGGTCCGCGCAGACCTGGGGTGTGCCCACGGGGTGGATGCCGCAGAGCAGTTCCGTGTATCCGAGCGGGTCGCGCATGGCTCGGACACGGCCGTCGACCGTGACATGGGCGTCCAGGCCGTACTTCAGCCAGCCCGGCATCGCCTTCGTGAGCGTCTCGTTGGCCTCCACGCGGCGGTCCGCGATCTGCACGACCCCGGCCGAGACGTGCGCGGCCCGCGCCACCTCGTCCGGCGTGCGCCCCGCGGCTCGCGCGTGCCTGCCCCACAACGCCACCATTTCGGCCTTCTCCTCGTCACCCACGTGCATGCCGAGCAGCATCGGAAGGCCGCGGGCCGCGGCGAGGCGGACGCTGGACGGCGAGGTGCACGCGACGATCACCTCGGGGCCCGCGGACGGCCCGATGCGGTCGGGCGCCGGCGGTTCGGGCAGGTCGGGGAACGGGGCCGAGGAGCCGCCGACGGGCTCGGTCGGGCGGGGCACGACCGCGACGTCACGGAAGGCGAACCGGCCGCCGGGGCCCGCCACCCGGCCCGCCCCGCTGAGCCAGCTGAGCAGCAGGTCGAGGGATTCCGGGAACCCCTTCTCGTACGCCTCGAGGCCCGAGCCGAAGACCTCCAGGTCCACCCAGGGGCCGCCGCGGCCCACGCCCAGCGAGAAGCGCCCGCCGGAGGTGAGGTGCAGCAGCGCGGCCTGCTCGCCGAGGGCCACGGGGTGGACGGTGGGCAGCACGCTGACGGCCGTGCCGACGCGGATGCGCCGGGTGCGTCCGAGCAGCAGGGCCGCGAGTGTGATCGCGGAAGGACAGGTGCCGTACGGCACGAAGTGGTGTTCGGCGAGCCAGGCCGAATCGAGACCCGCTTCCTCGGCCACTTCGACGGACCGCACGGCGCGGTGCAGTGCTTCCCCGTGGCCCTGGCCCGGGAACTGGGCGGCCAGCACAAAACTTCCTAAGCGCATCGAACTTCCTGCCTCCTTGGCGCCGACGCAGGCACTCCCCTACCGGCAACAACGCGTGACAAGTGCCAAAGGCACGGCTTCGCGGGCGGATTGACAGATTTTCTGCGCGGCGCAGGGGGATCTGTGGGGATCGGTCCTTGACGACTACCCCTCCGCGCGGTGCGTAGGCTGGACACAGCCCCGCCCGCTGTCGGCGGCAGCCCCAGCCGAGCCCCGTCCCTTCGTGAGGTGTCCCGTGTCGCCGCGTCGCAACCGCCCCAAGGGCGCCGCAGATCCGAGGCCCGGCCAGGCCGCCGGGGGCGCGGAGCCGTCCGGCCGCTACGGCGGCTTCCAGCGCGCCGAGAGCTGGCAGGGCGAGGACTGGAGCGTGCGCCACGTCGCGGGCGCGAGCGCGGCAGGCAAGACCTACCGCTGCCCGGGCTGCGACCAGGAGATCCCCTCCGGGCTCGCGCACGTGGTCGCCTGGCCCGAGCACTCGGGCGTGGACGAGCGCAGGCACTGGCACACGGCGTGCTGGAACGCGAAGGACCGCCGCACCACGCGGGTGCGGCGGTCCCGTAACGCGCCGAGGTACTGAGGCCCTTTCGACGGACCCCGGTCCGGTCAGACGTCGCGCTTCTCCAGGAGGGCGAAGGCGCCGATCACGGCGGCGGCCGTGATCACGACGAGCAGCATCAGCTGCGACGTCCCCGTGCTGGTGCTGTCCAGGCCGTCGACCCGGAAGATCTTGGCGAGCGAGTTGATGGCGTTGTAGTCGGCCATCTTGTCGCCGAGCTTCTGGGTGCTCTCCCAGATGCCGAGGAAGCCCGGCAGGATCGCGGGGACCAGGACCACGCCGAGCATCGTCGTGATGGCACCGGCGGAGTGGCGCAGCATGGAGCCGACCGCGAGCGCGAGCACCCCGAGCAGCGAGACGTACAGGGCGCCCTTGACGACCGTGCCGCCCCAGGCGATGTCGCCCGCCTCCGGGCCGCTGTGCGCGCCCGACGCCATCAGGCCCACGAGGAGGATCGAGCCCGCGGACGCCACGAAGGCGACGATGAAGAAGATCAGGGCCTTCGCCGCGAGGACGCGGTGGCGCTGCGGCGACGCCGTGAAGGTGGTGCGGATCATGCCGGTGCCGTACTCGGACGACGTCACCAGGACGCCCAGCGTGATCAGGCAGATCTGGCCGAGCATCAGACCGAAGAACGCGGGGACCGTGAACGGCACGTCGCGGTAGTCGTCGGCCTGCGTGTTGGCGACGGCGAGCAGGCCGATGCCGATGACGAGGAGCAGGAAGATGCTCAGCGTCCACACCGTGGAGCGGACCGACTTGATCTTCGTCCACTCGGAGGCGAGGGCGTGACCCAGGTTGGTCTTCTTGATCGGGATCGGCGAGGTGTAGGCGTTGTTCATCGCCTGCTGCCAGGCCGACGGCGGGGCCGGGGCGGCGGGCGCGGGGGCGGCCGCCATGGCCGGGGCGCCCTGCGGCACCGGGGCGCCGGCGTGCGCGTAGGCCTGCTGGGGCTGCTGCGCGGGCGGCTGGTCCTGCGGGGCCGGGGCGGCGAGGGCCGCAGCCTGGTCCTGCGGCTGCGGGGGCTGCTGGGGCTGCGCCTGCGGCTGCTGCGGAGTCGGAGGCGTGGTCATCGGGCTGCATCCTCGTTGTCGGTGGCGCGCTTGGTCATCTCGGGGGAGGGGGCGGCGGCCGGGGGCTGGGGGGCGGCGGCGTACGGGGTCGCGTCGGCGGGCGGCGCGCCCTGCGGCATCGCGAAGGGCTGGCCGCCCTGCTGGGGCGACGGCGGGGCGTACCAGCCGGGCTGGCCCTGGCCGGGCACCGGCAGCTGGGGCTGCTGCGCCATGGCGCCGGGCGGGAGCTGCTGCTGCAGGCCCGCGCGCTGGTCGGCGGTGGAGCGGTAGTCGACGGCGCCCTGCGTCATGCGCATGTACGCCTCTTCGAGCGAGGCCTGGTGCGGCGAGAGCTCCCACAGGCGGACGTCCGCGCCGTGCGCGAGGTCGCTGATGCGGGGCAGCGGCAGGCCGGTGACGCGGAGCGCGCCGTCCTGCTCGGGCAGCACCTGGCCGCCGGCCTCGGTGAGCGCGGCGGTGAGCTTCTCGCGCTGCTGCGGGTCGGTGTCCGGGGTGCGCACCCGGGCGAAGTCGGCGGAGTTCGTCGAGATGAAGTCCCTGACGCTCATGTCGGCGAGCAGCTGGCCGCGGCCGATCACGATCAGGTGCTCGGCGGTCAGCGCCATCTCGCTCATCAGGTGCGAGGAGACGAAGACGGTACGTCCCTCCGCGGCGAGCGACTTCATCAGGTTGCGCACCCAGAGGATGCCCTCGGGGTCGAGACCGTTGACCGGCTCGTCGAACAGCAGCACCTGCGGGTCGCCGAGCAGCGCGGCGGCGATGCCGAGGCGCTGGCCCATGCCGAGCGAGAAGCCCTTGGAGCGCTTGCGCGCCACGTCCTGCAGGCCGACGACCCCGAGCACCTCGTCCACGCGCCGCGCGGGGATGCCGGAGAGCTGCGCCAGGCACAGCAGGTGGTTGCGGGCGTGTCGGCCGCCGTGCACCGCCTTGGCGTCGAGCAGGGCGCCGACCTGGCGGGGCGCGTTCGGCAGCTTGCGGTACGGGTAGCCGCCGATCGTCACCTGCCCCTGCGAGGGCGCGTCGAGCCCGAGGATCATGCGCATCGTCGTCGACTTGCCGGACCCGTTGGGGCCGAGGAAGCCGGTCACGGTGCCGGGCCGCACCTGGAAGGAAAGGTTGTACACGGCTGTCTTGGCGCCGTAGCGCTTCGTCAGGCCGACTGCCTCGATCATTCTCCGCACCCATCGAATGGTTCAGGACGTCGGGGCACACGCCCCCGTAAGGGTTAGGAGGATATCTGTGGGCTGACGGTTCCAGCCAAGAGCGAGTAAAGCTCCGGTCAAGCCCGAGAGGGCGGCCCCTCCGGCCAGGAGGCCGTCCCTCCGGTCAGGGAGCCGTCCGGCGGAGGCAGGTCGTCGTCGGGGAGCGGCTGAGGCGCGCGTCAGGCGTCGCGCTTCTTCAGCAGGACGTAGCCGCCGATGAGGGCCAGGGCCGTCCACGCCACCATGATGCCGAGACCGCCCCAGGGTCCGTACGGGGTGTCGTCGTCGAAGGGCGTCTTGACCTGCATGATCTTGCTTCCGGCCTGGTCGGGGAGGTAGCGGCCGATCTTCTTCGTCGCCGACACGTTGCCGAGGATGCTGGAGATCAGGAAGAAGAACGGCATCAGGATGCCGAGGGACAGCATCGGGCTGCGCAGCATCGCGGCGACGCCCATCGAGAACATCGCGATCAGCATCATGTAGATCCCGCCGCCGAAGACCGCCCGCAGTACGCCCGGGTCGCCGAGGTGGGCCTTGTACTCGCCGAGCATGGCCTGGCCGAGGAAGAACGAGACGAAGCTGGTGGCGAGGCCGACCACGAGCGCGAGCAGCGCGGCGACCGTGACCTTGCTGAACAGGAACGTGCCGCGCTGCGGGACCGCCGCAAGGGAGGTGCGGATCATGCCGGTGTTGTACTCGTTGGAGACGACCAGGACACCGAAGACGATCATCGCGAGCTGGCCGAGGGACGTCCCGGCGAAACTGGTGTACGTCGGGTCGAAGGTGATCTTGTCCTCGCGGCTGAGGTTGTCGTAGTCGTTCTTGGACAGGATGCTGATCAGCATGCCGAGGGCGATCGTGACGACGGCGGCGAGGCCGAGCGTCCAGACGGTCGAGGCGACCGAGCGGATCTTGGTCCACTCCGATCTGAGTACCTGCGTCGCGGCCATGGCTCAGTTCCCCTTCCCCGGCTGCTGCCAGCCCGCGCCCCAGCCCTGCCCCGGGGGAGTCCCGCCACTGGGCGGCGCCCCGCCCGGTGGCGGCGTCGAGCCGGGGTCCGCGGCGGTCGGGGGCCGATGGTCCGTGTGTGCGTGGTACTCCACCGACTCGGCCGTGAGCTGCATGAACGCTTCCTCCAACGAGGCCTGCTGCGGGCTGAGTTCATGCAGGACGAGCTGGTGCTGCGCGGCCAGCTCACCGAGCTGCTCGGGGCCCGCGCCGTCCACTTCGAGGGTGCCGTTGCCCGCCTCGACCGCGGTGATGCCCGCTTCGTGCAGCACGTCGAGCAGCCGCTCGCGCTGTGGGGAGCGCAGTCGGACGTAGGAGCGGGAGTTCTGCCGGATGAACTCCGACATGGAGGTGTCGGCGAGGAGGCGGCCCTGACCGATGACGACGAGGTGCTCGGCGGTGAGCGCCATCTCGCTCATCAGGTGCGAGGAGACGAAGACCGTGCGGCCCTGGGCGGCGAGGGACTTCATCAGATTGCGGATCCAGTGGATGCCCTCGGGGTCGAGCCCGTTCACCGGCTCGTCGAACATCAGGATCTCGGGGTCGCCGAGCAGCGCGCCCGCGATGCCCAGGCGCTGGCCCATGCCGAGCGAGAAGCCCTTGGCCTTCTTCCTGGCGACCGCGGTCAGACCGACGGTGTCCAGGACCTCGTGGACCCGGGCCCGCGGGATGCCGTTGGACTGCGCGAGACACAGCAGGTGGTTGAAGGCGCTGCGGCCGCCGTGCATGGCCTTGGCGTCGAGGAGCGCGCCGATGTACTTCAGCGGGTCCTTCAGCTGGGCGTAGTGCTTGCCGTCGATGCGCACGTCGCCCGCGGTCGGGTTGTCGAGTCCCAGCATCATCCGCATCGTCGTCGACTTGCCCGCGCCGTTCGGCCCGAGGAAGCCCGTGACGGTGCCCGGGTGGACGGTGAAGGTGAGGTTGTTGACGGCGACCTTCTCGCCGTATCGCTTGGTCAGCCCCTCGAGCTCGATCATGCGCACACGCTAAGACGGGACGGAGCCCCCTGCCACTTGGCGTGGCAGGGGGCTCCGTCGTCGTTCACCCCGTGATGGCGCTCTCCGCGTCAGCGGCTCTGCTGGGCCGGGACCCCCCGCGAGATCGGCTCGTCCTCCGTGGGCGTGCCCGCGGCGGCGACAGCCGCGCCGGTGAGCGTCGCGAGCATCTCGCGGACGTTCGTCAGCTGGGCGTTGATGGAGTCGCGGCGGTTGGTGAGGGCCGCCAGCTCCCGCTCCGACTCGCTGCGGATCCGGTCCGCCTTGGCGTTCGCGTCCGCGACGATGTCCTCGGCCTGGCGCTGGGCCGTCTCGACGGTCTGGCGGGCGCGGCGCTCGGCGTCCGTGCGCAGCTTCTCCGCCTCCAGGCGCAGCTGCTCCGCGCGGTGCTCGATCTCCGCGAGGCGCTTCTCGGCCTTGGCCTGACGCGATGCGAGGTCGCGCTCGGACTGCTCCCGCCGCTTGGCGAGGTTCGTCTCGAAGTCGGCAGCGGCCTGGGCGGCCTTGGCGCGGGTCTCCTCGAAGAGGGCGTCCGCCTCCTCGCGCTTGGACTGCGCGTCCTTCTGCGCCTCGGCACGCAGCGCGTTCGCCTCGCCCTTGGCCTTCTCGACGATGCGGACGCCCTCGTCCTCGGCCTTGGACTTGCGCTCGGCGGCGAACGACTCGGCGTCGTTGCGCACCTGCTGGGCCGCCGACTCGGCGAGCTCACGGTGCTGCTCGGCGGCGCGCCGGGCCTCCTCGCGCAGGTCCTTCGCCTCTTCCTCGGCGAGGCGGAGGATCTTCTCGACGCGGGCACCGAGACCGGCGTACGACGGCTCGGCGTCGGCCACCTGAGCCTGGGCGTTCTGCGTCTCGAGGTGGAGTTCCTCGATGCGCTTTTCCAGAGCAGTGATACGGGTGAGAGCGGAGTCTCGGTCGGAGACGAGCTTGGAGATACGTTCGTCCACCTGAGCGCGGTCGTACCCACGCCGCACAAGCTCGAAGCCGTAGGGGGAAGTGTCGCTCATGGGGTTCCTGTCGAATGAGACCGGGTGAGGTGATAGAGGGAATCCTAGGGGGCGTTGCGGCGTGTCATCGAGCGTATGCCCGTTTGATCTGGAGAATGACACCCCTTTTGAGTGGCTAACCGGCAGACTGCTTGCCAGCGACAGGGCCGAAGGTCCTCGCCGAGCACGGAACTGGCTCCGTGGCTAGCCTTCTGACTGCTTGCCACCCGAACGAGTCGCACCCGCCGCGGCCCCCGCCTTGACGCCACCGTCCTTGCCCCCGGTCTGCGGGGCCTCAAAGGATTCCAACGCCTCGAGCACGTCCTGGACACGGGAAATCTCCGCATTGATGTCCGCGCGGCGCCGCACGAGGACCTCGAGCTCCCGCTTGCCCTCGTCGACCATCCGCTCCGCCTCGGCCCGCGCCTCGTCGCGGACCCGCTCGGCCTCCCGGATCAGCTCGGCCTTCTTCGTCCCGGCCTCCTTGAGCAGGCCCTCGGCCTTCTTCACGGCGGCGATCCGCACCGAGCTGGCCTCCGAATTGGCGTCCGCGACCAGCTCCTTGGCCTTCGCCTCGGCCTCCGCGAGCTGCTCCTCGGCGGCCTTGACCAGCGCGTCGCAGCGCTCGCCCGCGGTCTTCATCGCCTCCGCCGACTCGCGCCGGGCCCGCTCGTGCAGCTCCTCGATCTCCGAGGTGATGCGGTCGCGGTGCTCCTCGGAGCGCTCCCTTATCGCGGTCGCGTCCCTGCGAGCACCGACGAGCAGCTCGTCGGCGTCCGTACGCGCCTTCTCCACCAGCGAGTTGCCCTCGACGGTGGCCTCGCTGACCAGGCGCTCGGCCTCCTTGCGGGCCGCCCCGACCATCGTGTCGGCCTGCGCCTCCGCGTCCGTCGCCGACTTGAGCGCCTTCTCCTGGGCGTCCGCGGTCAGCTTCTCCGCCTCGGCCGCGGCCTCCGTGATGAGCTTGTCGACCTGCTCCGCGGCCTCCGTGCGCCGCTTGTTGGCCTCCTTGCGCGCCTCGTCGAGGGTGCGCTCGGCCTCCTCGCGGGCCTGCGCCCTGACCCGCTCGGCCTCGGCGTCGGCCTCCTCCTTGACGCGCGCGGACTCGCTGCGGATCCGCTCGGCCTGCTGCTGCGCCGAGCCCACGTTCTCCGCGGCCTCCGCGCGCAGCCGCTCGGCGTCGCCCGAGGCGTCCGAGATCAGCTGCTCGGCCTTCGCGACGGACTCGGCCCGCATCCGCTCGGCCTCGGCGGCCGTGTCGGCCTTCAGCCGGTCGGTCTCGGTGATCGTCTCCGCGGTGAGCCGCTCGGCCTCGCTGCGGGCCTCGCCGATCAGGGTGTCGGCCTGGCTCGCCGCGTCGTTGCGGATGCGGTTGGCGTCGTCGCGGGCGTCGGCGCGGGTGCGGGCGGCGTCCTGCTCGGCCGTCGCGATGGTGTCCGACGCCTCCGTGCGCACCCGCTGGGCGTGCTCGGACGCGTCCGAGCGCAGCTGCTCGGCCTCCGCCATCGCCTCCGCGACCGTGCGCTCGGCCAGCGCCTTGGCCGCCTCCGCCGCCTGCGTCGCCTCGCTGCGCATACGGCCGGCGTCCTCGCCGGCCCGCTCCCGCTCGGCGTGCGCGTCGGCGCGGACGCGGTCCGCCTCCTCCTGCGCCTCCGCGCGGGTGCGCTCCGCGGCGTGCTCGGCCGCCGACCGCAGGCCCGCGATCTCCTCCTGCGCCTGCTCCTGCAGACCCGCCACCGAGTCCCGGACCGACTGCGCCTTCTGCTCGGCCGCCGACACCAGCTCCGTGGCCCGCGCCTCGGCCTCCTCGACCAGGCGGACCGCCTCGGCCTGGGCCTCCTCCACGCGCTTGCGCGCCGAGGCGAGGAGCTCCTCGCTCCGCTCGCGTGCCCGCTCCCGCTCCTGGTCGGCCTCCGTGCGCGCCGCGCCCAGGGTCTCCTCGGCCTCGCGGCGGCGCCGGGCGGCCTCGTCCTGCGCGGCCGCGAGGGCCTCGGCGGCCTCCGCGGCGACCCGCTCGGCGGCCGCGGCGGCCTCCGCGCGCACCCGGTCCGCGGACTCCTGCGCCTCGGTCTTCAGACGCTCCGCCTCGGCGGCCGCCTCCGAGCGCAGCCGCACCGCGACGTTCTCACCCTCGGCGCGCGCCTGCGAGGCGTCCGCGGCGGCCTCCGTGCGCAGCCGCTCGGCCTCCGTCTCCGCCTGCGACTGCAGCGTCCGGATCCGCTCGGCGGCCTCCGTGCGCAGCCGCTCCGTCTCCTCGGTGGCCTCGCGGCGGATCCGCTCGGCCTCGGCGCGGGCGTCGCTCAGCGACTGCTCGGCCGCGGCCAGGCGCTCCTCGGCCTCCGTGTGCAGGCGGGTCAGCTCGGCCTCGGCCTCGGCCTTGCGGTCCGCGACCGCGCGCTCGGTCTCCGCGCGCAGCGTCTCGGCCGCCGTCTGTGCCTCGGACTTGACCGCCTCGGCCTGCTCGGCGGCCTCCGTGCGGTGCCGCTCGGCCTCCGCGCGGGTGCGCTCCAGGGTCTCCTCGGCCTGCTTGCGCAGGGACGTGGCCCGCTCGATGGCCTCCGTGCGGACCCGCTCGGCCTCGGTGGTCGCGGCCTGCCTGGCCTCCTCGGCGTCGGCCTTGGCCTTGGCGAGCAGCTCCTCGGCGGAGCGTGCCGCCTCCTCGATCTGCTGGACGGCCTCGCGCCGGGCCTCGCCGCGGATCTTCTCGCCCTCGGCGACCGCGTCGGCCCGCAGCTGCTCGGCCTCGCCGCGCAGCCGCCGCGCCTCCTCCTGGAGCTCGACGGTCTTGGCGCGGTACTCCTTGGTGTCGTCCTTCGCCGCGCCCTTGAGCTGCTCGGCGATGTCGTGCGCCTCGCCGCGCAGCCGGTCGGCCTCGGCCTCCGCCTCGGCGCGGACCCGCTCGGCCTCCTCGGTGGCGGCGCGCGTGGTCGCCTTCGCCTCCTCGGACGCCTTGTCCAGGACCTCCTCGGCGGTCCGGGCGGCCTTCGCGATCTGCGACGCCGTCTCCTCGGCGGTGATCGAACGGGCCTTCTCCGCGGCGTCCGCGATCAGTTTCTCGGCCTCGGCGCGGGCGTCCTGGACCTTCTGCTCGGCCGCTTCCTTCGCGGCCTCCGCCTCCTTGGTGGCCTCCTCGACGAGCCGCGCCACCTGCTCCTTGGCCGTGCGCGTGCGCTGCTCGCCCGCGGCCTCGGCGGTCGCGAGCTGCTTGGCCGCCGCCTCCTTGGCCTCGGCGACGACCTTGTCGGCCTCCGCGCGCGCCTCGCGCAGCGCCGCCTCGGCCTCCGCCATGCGCTGCTCGGCGCTGCGGCTCAGCTCGGCGGCCTGGCGGCGGGCCTGGTCGGACTCGGTGGCCGTGGACGAGCGCAGCGCCTCGGCGTGCTCGGTGGCCTCCTGGGCCTGGGTGGAGGCGGCGTTCAGGAGGCGCTCGGCGTCGGTGCGGGCCCGGCGCAGGATCGCTTCGGCCTCCGCACGGGCGCTCTCGGCGTCGGAGGCGAGCCGCTGGCGGGCCTGTTCGGCGACGCGCTCGGCCTCGGCGCGGGCGGCGGCGAGGGCCTGGTCGGCCTCGGCGCGCGACTCGTCGAGGAGGCGGCGGGCCTGCTGCTCGGTGCGGGCGCGCAGCTGCTCGGCCCAGGCCACGTTCTCGTTGACGTGCGACTCGACGGTCTGGCGGCGTTCGTTCAGCTCCTGGTCGAGCTGCTGGCGCCGGGACACGGCCTCCGCGTGCAGCTCCGACTGCAGGCGGGCCTGCTGCTCGGCGTGCTCCTGGAGGATGCGCTGCGTCTGGGCGCGGGCGTCGCGCAGCTCGCGCTCGGCGTCGGCACGCAGCTGCTCGGCCTGCATCTGCGCGTTCCGCAGCAGCTGCTCGGCCTGATAGCCGATGTCGGCGCTGTCGTAGGCAGGCCGGGACGCGAGGTTGCGGCGCGCCTCGTGCAGCTTGGCGCGCAACACCTCGACCTGGTAGCCGAGGTCCTCGGCGTGCTGGACGGCCTTCTCCCGCTCGGTCTTCAGCCGGTCCATCTCGGCTTCGAACCGCGAGAGATGGTCGGCCTCAGCCGGTCGTCGGCTGTCCTGGCTCTCGTAGCCCCGCACTGCGCGGTCCCATCCTTCCCCAAGCTCTCGGCTTCGCTCGAGCAGGGGAGACCCCGATCCTGGTCTCATGTCCCTGACGCACGAGCCCCGTCCGTCCGCAGAACGGGGCCCCCGGAGAATGGTGTCAGATCAACAGCGGAGCTCGGGCTGCTGCCCCGATGCTCGTCCCCCGAAACCCGGACCCCGGCAAGCGACCGCCCAGCGGTTCGGACGGCCGCCCCCAACCCTACCGGCCCGGATATGTGGGGGTCAGTGCTCCGTCTCTTCGGCGGGCGCGGAAGTCACGAGTTCGGTGAGGACGCCGTGGCAGTCCTTCGGGTGCAGGAAGGTGATCCGGGACCCCATGGAGCCGATGCGCGGCTGGTCGTAGAGCACCCGCACGCCCTTGTCCCTGATGGCCGCGGCGTCGCCGTCGACGTCGGCCGTGCCGAAGGCGATGTGGTGCACGCCCTCGCCGTTCTTGGCCAGCCACTTGCCGACGGCGGAGTCCTCGCGCGTGGGTTCGAGGAGCTGGAGGTAGGAGGCGCCGCCGTCCGAGGTCTCGTTGATCTTCAGCATGGCCTCGCGCACGCCCTGCTCTTCGTTGACCTCGGTGTGGAACACCTCGAAACCGTACGTAGCACGATAGAACTCGACGGTCTCGTCGAGGTTCCGGCAGGCGATCCCGATGTGGTCGATTCGCGTCAGCATGCTTCAAGTGCAGCGCCCCCGACCGTGATTACGCAACGTGCGCGCGATCACACCGGCTGCCCGGTGACGTGCGCCGTACCGCTCAGTACATTCGAGTAAACCCTCGTTCACTCTCCTCAGCTCCCCAGCTGGAAGGGGCCGTGCCACATGTCTGGAACGACCGGAACCACCTCAGTGATCGTCGCGGGCGCGCGCACGCCCATGGGGCGTCTGCTCGGCTCGCTCAAGTCCTTCTCCGGCGCGGACCTCGGCGGCTTCGCGATCAAGGCGGCGCTGGACCGGGCGGGCATCGGCGGCGACCAGGTGCAGTACGTGATCATGGGGCAGGTGCTCCAGGCCGGGGCGGGGCAGATCCCGGCGCGCCAGGCCGCCGTCAAGGCGGGCATCCCCATGAACGTCCCCGCGCTCACCGTCAACAAGGTGTGCCTCTCCGGCCTCGACGCCATCGCCCTCGCCGACCAGCTGATCCGCGCCGGTGAGTTCGACATCGTCGTCGCGGGCGGCCAGGAGTCCATGACCAACGCCCCGCACCTGCTCCCCAAGTCCCGCGAGGGCTACAAGTACGGCGCGATCGAGATGCTCGACGCGATGGCCCACGACGGCCTCACCGACCCCTTCGAGCACATCGCCATGGGCGAGTCCACGGAGAAGCACAACACCCGCCTCGGCATCGCCCGCCCCGAGCAGGACGAGATCGGCGCCCTCTCCCACCAGCGCGCCGCCGCCGCCCAGAAGAACGGCACCTTCGACGCCGAGATCACCCCCGTCGAGGTCCCGCAGCGCAAGGGCGACCCGGTCCTCGTCTCCCGCGACGAGGGCATCCGCGCCGAGACCACCGCCGAGTCGCTCGGCAAGCTGCGCCCCGCCTTCGCCAAGGACGGCACCATCACCGCGGGCACCGCCTCGCAGATCTCCGACGGCGCCGCCGCCGTCGTCGTGATGAGCAAGGCCAAGGCCCAGGAGCTCGGCCTCGCCTGGATCGCGGAGATCGGCGCGCACGGCAATGTCGCGGGCCCCGACAACTCCCTCCAGTCGCAGCCGTCGAACGCCATCCGGCACGCCCTGAAGAAGGAGGGCCTGACCGTCGACGACCTCGACCTCATCGAGATCAACGAGGCCTTCGCCGCCGTCGCGGTCCAGTCAATGAAGGACCTCGGGGTGTCCACGGAAAAGGTGAACGTCAACGGCGGGGCCATCGCCCTCGGGCACCCGATCGGCATGTCCGGCGCCCGCCTCGTCCTGCACCTGGCCCTGGAGCTGAAGCGGCGCGGCGGCGGCGTCGGCGCGGCGGCGCTGTGCGGCGGCGGTGGCCAGGGTGACGCGCTCATCCTGAAGGTGGCGAAGAGCTGAGGCCGGTCCCTCGGTACCGCTGACGCCTTCTCGCAGTCGCAGTCGCAGTCGCAGATGTAGACGTACGCACGGAACGGAGCCGCAATGCAGGACGTCCCCTCCCTCGTCGCGCAGGCCCGAGAGGGCAGGCCGCGGGCCGTGGCCCGGCTCATCTCGCTGGTCGAGGGGGCGTCGCCGCAGCTGCGCGAGGTGATGGCGGCGCTGGCTCCGCTCGCCGGGCACGCGTACGTCGTCGGCCTCACCGGATCGCCCGGCGTCGGCAAGTCCACGTCGACGTCGGCGCTGGTCAGCGCGTACCGGCGGGCCGGGAAGCGGGTCGGGGTACTCGCCGTGGACCCGTCGTCGCCGTTCTCCGGCGGCGCGCTGCTCGGCGACCGCGTCCGGATGTCGGACCACGCGTCCGACCCCGGCGTCTACATCCGCTCCATGGCCACCCGCGGCCACCTCGGAGGGCTGGCCTGGGCCGCGCCCCAGGCCATTCGCGTGCTCGACGCCGCCGGCTGCGACGTGATCCTGGTGGAGACGGTCGGCGTCGGGCAGTCCGAGGTGGAGATCGCCGCGCAGGCCGACACGTCGGTGGTCCTGCTCGCGCCCGGCATGGGCGACGGGATCCAGGCGGCGAAGGCCGGAATCCTGGAGATCGGCGATGTGTACGTCGTCAACAAGGCCGACCGCGACGGCGCGGACGCGACCGCGCGCGAGCTGAACCACATGCTGGGCCTCGGGGAGTCCCGCTCCCCCGGGGACTGGCGGCCCCCCATCGTCAAGACGGTCGCCGCCCGGGGTGAGGGCACCGACGAACTCGTCGAGGCCCTGGAGAAGCACCGGGCGTGGATGGAGGAGCGGGGCGTCCTCGCCTCCCGCCGGACCGCCCGCGCGGCGGGCGAGGTCGAGGCGATCGCCGTCACGGCCCTGCGGGAGCGGATCGCGGACCTGCACGGGGACGTACGCCTCGGCGCACTGGCCGAGCGGATCGTGGCGGGGGAGCTCGACCCTTACGCGGCGGCGGATTCGCTGGTGGAGGGGCTCACGTCGGCTTAGGCGGGCTTCGCTGGTGGAGGGGCTCGCGTCGGCTTGGGCGGGCTTCGCTGGTGGAGGGGCTCGCGTCGGCTTGGGCGGACAGGGGAAGCCCCCGCCACCGGGGGGGCAGTGGCGGGGGCCGGCTTTGTGGAAGGGTGCGGCTCAGGCCGCCGGAGGTCAGTCGTCGTAGCGGTCGGCGGTGACCTTGCCGGTCTTGAGGTCCACGTTCCAGTGGGCCTCGGTGCCGTCGGCCGACGTGGTCTCGACGTCCCAGACGTTCAGGCGGGCGCCGTCGTCGTCGACGTCCACGGAGGTCACCTTGCCCTTGTCGGCGGCGGCCTTCGCTGCCTCGCCCGCGGTGACCGACGCGCCCTTGAGGGCGGCCGCGATCCGCGCGTCCTCCGCGGCGTCGTCCCCGTCGTCGTCCCGCTCGACGTGCGAGCCGAGGACCTTGCCCGTACCCGGGTCGACCTGGACGCTGTGCCAGGTCCGGCCGTCCTTGCCGAGGACGTCGACGTCCCAGACCAGGCCGCCGTTGTCGTCGTCGAGGTCGACGGAGACCGCGGTGCCGGACTTCGCCTTCAGCGCGGCGGCGACGGCCTCGGCGGCGTCGACCTTCGCGCCCTTCGCCTCGGCGGCGTTCTCGGCCTTGTCGCCCTGGGCCTCGCGGGCGTCCTCACGGGCGTCGTCCCGGTCGTCGTCCGCGGCGTCCTCAGCGGCGTCGTCCGCGTCGTCCCGGTCGTCGTTCACCCTGCTGTCGTCGTGCTTCAGCTGCACGCTCGACTTGTCCGCCGACGACTCGTCGTCGCCGCCCAGCGCGAAGGCTGCCGCGGTTCCGCCTCCGACGAGCGTGGCGGCGACGACGGTGGCGATGACGATGTTGCGCTTCATGAGGGTTCCTCCCGAGTGGTTGGCCCCTCGGCGGGGCCCTCCGTTCCGACGAGAACCAAGTTGCCTGAACGTTCCTGAAGCGCTCCTGAAGGAACCTGAAGAACTCTTCAGGTCGGCTCGGGCATCCTGAACGCATGCTCCCGCCCGTCTCCCACCACCACCCTGTTCGAGACGCTGCGCGTCACCCCTTTCGGTTGCTGATCGTGGAAGACGAGAAGCGTCTTGCCCTCTCCCTGGCCAAGGGCCTGATGGCCGAGGGCTACGCCGTCGACGTCGTCCACGACGGCGTGGACGGTCTGCACCGCGCCACGGAGGGCTCGTACGACCTGCTGATCCTGGACATCATGCTCCCGGGCATGAACGGCTACCGCGTCTGCTCGACCCTGCGCGCCGCGGGCCACGACGTACCGATCCTGATGCTCACGGCGAAGGACGGCGAGTACGACGAGGCCGAGGGCCTGGACACCGGCGCCGACGACTACCTGACGAAGCCGTTCTCGTACGTCGTCCTCGTCGCCCGCGTGAAGGCCCTGCTGCGTCGCCGCGCATCGTCCCCCTCGCCCGTCCACGTCCTCGGCGACCTGCGGATCGACACCGCGGCCCGGCGCGTGGTGCGCGGCGCGGGCGACGGCGAACCCGGCACGGAGATCACCCTCACCGCGAAGGAGTTCGCCGTCCTGGAGCAGCTCCTCGTCAAGGCGGGCCAGGTGGTGTCCAAGGCCGACATCCTGGACCACGTCTGGGACTTCGCGTACGAGGGCGACCCCAACATCGTCGAGGTGTACGTGAGCGCGCTGCGCCGCAAGCTCGGCGCCCCGCTCATCAAGACCGTCCGCGGCGCCGGATACCGACTGGAGGCTCCCCGATGAGGAGGCTGCTGGGCTCCGTGCGCGCCCGCGCGACCGTGGGCGCGACCCTCGTCGTGGCGCTCGCCCTGGTCGCCGCCGGGGCCGCCGTGCTCCTTTCGCTGCGCGCGAGCCTCATCGACCAGGCCGACGCGCAGGCCGACTCGGCCGCCCGCGAGGTGGCCGCGCAGTTCGCGGGGAACGCGGCCTACGACAAGCTGAAGCTCCCGGACGGCGAGGACAACCCCGTCCAGGTCGTGAACGAGAAGGGCAAGCTGGTCGCGGCCAGCGACGAGCTGGAGCGGGTGACGGGCACGGGAGTCGGCGCCGTACGACCCGATCCCGCCGCCCGGACCCCGAAGCCCGACGCCTCGAAGTCCCCGCAGTCGCCGAAGCCCACGCCGACGGAGACCGACTCCGACGACGACGGGGATGACGCGGACGACTCCGACAGCGAGAGCGAAGCCGCCGAGGACCGCCGGGAGGCCGCTGAGGACGCCGCTGAGGACGCCGCCGAGGACTCCGGCAGCGACGGCGACGCGCTCAAGCCCGGAGACATCTCCGACGAGACCCGCACGGGCGAGGGCTCGGCCACCGTCGACGGCGAGACCCAGGACTACCGCTTCGCCAGCGTGCGCGTGAACACCGACGCCAGAGGCGAGCTCACCGTCCACGCCGGCGCCCCCCTGACCGCCGAACGGAGCGCCGTGAACACCGCGTTGACCGCGATGCTCATCGGCTTCCCGGTGCTTCTCGCCGTGATCGCGGGCGTGACCTGGCTGGTCACGCGCCGCGCGCTCGGGCCCGTGGACGCGATCCGCGCCGAGATGGCAGCGATCACCGCGTCCGAGGACCTGGCGCGCCGGGTGCCCGAGCCGGACACGCACGACGAGATCGCGCGCCTGGCCCGGACCACGAACGAGACCCTGGCGGCCCTCCAGACCTCGGTGGAGCGCCAGCGCCGCTTCGTCGCCGACGCCTCCCACGAGCTGCGCAGCCCCATCGCCTCGCTGCGCACCCAGCTGGAGGTGGGCGCCGCCCACCCGGACCTCCTGGACGTGCCCGGCGCCGTCGAGGACACCGTGCGCCTCCAGGAGCTGGCCGCCGACCTGCTGCTGCTCGCCCGCCTCGACGCCGGTGAGAAGCCCGGCCGGGGCCGGGTGGATCTGGCGGCCCTGGCCCGTGAGGAGCTGTCGCAGCGCACGGGGGACAGGGTGGCTGTGACGACGGACCTCAAGAGCGTCGAAGTGGCCGGTTCCCGCGGTCAGTTGGCGCGGGTGCTCGGCAACCTCGTGACCAACGCCCAGCGGCACACCCGCTCCCGGGTCACGGTCACCACGCGGGCCGACGGGGTCTGGGCCGTGCTTGAGGTGGCGGACGACGGCGGCGGGGTGCCGCGGGAGGAGCGGGAACGCATCTTCGAGCGGTTCGTACGGCTCGACGACGCGCGCAGCCGTGATGAGGGAGGCGCGGGTCTCGGTCTCGCCATCGCCCGCGATGTGGCCACGCGCCACGGCGGCACCCTCACGGTCGACGAAGCCCCGACCGGCGGAGCCCGCTTCACCCTGCGCCTACCGATCGCCGAGCCTCGCGGTGGGTGAGCGCCCCGAAGGGGCGCGGGGAACTGCGCGCCCAGCCACTGACGGCCCGCAGTGTGACAGTGTGCCTCCGGGGGAGCGCTGAAGCGGCGGGGTTCGCCCGCCCTGCCCCGCTACGTCACAGCGACAGCGTCATGGCTTGCCGCGCAGTCCGCGCAGGTGTTCCGCGATCGGCGTCAGTGCCTTGTGGAGGTCGCTGAGCGCCTCGGGTGAGATCAGGTCGACGAAGTGCTGCCGCACGGAGGCGACATGGTGCGGTGCGACGCGCTTCATGGTGTCCATGCCCTCGTCGGTGAGCACGGTGAACAGGCCGCGTCGGTCGGACTCGCAGTTCTCCCGGCGGACCAGGCCCGCGTTCTCCATGCGGGTGATCTGGTGGGAGAGCCGGCTCTTGGACTGCAGGGTGGCGGCCGCGAGGTCGCTCATGCGCATCCTGTGGTCTTCGGACTCGGAGAGATGTACGAGGATGTCGTAGTCGTTCATGGTGAGGTTGAACGGCTGGAGATCCTTCTCCAGCTGGTACGTCAGCATCCTGTTGACCTCCACGTGGGTGCGCCAGGCGCACTGTTCCTCGTCGGTCAGCCACTGCGGGGCCGTCTCGGTCTCCATGGAATCGATTCTACCTAAGAAGTTGAATGGTGAACGAGTGTCGGGGTGTGACACGCCTCGCACCCCTCGGATTTCGAGGGGTACAGACGTTCGCCGTCACACTCCGCAGACTACCGCTCACAGGCCGAAGCGACGCTGGAGGTCCCCTAGTTGTCCGGGAAGGCGCGGTCCCTGCGGCTGCTGTCCACGTTGGCCATGTTGCCCCCGCTGTCCCGATGAGCCCGGGGCGCCCTGGCCGCTTCCTCCGCCCGGCACCCCGTCCTGGTGCGGCACCGCACCCGTCGCCGTCTGAGCCATCAGCGCCTCCGAGGACTGCAGCAGCACCGTGCCCGCGCCCACGAACTCGAACTGGTGCTCCTCCCCGGAGGCGCCGCCGATCCCGGTGAGCGCCCGCAGGCCGCCGATCACGCCGGTCATGTACTGGTGGTCGTAGTGATGGCAGGGCGAGGGGCAGTCCGCCCAGCCGACGAGCGCCTGCGGGTCGACCCGGATCGGCGGCTCCATGAACACCACGGGACCGCTCGACACCGCCACGAACTTGCCGGTCCCGATGAGGGTCAGGAAACCGGGGACGATGGACTGCTTCAGCGCGAGAGTTGGCTGAAAAGCGAGGAGGTTGCCCGCGCGGATGGTGAGGTTGCCGTCCTGAAGGTCGTAGGAGTTCACGTCGAAGGCGCGGTCGGCGAGCAGCATCTTGCCCTCGCCCTCGGCCACCACCCAGTCGCTCGCGTGCAGCGGCGAGTGGAAGGACGTCCGCACGAGGCGGTCGAGGCGGCCGTGTCCGATGCCGTTGAAGTCGATGCGCCCGTAGTAGGCGATCATCTTGCCCTTCTGCAGGAACCACTGGCTGCCCGCCAGCTCCACGCAGAAGGTGTAGGCGTTGACGTTGTCGTCGCTCGGCAGCGTCATCGGGTCGAAGATCGCGGGGGTGCTCACAGCTTCTCCTCCGATGCCTGGACGTACACCACGCCGTTGCCGCTGAGCTCGAGCTGGAAGCCCTCGCCCGAGCCGCGCCCCACCATGTCGCGCCAGCTGAGCGCGGTGGACAGTTTGTTGCGCACGTCGCCGTGGTGCGCCACGTACGACTGGGGGTCGACGTGCACCGGGCGCTGGGGGGTGATCGGCAGCTCCACCACGCCGCCGTGCGCCATCACGGCCACCGCCCCGTGCCCCTTGAGGGTCGTCGTGAACAGACCCTGACCCGAGACCTGGCCGCGCACCATGCCGAGGACGCCGCCCTGCGAGCCGAGGAACATCGTGCCCTGCTGGAGGGTGCCGTCGAAGGCCAGCAGGCGGTCCGCCTCCACGTACATCGTGTCGCCGGTCAGGCTGATCACGTGCACATGGTGGCCGCCGTGCCCGAACATGACCGTGCCGTTGCCCTCCACCGTCATCAGCGGGACCGACTCGTTGGCGAGCCTGCGGCCGATCATGGACATCAGACCGCCCTGACCGCCGGTCACGTTGGGTGTGAAGGAGACGTCGCCCTTGTAGGCGAGCATGGCGCCGCGCTGGCTGAACATCTTGGTGCCCGGCTGGACGGTCGCCTCGACCATCTTCGCGTTGACCTCACGGAACGGCATGTCACACGTCTCCCGCGATCGTGTTGCGCTCACTGGCCTGGACGTAGACGAGGCCCTCGCCCTCGAAGCGGATCTGGAAGGCCTCGCCGCCGCCCTCTCCCATGAACGTGCGGAAGGTGACGCCCGACTGGAAGCTCTGCTTGAGATTGCCCTGGTGCGCCACATACGCCCCCGGGTCCACGTGGAGGGGGTACTGCTTCGTGACGCGCAGGATCACCGCGGGGCCGTCCGAGATCAGGGCCGCCTGGCCCGTGCCCTCGACCGTGGTGGTGAAGACGCCGTTGCCCTGGGTCGCGCCGCGCAGGCCCGTGAACGTCGTGCCCGTGCGCAGGCTCGCCTCGGTGCACAGGAGATTGCTCGACTCCACGTAGAGCTTGTCGCCCTGGAGCCCGACCAGGCTGATCTCCGTCGCGTGGTCGGCGAACCAGCACGTGCCGTGCCCCTTCACCTCCATCACCGTCATCTGCTCATTGGTGAGGCGCCGCGTGACCATGCCGCGGATGCCCTCACCGCCCCCCGTCAGCTTCTTGAAGGTCATCGTGCCGTCGTAGGCGACCATCGAGCCGTTCTTTGCCTTGACGGCGTCGCCTGTCATGTCGACGGCGAGCACTCTGCTGCCCTGCAATCGGAACGTAGCCACGAAGGCGAAGGTATCCGCAGCGCGGTGCCCGGCGACAGGGTCACCGACCCTGACCGCACCCCGGAAACTCCCCGAGGAGTCCCTGATGCCACAATGGGGGGCGCTTGTGCATCCGTTCACAAGATCGACGCCGCCCCCGCCCCGAAGGTGACCCGTGGACATCAAGACCGCCTCCGCACTCCGCCGCCTCCGCCTGGTCTCCATCCCCGAGGCCGTGTCCTTCCTGCTGCTCATCGTCTGCTCGGTGCTGAAGCGGACCACGGACTTCAACGCCGTCCCGGCGATGGGGATGATCCACGGCCTGCTGTTCGTCCTGTACGTCCTGTTCTGGCTCGACGCCTGGAACCGCACGAAGTGGGACGCCAAGACGGGCATCCTCTACTTCGTCCTCTCCGTGCTGCCCGCCGGCGGCTTCTTCGCCGACCGCAAGCTGAAGCGCGAGGCCGAGGCCGCGGTCATCGCCTCGCGCGCCCGCCGCGAAGGGGTCGTGAACGCATGATCGTCGCCTTCTCCGTGACGCCGCTCGGCGTCGGTGAGGACGTGGGCGAGTACGTCGCCGACGCCGTCCGCGTGGTCCGCGAGTCCGGGCTGCCCAACCGCACCGACGCGATGTTCACCTCCGTCGAGGGCGAGTGGGACGAGGTGATGGACGTCGTCAAGCGCGCCGTCGCCGCCGTCGAGGAGCGGGCGCCGCGCGTCTCCGTCGTCCTCAAGGCCGACATCCGCCCGGGCGTGACGGACGGGATGACCTCCAAGGTCGAGACGGTGGAGCGCCACCTGTCCGTCTGACCGCCGCCCTGTTCGGCACCTCTGCCACGCACGGCCCGAGCCCCCGCCGGGAATCCCCGGCGGGGGCTTTCGCATGCCCACGGACGGGCGCCCCGTGGGGCCCGGCGTGCAGGTGTCGCCCTCGTAGGAGAGCGATGCCCCACGAGCGAGAGGGCGCGAACCCGGACTTGAGCGACTGCTCAAACCCGCTGTAGATTGCGGCCCACACGATTTGAGCAGTCGCTCAAACACCGGTCCGCCTGGGGGTTTGCCATGGGGCGCGGGAGTCCGCCGAGTCTGTACGTCGAGGCGCTCATCCGCGCCGACCTCGACGCGCTGTGGGAGCGCACGCAGGAGCCCGCGGCCCACCAGCGCTGGGACCTGCGCTTCACGGAGATCGACTACCTGCCCGCCGCCCCCGACGAGCCGCGGCGCTTCCGGTACGCGACGCGTGTCCTGCCCTTCCTCACCATCGCCGGGACCGGCGTCAGCGCGGGCGAGAAGCGCAGGCCCGACGGAACCAGGACCTCGGCGCTCCGGTTCGCCTCGCCGCACCCGCTCTCCCTCCTCGCCGAGGGCAGCGGCTACTGGCGCTACGTGCCGACCGGCGACGGCGTCCGCTTCCTCACCGGCTACGACTACCGGCCGCGCTGGGGGCGGTGGGGAGCGCTCGCCGACCGCCTCCTGCTGCGACCCCTCATGGGCTGGGCGACGGCCTGGTCCTTCGACCGGCTGCGGCTGTGGCTGGAGCGCGGGATCAGCCCTCGGCGGGGGCTCGCGCACGGCCTCTGCGAGGCCGTCGTCCGCGCTCTGGTGGTCGTGGCGGCCGGACTTCTCGCAGAACCGGCGTCCGGGGCGCTGCTCGCACTGATGGCCGCGCTCGGCGCCACCGTCCTCGCATGCCTCGTACCGCCGCTGCCGACGACTCCGGCGGCGCGGCGCTGCCTGCGCACGCCCCCCGTGCCGGTGCGCGCCCCGCGCGTGCTCGACCGGCTCGCCGTACCCACCGACCACCACCCGGCCGACTCCGAGGAGCCGCACGCATGACGTCGATCTTCCGCACCGCGATGGGCGCCGACTTCGAGCGGCTGCACCCGGCGCTCCAACGGCGCTTCTCCGTAGGGCTCGACAGCGGCGAGGCGTGCTTCGGGCAAGGCGTCATGGACCGGATCTGGCACGGCGGCAGCTTCGTGAAGCCGTTCCTCGCGGTCGGCGGCACCCGCAACATCCTCGTCCCGCGCGCGGGCCGTAACGTCCCCTTCACCATCGAGAACGTGCCGTACGCCGACTCCTTCGGCCGTGAGACGGTGACCTTCGTGCGCACCTTCCAACTGCCCGGGCGGGCCCGGCGCTTCGACGCCCAGATGGTCCTCGGCCCCCGGGGCGACCGCGTGCTCGACTACCTGGGCACCCATCAGCACCTCGCGAGCGATCTGCACTTCGCGGCCGCGGCCGACGGGTCGCTCGTCATCCGGTCCGGGACGCACCGGTTCCGGGAGGGGCCGGTGGACGTGCGGGTTCCGGGCCTGATCGGGGCGGACGCGGAGGTGCGCGAGTCGTACGACGACCGGTCCGGGCGCTTCCGGATCCGCGTGCGGGTGGTGAACCGGTACTTCGGGCCGCTCTTCGGGTACGAGGGGTCGTTCGCGGCGACGTACCGCGACGTGCGGGAGTGCGGGGTGCGGCGCGGTCTGCGGCCCGTGCGCGAGGAGGTGCGCGCGTGAGTCCGCAGGCGGGGCCCGGGACGCGGGAGAAGCTCCTCGAAGGGGCCGTGCGGACGCTCACCGAGCAGGGGATCGCCAAGACGTCGGCGCGGAGCGTGGCGGCTGCCGCCGGGGTGAACCAGGCGCTCGTCTTCTACCACTTCGGCTCGGTCGACGACCTGCTCTCCGAGGCGTGCCGGTACGCGACGGAGCAGCGGGTCGGCCGCTACCGGGAGCGGCTCGCCGCGATCTCCTCCCTCACCGAACTCCTCGCCTTCGGGCGGGAGATGCACGAGGAGGAGCGGGACGCGGGGCACGTGGCGGTGCTCGCCCAACTGCTCGCCGGGGCGCAGACGCAGCCTCGGCTCGCCGCCGCGACCTCCGCGGGGCTCTCCCTGTGGGTCGCCGAGGTCGAGAAGGTCCTCGTGCGGGTCCTCGCCTCGACCCCGCTCGGCGAGTTCGCCGACCCCGTCGGCCTCGCGCGGGCCGTCGCGGCCTCGTTCGTCGGCATCGAACTGTACGAAGGCGTCGACCGGGACGGGGCGTCGCGGGCTCTGGACGCCCTGGAGCAGCTGGGCGCGGTGGCCGCGGCCCTGGACGACCTGGGTCCCGTGGCCCAACGAGCGGTCCGCCACCGCCTGCGCCGAGCGACGCGTCCCTGACCCGCACGGTCATGGCTCCGCCGGCCCGGGGCTGTGCCCACCCTCGCCCCTGGCGGCCCCGCCGCCCACAGCCGACCCGCTGACGCCGAACGACCCCGAGCGGCACAGGCGGCCCGAGGGCTGCGGTCGGGTGGAAACGGGTGGGCGGGTGGGAGATCCCCGCCGCGGAGCGGGCCGGGGGCCACCGGGGACGCGGGCAAGGGGCCCGGGGCGAGCCCCGTCCTGAAGCGAGCCGCAGGGTAAAACCGCTCGCACGGACGCGTCCGGTTCGACACGCCAAGGAATCTCCACTTTTGTGAGGGTATCGGCTTGTTCGATCACCTGGAGGGCACTGTGCGGCCGGAGGGCTACGACTACGACACCCACAGCCGGCTCGCCGGGCCGCTCACCGAGCCGGAGGGCGGCACGGACACCGGCACCGGCCACGCCGACTACCGGGTGCAGTACCGGCCGCTCCTCGCCCGCGAGCCCCACCGAATACGCGCCCTCCTGCTGATGACGCTGGCCCCCCTCCTGACCGGCGCCCTGCTCGTGTACCTCGTCTGGCCCACCCACTGGACGGAACGTGAGGGCGGCGACCGCTGGCTGGTCGGCCTGGATGTGACGATGCTCGTCGCGATCGGCCTGATCGAGCTGTTCATGCTGGTCAACGTGGTGTCCATCGCCCACGCCACGATGGTCGCCCGCGACCCCGTCCCGGTCGTGCCCGAGGAGGGCACCCGCGTCGCCTTCCTCACGACGTACGTACCGGGCAAGGAACCGATCGCGATGGTCCGCGCCACGCTGGAGGGCGCCGTGCGGATACACCACACCGGCCCCCTCGACGTCTGGCTGCTCGACGAGGGCGACGACGACCAGGCCAAGGCGCTCTGCGAGGAACTGGGCGTACGCCACTTCACCCGCCTCGGCGTCCCGGAGTGGAACCGCGCGAAGGGCCCCCACAAGACCCGTACCAAGCACGGCAACTACAACGCCTGGCTCGCCATGCACGGCGGCGACTACGACTTCTTCGCCTCCGTGGACACCGACCACGTGCCGATGCCGAACTTCCTGGAGCGGATGATGGGGTTCTTCCGCGACCCGGACGTGGCGTTCGTCGTGGGCCCGCAGGTGTACGGGAACTACGTCTCACCCGTCACCAAGGCCGCCGAGTCCCAGCAGTTCCTCTTCCACGCCCTGATCCAGCGGGCGGGCAACTGCTACCGGGCGCCCATGTTCGTCGGCACCAACAACGTCGTGCGCATCGCCGCCCTGCGCCAGGTCGGCGGCCTCCACGACTCGATCACCGAGGACATGGCCACCGGCTTCGAGCTGCACCGGCACAAGAACCCGGGCACCGGCAGGTACTGGCGCTCGGTGTACACCCCGGACGTGCTCGCCGTGGGCGAGGGCCCGGCCTCCTGGACGGACTTCTTCACCCAGCAGCTCCGCTGGTCGCGCGGCACGTACGAGACGCTGATCAAGCAGTACTGGAAGGCACCGTTCACGATGCCGCCCGGGCGGCTGTTCTCGTACACGCTGATGCTCGTCTACTACCCGATGACGGCCGTCAACTGGCTGCTCGGCATCCTCAGCTGCGTGCTGTTCCTGTGGTTCGGGGCCTCCGGCACCCAGGTCGCCGCCTCCGTGTGGCTGATGCTCTACGGCGACGCCGCCGCCCTGCAGATCGGGCTGTACCTGTGGAACCGGCGCCACAACGTCTCGCCGCACGAACCCGAGGGCTCCGGCGGGCTCGCCGGGATGGCGATGTCCGCGCTGTCCGCGCCCATCTACGCCAAGTCGCTCGGCGCCGCCGTGCTGCGCCGCCCGTGCCGCTTCGTCGTCACCCCCAAGGGCAGCGGGGCCACCCCCGACCGGCTGCTGACCTTCCGCATCCATCTGTTCTGGGCGGTGGTGCTCGCCAGTTCGCTCGTCGCGTCGTTCGTGCTCGACCACACCCACGTCGCGATGCGTACCTGGGCGGTGCTCGCCATGGTCATCTCGCTGGCGCCGGTCGCGGTCTGGTCCGTCACCGCGGTGCGCGAGCAGCGGGCCCGCAAGGCCGCCACGGCCCGGCAGCGGCAGAACAGCGGCGCGGACGCCGACGGCGAGCCGGAGCCCGCCTTCGCCACCGGCACGACGACTGGAGGTAACTGACGCCATGTCCTTTCGGCCCCCCGAGTTCTCCCAGCGCACCAAGAAGATCGTCTTCGGCGTGGGCGCGGGCGCCGTGCTCATCGGCCTCAACGCCCCCGCCGCGGTCTCCTTCGCCGAGGAGAAGTACCACGAGTACAAGATCTCCCGGCCCGGCTACATGAAGAAGTACGGGTCGTGGCAGCAGGTCGGCATTCCCGAGGAGTTCCGCACCAACGCCATCCACGCCGCCCTCCTGCACACCGGGAAGGTCCTGATCGTCGCCGGGTCCGGGAACGAGCAGGAGAAGTTCGACGCCGGGTCCTTCGACACCGTGCTGTGGGACCCGGAGAAGAACACCTTCAAGAAGATCGAGACCCCCGAGGACTTCTTCTGCTCGGGCCACGCCCAGCTCCCCGACGGCCGCCTCCTGGTCGCGGGCGGCACCGCGCGCTACGAACTCCTCGACGGCGAGGTGGAGCGGGCGGGCGGCGGCATGCGGGTGAAGAACGAGAACCCGGACAAGCCCGTCGTCCTGAAGAAGGGCACCAAGTTCCGCTCGCCGTCCGGCGTCGAGTACGTCAGCCGGTTCGACGTGAAGGTCCCCAAGGCGAAGCGGGACTTCGAGATCACCTACTCCAAGTCCGGCGCGATGCAGCCCTGGAAGACGAAGGTCGTCGCGAGCGAGGCCCGGGTCTTCGTGGAGGCCGTCCGCAAGGGCGCCCCGGCGGTCACGGAGAAGTCCGCGCAGTACGAGATCGAGGGCCTGACCGGCAAGGACGCCGACAACACGTACGGCATCGCCGAGAAGCTCACCATGGACAAGCAGGACTTCCAGGGCATCAGGGCCGCCTACGAGTTCGACCCGGTGGCGGAGAAGTACATCCCCGTGGAGCCGATGGACAAGGCCCGCTGGTACCCCACCCTGGTCGGCCTGGAGGACGGCCGGGTGCTCGCCGTGTCCGGGCTCGACGACGTCGGCGTCATCGACCCCGGCGACAACGAGATCTACGACCCGAAGACGAAGAAGTGGACCGACGGCCCCAAGCGGTACTTCCCCACCTACCCGGCGCTGTTCCTCACCAAGGGCGGCAAGCTCTTCTACCCCGCCTCCAACGCCGGCTACGGGCCCGCCAAGAAGGGCCGCGCGCCCGGCCTGTGGGACCTGAAGACCAACAAGTTCGAGAAGGTGCCCGGCCTCACCGACCTCGACCAGACCGAGACGTCGGCGTCCGTGCTGCTCCCGCCCGCCCAGGACCAGAAGGTGATGATCCTCGGCGGCGGCGGGGTCGGCGAGTCCAAGAAGTCCACCAAGCGCACCGCGGTCATCGACCTGAAGCAGGACAAACCCGCCTTCCGGACCGGGCCCGAACTGCCCCAGGGCACGCGCTACCTGAACAGCGTCCTGATGCCGGACGACTCGGTGTTCACCACCAACGGCTCGTCCGACTACCGCGGCCGCAGCGCGAGCAACATCCTCAAGGCCCAGTTCTACGACCCCAAGGGCAACGGGGGCCGGGGCGCCTTCCGCCCCGCCGCCGACCCCGAGGTCGGCCGCAACTACCACTCCGAGGCGCTGCTCCTGCCCGACGGGCGGGTCGCCACCTTCGGCTCCGACCCGCTCTTCGACGACGAGCAGAACACCAAGCTCGGCCACTTCGAGCAGCGCATGGAGATCTTCACGCCGCCGGCCCTGCACAAGTCCGGCAAGAACCGGCCCGTGCTCGGCGCGGGCCCCGGCGTGCTGCCCGCCGACGGCCGTGCGACCTTCCGCACCGCGCACCCGGAGAAGCTGGTCTCGGCCCGGCTCATGCGGCCGAGCGCCGTCACGCACACCACCGACGTGGAGCAGCGCTCGATCGCGCTCGGGCTGACCAAGGGGCCGGGCTCGGTGACGGTGGACGTGCCCCGCGAGGACGCGGCCCTGGTGCCGCCCGGCTGGTACATGCTGTTCGTGACGGACGCGGCGGGGGCCTCCTCGGAGGCGAAGTGGGTGCACGTGAAGTAGCGGCCCCCGCGAGGTGAGGGGCGGGGCCGGGGCGTCCCGCACCCGGCCCCGCCCCTCACTCGGCCGCCACGAACGCCCCGTGCGTGAGCACCGGCACCACCGCGCTCGCGTCCAGCTCCGTCGCGACGGCCACGTCCTCCGCGAAGCCGCCGTCGGCCAGCTCCCGGCCCGAGGAGCAGGACGCGACCGCGTCCCCCACGTCCACCGCCGCGACGAAGGCCGAAGCCGCCGACGCGGCCTCCGGCGAGAGCGCCGTGCCGCCGCGGTCCCGCAGCGCGGTGATCACGGCCCCGGCGCCGAGCAGGTCCTCCAGGGCGGGCCGCAGCGTGCCGTCGGGCCAGCGCTCGCCCGAGGCGATCACGCCGACGGGGTGCTCGGGGGTGCCGTGGCCCCGGTCCGCGAGCCACCGGCCCACGGCGGTCGCGTTGCGCAGCGACCCGGCGGCGATCTCCGCACCGCCCGCCGACGCGGCGATGGCCGAGCCGTTCGGCGAGGGCAGGACCAGGCGCGGGGCGAGCGGGGCGCGCCGCAGGGCGGCCGGGGACAGCGACCAGGGGCTGGCCGCCGTGACGGCCCTGCGCCCCACCGCGAGCCGGGCGTCCATCTGGCGGGCGAACGCCGTCGCGCTCTCGTCGCGCCAGGGGTACGGGAAGACCCGGGAGCCGGACTCCACGGCGACCGACACCGACGTGGTGAACGAGAGGACGTCGACGATCACCAGAGTGGAGACGGCGGGCGCGAGGCGTTTCGCTCCGGCCGTGCCCCACTCGAACCGTACGCCGTAGCCCGCCTGCGAGAAGTCTTCGCGCCCCATGCGCCCTCAGGCTGCCAGGCGGCCTCGGCCTTTGGCCAGCTTGGTCAAGGGCCTTTCCCCGTCAGTGAGTTGACCTCCACAGGCCGTCCACTCGATCAACAGATCGGCTACGCCTTCGCGTTGCGCACCAGCCCGAGCGCGTAGTCGGGCCACCACTGCCCCGCGGCGGGGCCGCCGCGGCAGGGGCCGTCGGAGTCGCCGGGCCGCTTGATCCACAGGTAGGCGTCGAGGAGCGGGTCGCCGGTGCGGTCGGTGGGCGGGGTGCCGAGGCCGCGGCCCGGCGGGTTGCACCAGGCGTCCTGGCGGTCCCCGGCGAGGGGGCCCTTGCCGTTGCGGCTGGTGTCCATCACGAAGTGCTTGCCGCCGACCGTGGCGGAAAGGGCGCGGCCGTAGGTTCTGGTCGTCCGGTCGCTCTGGAAGTTGGAGACGTTCAGCGAGAAGCCGTCGGCCCGGTCGATGCCCGCCCGCTTCAGCGGCAGGGTGAGCTTGCGGGCGTCGTCGATCCAGCCCGGGTTGCCCGCGTCCAGGTAGACCTTGACGTTCGGCTGCCGCTTGAGGCGCTGGATCGCCTCCGACAGGAGCTGGTAGCGCTCCTCGTGGTACTGGGCGGGCGTGCAGCCGTCCACGATGTGGGGGATGGCGTCCGGCTCCAGGACCACCAGGGCCTTGCTCCGCCCGATGGCGTCGGCGAACGCGCCGAGCCACTGGCGGTAGTACGCGGCGTCCTGGGCGCCGCCCGCCGAGTGCTGGCCGCAGTCGCGGTGCGGGATGTTGTACGCGACGAGGACCG
This sequence comes from Streptomyces flavofungini, assembly GCF_030388665.1. Lineage (NCBI taxonomy): Bacteria > Bacillati > Actinomycetota > Actinomycetes > Kitasatosporales > Streptomycetaceae > Streptomyces > Streptomyces flavofungini. The sequence continues at coordinate 2,968,755 of NZ_CP128846.1, read as the reverse complement.
CCGTGCGGCCCTCCGCCGCCGCGCCCTCGGTGGCCTTCGCGATGTCCGGCGCCGGGTCGTCCCCGGCCGGCCACACCGCCATCGGCTGCTCGGCGATCCGGCGCAGCGCCTCGGCGTCCTGAGTGCGGCCCTCCTGGCGCCACTCCCTGACCTGCCGCGCCGCCGCGCTCTGCGGGTCGACCCAGAACCGGTGCTGTGCCGACCGCGCCGCCTCCGGCCGGACGGCGGCCGTCCCCGCGTCCTTCTTCTCCCCGCCCGGCCCTGACCCGGACGAGCACCCCGCCGCGAGCCCTAGGGCCGCGACGGCCGTGAATGCCGTGAACGTACGGAGCAGCCGGTGCATCCAGACCCCTTGAGCGACGGTGTCGACGGTGACGGGCAGGCGAGTCGTGCGGCAATCGTGACATAAGGGATCATTCGCCCCCGTGTACGACACCGCGTGTACGAGCCCCCTCAGCCGCCCGCCGCGAGCGCGATCCCGAGCGGGGTCCGCTCGTACAGGACCTGGTGCCCGTACCGGCGCGAGGTCAGCAGGCCCGCGTCCCGCAGCGCCTTCAGGTGCGCCGAGACCGACGACGGGGCAAGCGCCAGGCGGTGGGCGAGGGCCGAGGTGCTCGCGGGCTCGGCGAGGGCGGTGAGGACGGCGGCGCGGTTGCGGCCGAGGAGGCCGACGAGGGCGTCCGGGGCGTGGTCGGCGGGGGCGCTCCACAGTCCGGCGAGGCCACGGGCCGGGTAGACCAGCGTCGGCTGCCAGGGCGGGTCGTAGCCGCTGATCACGTCCGGCCAGCTGAAGACGCTGGGCATCAGGACCAGGCCGCGCCCGTCCAGGTCCCGCACGTGCCGCCCGCGCCACTGCGCCGTCAGCGTCCCGGAGTCCCAGGCGAGGCGGCGGTCCAGCTCGGGCAGCAGGGCGCCGAGGCCGACCTCGGCGAGGCGCCGGGAGTGGTACGCCACGTCGGCTTCGAGCAGGGCGCGCAGCCGGGGCCAGTACGGCTCGACCAGCGCGTGCCAGGCTCCCTCCAAGGCGTCCGCGAGCTCCCGCACCGCGCGCGCCGGATCGTCGAGCAGATGCCGGCCGAGCGGGCTCGCCGCCGCCCCCGGCGTCTCCGCGAGGGCCTTCGCCATGTCGTCCCGCGCTGCCTCCGGGTCGGCCGCCCGCACCGCCGCGATCTCCTCGTCGAACCCCGCCGCGGGGCCGAGCGGCGGCGGCCCGAGGAAGTCCGGGCTGTGCCCGCGCGACGGCATGAGCAGCCACACGGCCTCCAGGTCGAGCCCGGCTCCCGCCTCCCCGATCCGGCGCAGCCACCCCGGGTGGTACGCGTGCCGCTCGCGCCGCTTCAGCGTCCGCACCGCCTCCTGCGTCTCCCACAAGGGCGACACGGCGAACCGGCACCGCAGCAGGTCGTCCTCCCCGAACCGCAGCTGAAAGGGCACGTCCTGTTCTCCCTCCGCCACTGCCGGTGCCGGTGATTCGGCTGGAGCCGAAACTTTAGGGACCGGTGCCGGGCGCCGCCAGGGTGGGCGCATGACAGACGGACACGGGGCCGGGGCGGCGGGTGCGGACACGACGGCCGGGGGCGACGGGGGTGACGGGACCCCGGGGGCGGAGCGGCTCGCGGGCTCGGACGAGAGGGGGCCGAGGGACGGGTACGGGCGGGTCTTCGCCGTCGCCGAGTTCCGGGCCGTGTTCGTCGCGCACGCGCTGTCGCTGCTCGGGGTCGTCGTCAGCGAGATCGCGCTGACGGTGCTCGTGTACGACCTCACCGGGTCGCCGTTGCTCAGCGCGCTGGCGTTCGCGCTGGGGATGCTGCCGTACCTCGTCGGCGGGACGCTGTTCGCCGGGGTCGCCGACCGGTATCCGCCGCGCCGGGTCCTCGTCGGCTGCGACCTCGTGTGCGCCGGATGCGCCGCGCTGATGGCGCTGCCCGTGACACCGGTCGCCGGACTGCTGGCGCTGCGCTGCCTCATCGCCGCCGTCTCGCCGGTGTTCAACGGCACCCGGATGGCCACGCTCACCGACGTCCTCGGCGACGGCGACCTGTTCGTGCTCGGGCGTTCGCTGCTGCGGATGGTGTCGCAGAGCGCCGTCCTCGTCGGCTTCGGGCTCGGGGGCGTGCTGCTCACCGTCGTCTCCCCGCGCGGGGCGCTCGTCATCACGCTGGTGACGTTCCTCGCGTCGGCGCTGCTGCTTCGGGCCGGTACGAAGCGGCGGCCCGCGCGGGGCGGCGAGCGGGGGAGCGGGGGAGCGGGGGAGGGGGAGACCGCGCTCCTGCGGTACTCGCTCGCGGGTGCCCGTGAGGTCCTCGGGCACCGGCGGATGCGCGCGCTGCTGCTCCTGCTCTGGGCGCCCCCGATGTTCGTCGTCGCCCCGGAGGCCCTCGCCGCCCCGTACGCGGAGCAGATCGGCGTCGGCACCGCCGGGGTCGGCCTGCTGATGTGCGCGATGCCCGTCGGCACCATCGCGGCCGAGGTGTACGCGGGCTCCGCGCTCACCCCCGCCACCCGCTCCCGCATCGTGCTCCCGCTGGCCGCGACGACCCTGCTCCCCCTGCTCGCGTACGTCTTCGCCCCCGGCCTGGCCTGGGCGCTGCCCGCGCTCGTGCTCGCCGGAGCGGGATCGGCGTACACCCTCGGGCTCGACCGCTGGTTCGTGGACGCCGTGCCGCCGGAGCTGCGCGGCCGCGCCATGACCGTGCACACGGCGGGCCTGATGACCCTCCAGGGTGTCGGCATGGCGCTCGCCGGGCTCGCCGCCGAGTTCTTCGCCGTCAGCACGGTGGTCGCGGGCGCCGGTGCGCTCGGCACGGTGTGCTGTCTGCTCCTGGTGCGCGAGGTCCGGTCGACAGGACGGCCGGGGGCGAGCGCGCTGCCGAATCCTGAGACTGGGGCTGACCGGTATGTGACCGGCGGCTAAGGTCGACGCTGTGCCGAAGCCGCTCAGTCTCCCCTTCGATCCCATCGCCCGTGCCGACGAACTCTGGAAGCAGCGCTGGGGTTCCGTGCCCGCGATGGGCGCCATCACCTCGATCATGCGCGCGCACCAGATCCTGCTCGCCGAGGTCGACGCGGTCGTCAAGCCGTACGGACTGACCTTCGCGCGCTACGAGGCACTGGTGCTGTTGTCCTTCTCCAAGGCGGGTGAGCTGCCGATGTCCAAGATCGGCGAGCGGCTCATGGTGCACCCGACGTCCGTCACGAACACCGTGGACCGGCTCGTCCGGTCCGGGCTCGTGGACAAGCGGCCGAACCCGAACGACGGGCGCGGCACGCTCGCCTCCATCACGGAGAAGGGGCGCGAGGTCGTCGAGGAGGCGACGCGGGAGCTGATGGCGATGGATTTCGGGCTCGGCGTCTACGACGCGGAGGAGTGCGGGGACATTTTCGCGATGTTGCGGCCCCTGCGGGTTGCTGCGCAGGACTTCGACGGCTAGGTAGATGGGGCTGCGCCCCTTTCCCCGCTTCATCAGCCCTTCGGGCCTCGTCCTCAAACGCCGGACGGGCTGGATTTCGGCCGCTGCGGGCTTGATCGTTCCCGAGGGGGACATCGCTGAGCGTGCCGGGGGAAATATTGAGCCCGTCCGGCGATTGAGGACGAGCGCGCCAGCGCGATTCGGGGCGGGTGGGCGGGAGAAAAGGGGCAGCTGAAGATCGCGTGGGGGAGCGGGCTACGCTCGTAGCCATGAAACGCAGCGTGCTGACCCGCTATCGGGTAATGGCCTACGTCACCGCCGTCATGTTGTTGATCCTGTGCGTCTGCATGGTGGTCAAGTACGGCTTCGACAAGGGCGAGGGCCTGACGCTCGCGGTCTCCCAGATCCACGGCGTCCTCTTCATCATCTACCTGGTCTTCGCCTTCGACCTCGGCTCCAAGGCGAAGTGGCCGTTCGGCAAGCTGCTCTGGGTCCTTGTGTCCGGCACCATTCCCACGGCCGCCTTCTTCGTCGAGCGCAAGGTCGTCCGCGAGGTCGAGCCGCTGCTCACGGAGCCCGCGACCCCGCTCGCCAAGGCCTGAGGGACCCGCGCCGCACCCCCGCCACGGCGTGTCCGTGGCGGTTGGCCATCGACATTTACTAGGACGTCCAAGTAAATTGGGCGGCATGGACGCTGACGCCATCGAAGAGGGCCGCCGCCGCTGGCAGGCCCGGTACGACGCCGCGAAGAAGCGCGACGCCGATTTCACGACGCTCTCCGGTGACCCGGTCGAGCCTGCCTACGGGCCCCGGCCCGGGGACACCTACGAGGGCTTCGAGCGCATCGGATGGCCCGGCGAGTATCCGTTCACGCGCGGCCTGTACCCCACGGGATACCGGGGGCGTACGTGGACGATCCGCCAGTTCGCGGGCTTCGGCAACGCCGAGCAGACGAACGAGCGGTACAAGATGATCCTCGCCGCCGGCGGTGGCGGCCTGAGCGTCGCCTTCGACATGCCGACGCTCATGGGCCGTGACTCCGACGACCCGCGCGCCCTCGGCGAGGTCGGCCACTGCGGCGTCGCCATCGACTCCGCCGCCGACATGGAGGTCCTGTTCAAGGACATCCCGCTCGGCGACGTCACGACGTCGATGACGATCAGCGGCCCCGCCGTCCCCGTCTTCTGCATGTACCTCGTCGCCGCCGAGCGGCAGGGCGTCGACCCGGGCGTGCTCAACGGCACGCTCCAGACCGACATCTTCAAGGAGTACATCGCGCAGAAGGAGTGGCTCTTCGAGCCCGAGCCCCACCTGCGCCTCATCGGCGACCTGATGGAGCACTGCGCCCGCGACATCCCCGCCTACAAGCCGCTCTCCGTCTCCGGGTACCACATCCGCGAGGCCGGGGCGACGGCCGCGCAGGAGCTGGCGTACACCCTCGCGGACGGCTTCGGCTACGTGGAGCTGGGCCTCAGCCGCGGCCTCGACGTCGACGTCTTCGCCCCCGGCCTCTCCTTCTTCTTCGACGCCCACGTCGACTTCTTCGAGGAGATCGCCAAGTTCCGAGCCGCCCGCCGGATCTGGGCCCGCTGGATGAAGGACGTGTACGGCGCGGAGTCCGACAAGGCGCAGTGGCTGCGCTTCCACACCCAGACCGCCGGTGTCTCGCTGACCGCCCAGCAGCCGTACAACAACGTCGTCCGCACCGCCGTGGAGGCCCTCGCCGCCGTCCTCGGCGGCACCAACTCCCTGCACACCAACGCCCTCGACGAGACCCTCGCCCTGCCCAGCGAGCAAGCCGCCGAGATCGCGCTGCGCACCCAGCAGGTCCTCATGGAGGAGACCGGCGTCGCCAACGTCGCCGACCCGCTCGGCGGTTCCTGGTACGTCGAGCAGCTCACCGACCGCATCGAGGCCGACGCCGAGAAGATCTTCGAGCAGATCAAGGAGCGGGGGCGGCGGGCGCACCCCGACGGACAGCACCCCATCGGGCCCGTCACCTCCGGCATCCTGCGCGGCATCGAGGACGGCTGGTTCACCGGCGAGATCGCCGAGTCCGCCTTCCAGTACCAGCGGTCCCTGGAGAAGGGCGACAAGCGGGTCGTCGGCGTCAACGCCCACCACGGCTCCGTTACCGGTGACCTGGAGATCCTGCGCGTCAGCCATGAGGTGGAGCGCGAGCAGGTGCGCGTCCTCGCCGACCGCAAGGACCGGCGCGACGACGCCCGGGTGCGGGCCTCGCTCGACGCGATGCTCGCCGCCGCGCGCGACGGGTCCAACATGATCGCCCCGATGCTGGACGCCGTCCGGGCCGAGGCCACCCTCGGGGAGATCTGTGGGGCGCTGCGCGACGAGTGGGGCGTGTACGTGGAGCCGCCCGGGTTCTAGCCTTCCCCCGGCCCCGGCCCCGGCCCCGGCCGTCAGCCGACGCCGCGCAGGCGTTGCGCGTGCAGCCGGGCCAGGGCCGGTAGCTGGCGGTGTTCCCAGGCCGTGGCCCGGCGCAGGTGGCGGTAGTGGGCCCGCCAGGTCATGCCTGTGGGGCGGTCCAGGACGACGAACGCGCCGTCGACCTCCCGCACGGTGCCGGGCATGTCGTACGTCCGGTCGAAGACCACCGCGCCGGGGCGGATTCCCGCCGGTGCGTCGAATGCCGCCGTACGGCGCGCCCGGCTCTTGGGGGCGGCGTTGGGGTGGCGGGCCGTCACAGCAGCTCACCCCGGCTGCGCGCGTTCGCCCGCGCCGTCCCGGCCCGCAACTCCTGCGCGGGCGTGGCCGGTTCGACGTCCTCGGGCGCAACGGTCCACTCCCGCCCGCCCGTTACCGGCCGCAGGGACCAGAGCCCGCACCACTCCCCCCGGAACTCGCCGATCAGATCGCGGGACACGTCTCGTACCAGGGTGCCGGGGGGTGGGGCGTCGCGCATGACCGTACCTCTCCGTAGCGGTTCCACTACCAAGGGACATCATCGTGACCTAGGGTGGGGGAACCATTCAACGTGGACGTTGGGGAGGAAAGGTTGGTCAACCGCAAGGAGTTGGACCCGGACAGTTCGCCGAAAGCCGCCTTCGGGGCGCGTGTGCGCAGTTGGCGCGAGGAGCGCGGCTGGACCCAGGACGAGCTTGCCGAACGCATGGGGTATTCGAGTACGCACCTCTCGTCCATCGAAACTGGACGAAAGATGCCAACCTTGCGCCTCGCCCGCCGAGCGGACGTGGCCTTCGGCGCCGGAGACACGTTCGAACGCGCCTGGCGCGTGGTGCGGAACGCGGGCCTGCTGGAAGGGTTTCCGCAATTCGTGGACCACGAGGCGGAGGCCGCGGAGATCCGCCTCTATGAAGTGGGCGTCATGCCAGGGCTGCTTCAGACACCGGAGTACGCGACGGTGCTCGCGCAGGGCGCGGTGAAGCGCGGGGCGATCACGGACGAGCAGGCGGAGGAGCGGATCAACCTCGTGGCGGAGCGGCAGACCGCGCTCGTCCGGACCCCGCCACCGCTGATCTTCGCCATGCTGGACGAGAGCTGCATCCGTCGGCCCATCGGTGAACCCGCCGTCATGCGGGCCCAGTTCACCCGGCTTCTTGAGTTCGCCGAGATGCCGAACACCGTCTTGCAGGTGGTGCCGTTCGATATGGGGGCCCGGCGGCCGTTCGACTTGCCGGTGTACCTCCTGACGCTGCCGGACCGCTCGCTGGTGTCGTACGCGGAATCTGCCCAACGAGGCCATCTGGAACGGGACAGCACATTCGTTCTACCCCTGTTGAGGTCCTACCATCAGCTACAGGCCGAAGCCCCTTCTCAGGCGGCATCCGTGGCCATGCTCGACCAGTTACGAAAGGGCATCTCGTGACGACTGAATCCCCCCTCTGGTTCAAGTCCTCCTACAGCAACAACGGCGGCGCCTGCATAGAGATCGCCGCCAACCTCGTCGCCGCACACGGCACAGTCCCCATCCGCGACTCCAAGCGCCCGACCGGCCCCGTCCTGGCCGTCGCCACCCGCGCGTTCGCCGACTTCGTGGGCGGCGTGAAGGCCGGCGACTTCGGCGCCGTCTGACCGTCGGCACCCCTACGCGGGCCACGTAAGACGGAACAGCGCGCCCCCGCCGGGCGCGTGTTCCGCCGTCAGTTCCGCGCCGTGGGCCCGTGCGATCTGGCGGGCCATGGCCAGGCCGAGGCCGGAGCCGGGCAGGGCGCGGGCCCGTTCCGCGCGGTAGAAGCGGTCGAAGACGTGCGGCAGGTCCTCCGGGGCGATGCCGGGGCCGTGGTCGCGGACGGTCAGGCCGATCGTGGTCAGGGAGACCTCGACGGCCGCCCCGGCCGGGCTGAACTTCGCCGCGTTGTCCAGGAGGTTGGTGACCAGGCGGGAGAGCCGGGACGGCACTCCGGGCAGCGTGAGGGCGGCCGCGCCGGGAGTGACGTCGCAGGTGAAGACGATCGCGGGCCAGTGCTCACGCGCCGCGTTCACGACGTGCTCGACCAGCGGGGCGAGGCGCACCTCCTCCAGGAGCGGCTGCGGCTCCTCGTCGCGGGCCAGCTCGATCAGGTCGTTGACCATGCCGGTGACCTCGCGCAGCTGTCGGCCGAGCGCGGTCGACGCCCGGTCCCGCTGCTCCGCCGTCAGGCGATCGGCGCGGGCGAGGAGTTCCGCGTTCGTACGCAACGACGTCAGCGGCGTACGCAGTTCGTGCGAGGCGTCGGCGACGAGCCGTCGGCGCGCCGCGACCGAGTCCTCCAGCTCGCCGAGCATGGTGTTGAAGGCCTTGGCGAGCCGCGTCACCTCGTCCTCACCGCGCCCGTCGGGCGGCCCGGGCGGCAGCTCGATGCGGTGCCGGGCGTCCCGGGTCGACGCGATGCGCTCCGCCGTCGCGGTCAGCCGCGCGACGGGCGCGAGGCCGGTGCGGGACACCCAATAGCCGCCGAGCGCGGACAGGAGCACGCCCGCGCCGCCCACCACCGAAAGGATCGCGGCGGTCTGCCGCACCCCGCGCTCGGCGATGTCGGCGCGCAGCGCCACCTGGACGGCCGCACCCTTGCCGTGGGCGGTGGTGAGCATGCGCCCCGGTTTGCCGTTGGGGAGGGTGAAGTTCGAGTAGTACGAGGCGAGTTCACCCGCCGCGACCTGCCGTGTCGAGCGGTCCACGGGCAGCAGGTACGGCTTCTTCGGGTCGTCGGCCGAGGCGGCCGGGACCACCTGCGCGCAGGCCGGAGCGCCCAGGAAGCGGCACTCGCCCGCGAGCACGCCGTAACCCTGCTCCTCGGAGCGGTGCTGCTGTGCGGCCAGGGTCGCGGACTGGGCCAGGTTCTGGTCCAGCTGTTGGTAGAGCTTGTAGCGGAGCACGAAGAACGACGCCGTGCAGACGCAGATCGCGACCAGCGCCACCGCGGCGGACGCCGCCACCGCGAGGCGGGTGCGCAGCGGACGGCGGCGCCGCCAGCGGGCGCCCAGGGCGCGGCTACGGCCGCCTCCGGGGGCGCTCACGGCGAACCGAGCCGGTAGCCCACGCCGTGCACGGTGTGCACGAGCCGCGCCTCGCCCCCGGCTTCCAGTTTGCGGCGCAGATAGCCGACGTACACCGCGAGGGAGTTGGAGTCGGGCCCGAAGTCCCGGCCCCACACGGCCTCGTGGATCAGCTCGCGCGGCAGGACCTGCCCGGAGTTCCGGAGCAGCAGTTCCAGGAGCGTGGACTCGGTGCGGCTGAACTCGATGCGGCGCCCGGCGCGCTCGCCGGTGCGGGTCCGGGTGTCGAGCGTCAGATCGCCGTACGACAGGGCGTCGCCGTCGGCCTCCGGGCCGCCGGGGCCCGTCGGGTCCGGGGCGGCGCGGCGCAGGAGCGCCCGGACCCGCGCCACCAGCTCGTCCAGGGCGAACGGCTTGACCAGGTAGTCGTCGGCGCCGGCGTCCAGGCCGTCGACGCGGTCGCTCACCGAGTCCAGGGCCGTCAGGACGAGCACCGGGGTGCGGTCGCCCGCCGCGCGCAGCCTGCGGCACACGGCAAGGCCGTCGAGCACGGGCATCTTCACGTCCAGGACCAGGAGGTCCGGCTCCCACCTGGCCACCGCGGTCAGCGCGCGGTGGCCGTCGGCGGCACCGCGCACCAGATGGCCCTCGACGCTCAGGGCGTCCTCGACGGCGGCGCGCACCTCGGGGTCGTCGTCGACGACGAGGACCTTAGAGGCGTGCGCGGCGTGCGCGGGCGGCGGCGTCATGCGGCGGCGCCCGTGGCGGGCCGGGTCCCGGGGCAACCGCACCTCGTGCGGCACAGGAACGAACTCATGCACCAAAGGTGCCAAACCCAGCTCTTAAAACCCTCTTAGGACGGGTCGCGAAGCTCCGGCGTCATGAGAACTCCCGTCACCTCCGCCACGGCCCGCGCCGCGGCGACCCACACGTACAGGCCGCTGTCCGTCGTGATCGGCGCGGGCGGCACCGGCGGCCACATCTATCCGGGCCTCGCCCTCGCCGACGCCCTGCGCCGGGCCGTGCCGGACGCGGTGATCTCCTTCGTGGGCACCGAGCGCGGCCTGGAGACCCGGCTCATCCCCGAGGCCGGGTACCGGCTGCACACCGTCGACATGATCCCCTTCGACCCGTCCCTCGGCGCCCGCCGCTATCTGCTGCCCGCCGCCCTGGTGAAGTCCGGCGCCCAGTGCCGGGCCATCCTGCGCGAGCAGGGCGCGCAGGTCGCCGTCGGCATGGGCGGCTACCCGAGCGCCCCCGTCATCGTCGGCGCCCGCATGGCAGGCCTGCCCAGCCTCATCCACGAGTCCAACGCGGTGCCCGGCCGTGCCAACCGCTTCGCCGCCCGCCTCACCCCGCACATCGCCGTCGCCTTCGACCGCAGCCGCGCCCATCTGCCCGGCGGCGACCGCGCCACCACCACCGGCATGCCCATCGCCGCCGCGCTCGCCGCCCTCGACCGGGACGCGCTGCGCGCCGAGGCCCGGCGCACCCTCGGCGTGCCGGAAGGGGCGCGCCTCCTGCTCTTCAACGGCGGCAGCCTCGGCGCCGCCCGGCTCACTGAGGCGGCCCTCGGGCTCGCCGCGCGCTGGCGGTGGCGCGGCGACGTATCCCTGCTGGTCAAGACCGGTCCCGCGGCCCTCGACGAGACACGGCGGCGGCTCGCGCAGGACGGCGGCGACGCCGTCGCCCACGCCGTGCCCTACCTGGACCGGATGGACCTCGCCTACGCCGCCGCCGACCTCGTCGTCTGCCGCGCGGGCTCCGCCACCGTCGCCGAACTCGCCGCGACCGGCGTGCCCGCCGTCCTCGTGCCCTACCCGCACGCCCCCGGCGACCACCAGACCCACAACGCGCGAGTCCTCTCCGACGCGGGCGCCGGGCTGCTCCTGCCCGACGCCGAGACCACCGCCGACCGGCTCGCCGCGCTCCTCGAACCGCTGCTCGCCGAGCCCGCGCGGCTCGCCGCGATGAGCGGCGCCGCGGACCCCGGGCCGCACGCCCGCGCCGCCGACCTGCTCGCTGAGCGGGTTCTGCGCCTCACCCACCACACCGATCACCTGGAGTACGCCGCATGAACGCCCTCGCCCTTGCCCCCTTCTCCTGGCACGACCGCACCGTCCTCGTCACCGGTGCCGAGGGCTTCATCGGCTCCACGCTCGTCGATCTGCTCCTCGAACGCGGCGCTAGGGTCCGCGCCTTCGCGCACTACAAGCCGTACGGCGACAAGGGGCACCTCGCGCACCTCGCCGGGGACCCGCGCGTCGAGTTGATCGCCGGTGACGTGCGCGACGCCGGGCGCGTCATGGACGCCGTCGACGGCTGCGACACCGTCTTCCACCTCGCCGCGCTCATCGGGATCCCGTACTCCTACGACTCACCCGGCGCGTACGTGCAGACCAACGTCGTCGGTACGGAGAACATCGCCGAGGCCTGCCGCAGGACGTCCGTGCGCCGGCTCGTCCACACCTCCACCAGCGAGGTGTACGGGACCGCGCTGACCGTTCCGATCAGCGAGAGCCACCCCCTCCAGCCGCAGTCGCCGTACTCCGCGTCGAAGATCGGCGCCGACATGACCGCGCTGTCCCACTGGCACGCCTTCGAGCTGCCCGTCACGGTCGTGCGGCCCTTCAACACGTACGGGCCGCGCCAGTCGGCGCGCGCGGTGATCCCCACGATCCTGGCCCAACTGCACTCCGGGGCACGGGAGATCAAGCTGGGCTCGCTCTCGCCGACCCGTGACTTCACCTATGTCACGGACACGGCGCGCGGCTTCCTCGCGATGGCCGAGGCCGAGCGGACCCTGGGCCAGGTGGTCAACCTCGGCGTGGGCCGGGAGATATCCATCGGGGACCTGGCCCAGGAGCTCATCGCCGCGAGTGGGCGGGACGCCGTCGTCGTCGCCGATCCCGCCCGGATGCGGCCTGCTGGGAGTGAGGTGGAGAGGTTGCTCTCCGACAACTCGCGGGCGCGAGAGCTTTCGGGGTGGGTGCCCGAAGTCTCCCTGCGGGAGGGGCTGAAGCTGACCTCTGCGTGGGTCGCCGAGAACCTCCACCTGTTCGCGGCTGACCGATACCAGGTTTGATTCTTCGCCGCGGGCCGGTGGGGGCTGGCCGCGCAGTTCCCCGCGCCCCTCAAGGGGCTGTCGTTGTCGCCGCCAAGCCCCCCAACAGCAGCGTCGTGAACCGGTGGGCCCACTCCACGTCCACCGGTTCCGCGCTGACCAGCGCCCGGTGCACCACCGCGCCCGCCGTCACGTCGAAGATGAGGTCCGCGGTGCGGCCCGCCGTCTCGGGGTCGGACTCCACGGGAAGTTCGCCGCGGGCCTGGGCGCGCTCGCGGCCCTCCAGGACCAGGCGTTTCTGCCGCTCCACGATGGACGTGCGGATCCGCTCGCGCAGCGGGCCGTCCGTCGTGGACTCGGCGACCACCGCCATCAGGGCCGTCCTGGTCTCGGGGCGCCCGAGCAGCGCGGCGAACTGGAGCACCACGCCCTCGATGTCGGCCGCGAGGCTGCCCCGGTCGGGCAGCTCCAGCTCGTCGAAGAGCTCGGCCACCGCGTCCACGACCAGCTCGCTCTTGCCCGCCCAGCGCCGGTAGAGGGTGGTCTTGGCGACCCCCGCCCGGGTCGCCACGTCGCCCAGGGTCAGCTTGGTCCAGCCGAGGTCGACCAGGGCCTGTCTGGTCGCTTCGAGGATGGCGGTGTCCGCCTCGGTGCTGCGGGGGCGACCTCCGGGGCGCGTCGGCGGTGTGTTGCGGCTCTGCATGCCCGCGACCATACCGGCCAGTATGAACAGCGTGGCCAGTGCCGAGTGAGGCAGATCACGTTACGCCCGCTGCCGCCTCCCGGGTCCTCCAGTTACGCTACGAGCCGTAGCGAAAGCCGCGTACGGCGGCGGCCCGTTGCGAGCGAGTCCCACCGCCCGTCGGGCGGCAACCACAGGGCGGGGTGGGGACCCCGCGAGACTCACGGTCCTCCTTGCGGGGCGAAGGAACAGGCGAATCGGTTCGACCGGCGGCACCGCAATCCGGCGGGTGGCCACGGACGGGCACGGTTCCCGCGCGGCTTGGGGGAGGATGTACTCATGCAGCCACGGAACATGTCCATGAGCGGAGTCGTCGACCTCGCCGCGGTGAAGGCGGCCCAGGAGGCCAAGGCGAAGGCGGAGCAGGCGCGCGCCGAAGCGGCCCGGCAGGGCGGCGCGGGCGCGGGTGCCGGGGTGTCTCCCGCGAGTCTCGTCATCGACGTCGACGAGGCGGGTTTCGAACGGGACGTCCTGCAGCGCTCCACCGAAGTGCCGGTCGTCATCGACTTCTGGGCCGAGTGGTGCGAGCCGTGCAAGCAGCTCAGCCCGCTCCTGGAGCGCCTGACGCAGGAGTACAACGGCCGGTTCGTCCTCGCGAAGATCGACGTCGACGCGAACCAGATGCTGATGCAGCAGTTCGGGGTGCAGGGCATCCCGGCGGTCTTCGCGGTGGTGGCGGGCCAGGCCCTGCCGCTCTTCCAGGGCGCGGCCCCCGAGGCGCAGATCCGCCAGACCCTGGACCAGCTGATCCAGGTCGGCGAGGAGCGCTTCGGCCTGACCGGCCTCGTCGTCGACCCGAACGCCTCCGGTGACGAGTCGCAGCCCGCCCCCGCCCCGGCCGGACCCTATGACGCCCTGCTCGAAGCGGCCGTCCAGGCCCTGGACGCGGGCGACCTCGGCGGCGCCGTCCAGGCGTACAAGAACGTGCTGAGCGACGACCCCGGCAACACCGAGGCCAAGCTCGGCCTCGCCCAGGCCGAACTGCTGCGCCGGGTGCAGGACCTGGACCCCGCCGTGGTCCGCAAGGACGCCGCGGAGAAGCCCGCCGACGCGGCGGCCCAGATCGCCGCGGCCGACCTGGACCTGGTCGGCGGCCATGTCGAGGACGCCTTCGGGCGCCTGGTCGAGACGGTCCGGCGCACCGCCGGTGACGACCGGGAGACCGCGCGCGTGCGGCTGCTCGAACTCTTCGAGGTCGTCGGCGCCGACGACCCGCGCGTGACGGCGGCCCGCACGGCGCTCGCCCGGGTGCTCTTCTGATCACCGACCGGCGGTCACCGGCTGACGGGTGATCACCGACTGACCGGCCGACGGGGGCCTTCGGGCCCCCGCCCCCGGCAACACTCCCGCAACACCCCGGCGTTCTGCCGGATTTGCCCCGCCCCGTTCGCTGACCTGTGGTTATGCGTAACGGGTCGTGGTACGCAAGTGAAAAGCCTGCCGAGACAGTGTCACCGTGGCCGCGTTTTGCCGAATCTTGGCAAACGCGGCCACTGTTACTTGGAGTAAGTCCAAGGCGGTGATCTGTCCGGCTATGCGCGTCAATCACCCGATCTCGGCGGCCTGTTGAGGCCACGGTCTGTCGTTGCCCGACGTCGGGCGGTGCCGGGTCGGTTATCCCGCCGTTACCAGCCAGTAACGAACCCCCTTGTGCGGACGCCGAGAATGCACCACGATCGGCCACGCTCGGTCCATTGCCCGCAGTCCGACAGCCAATCGGGAGACGGGAATTCTGGGTCCCCACCGAGCAGGTCGGCGACACCGTCGCCGACCTCGGACAGGGGGGTCTCTGCCGGTCTCCGACAGGGCCTGTCCAGCAAGGTTGTGCGTGATGCGTCAGGCGCGACCAGTGGTTGTCGCTCGGGGGTGATCGCCGGTGATCGAGGCGCGCTGCGCGCCCCTTGACGCGGGCGCTCTCCTAACCGAGGACGTAGCACTTCTCCCATCCCCGCCCGGCTGAGCCGCCCGAACGGGAGCAGTCAGGGCCGGAGATGTACGTCCGAGAAGGAGGAAAGTCATGGAGTCCGTGGCTCGTGGCGGAACCAGATGGAAGCGGTTCGCCGTGGTCATGGTGCCGAGCGTCGCGGCGACGGCCGCGATAGGCGTGGCCCTCTCGCAGGGTGCGCTCGCGGCATCGTTCAGTGTGTCCGGTCAGCAGTTCAAGGTGACCGCGGATCGGCTCGACGGTACGGGATTCGTCCAGTACGGCGGGATGGACAGCGGCAAGTCGGGCAACCACCCGGTCGCCGTCGTCGGCATGGATTCGGCGAAGATCACCAACCTCTGCCAGTCCGTGGTCGTCCCGGTCCCGGTCTTCGGCGATGTGTCGATGGTCCTCAAGGCCGGCGGCAAGGGCAGCCCGAGGGTCGAGGCGAAGAAGCTCTACATCGACGCCGACGACCTGAAGGCCAACGCGACCTTCACCAACGTCGACATCGGTGTCTCGATCGACCGTACGACGAAGGGCCCGGGTCCGGCCAAGGGCGACAAGTACGTCCCGGACTCGTTCGCGCAGCAGGCCGACAAGGTCCGCTTCACGGATGTGAAGCAGCGTGCGTGGGCGACCACCGCCGGCACCTTCAAGCTCTCTGGCCTCGGCATGTCGGTCAAGAAGGGCAAGCACGAGTGCTACTGAGGCGGTAGCGGCCTCGGTCACCTCAGTCTCATCCGCTTCGTCTCGACCGAGGCCGACGTTGAGGCCGTTGTTGAGGCCATCGCTGTCCTGAGCCGCACTTGTCGCGCTGAGACGGCCGGGCGCGGGGGCGCCGTATCTCACTTCAACCAGCCGTCCCCGTGCCCGAATCCGCACACACAGAACCAAACGCCATACCCGAGGAGCTGTACGACATGAGCGCCGAAGCGCAAGTGGGCCTTGGCAACAGGCTTGGCCGGATGCGCCAATCGTTCCGAGGGTGGCGCGGTCAGCGCCCGTTCTGGGGTGGACTGCTGACACTGCTCGGCGGCATCCCGATCATGTACTTCCCCTATGCGAACCTCACCCTGGGCACGATGACCATCCGGATGGCGACCACCGCCGGCGCCGGATCGCTGATCATCGGCGTGCTGCTGGTCGTGCTCGGCCTGACCATGTGGTTCCAGCCGATGTCCCGCGTGTTCGCGGGCGTCGCGGCGATCCTGCTCGCCCTGGTCTCCCTGGTGGTGTCCAACTTCGGTGGCTTCGTCATGGGCTTCCTGCTCGCCCTCATCGGCGGTGCGCTCGGCGTCTCCTGGATGCCGTTCAAGCCCGAGAAGCGCTCCAGGCGCGGCGCGCGGACGCCCGACGCCGGGGGACCCGACGACGGGGCTCCGCAGCCCGCGGCCGCGGGGGCCGCGAACGGAGCCGTACCGGAGACGGGCGGTGCGACCGACGACTTCTCAGGAACGAGCCCGATGAACGGGACGAACGGGAGGAACCGTGCCGGCTGACGAGGCGCGCCGCGGGACTGATGCGGACACGTCCCGTGGGAGAACGGGGCCGCGGCACGCGGCCCCGAAGAAGCCGCTGCTCACCCGGCTGCATGTGCCCGCGGGGAAGGCGATCGCCCTCGCGGCCATGCCCACCGCCGTACTGATGGGCATGGGCCTGACCCCCCAGCTCGCCCAGGCGAAGCCGGGCGTGCCCAAGAACCCCTTCCGGGACGGCCCTTGCGTCACGGCGCCGGACGAGCAGTCCAAGGACGCCGAGAAGGACGCCGAGGACGAGCAGGACGCCAAGGAGAAGGCCGCGAAGGAGGCCGCGGCGAAGGCCGAGGCCGCGCGCGAGAAGGCCGACGAGGCCAGGGACAAGGCCGACGGCGAGGACGGCGGCGAGGACGGCGGCGGGTCCGGTACGTCGAAGCCCTCGGGCGGCGGCGCGGACGCGGGCTCCTCGAGGCCCGGGTCGTCGGGTGACGCCGACTCGGGCAAGGGCTCCGGCGACTCCGGCGCGGACTCGGGCAAGGACTCCGGCGACTCCGGCAAGGACGACGAGGACGCGGCCGACGAGCCCGCCCCCGACAAGCCCAAGAACCCGCTGGACCCGCTGGGCCTCGGCGACGCCCTCAAGGACATCCTGACGCCAAAGGAGAAGAAGGCCCAGGAGGAGAAGGCCGAAGAGGAGAGGGCGGCCGAGGAGGAGTCGGGCGACGACAAGTCCTCGGGCCCCTCGGACGACGACGCCAAGGACTCCGACGGCGAGGACTCCCGCTCCGGCAAGGCCACCAAGCCCGCAGAGGACACCCTCGGCAAGGCGAAGGACGGCCTGAAGGACACCGCGGACAAGGCCGAGGACCGCCTGAAGGACGCCGCCGACAAGGCCGACGACCTCGCGGACAAGGCCGAGAAGGCGGCGGAGAAGGCCAAGGAGAAGGCCGAGGGCAAGGGCGACGACGAGGGCGAGGAGGAGGGCGAGGAGGAGTCCAAGGACCCGATGGCGCCGGACGAGGACGGCAAGAAGCCGTTCCCGTGCGTGGTGGAGAAGAAGGTCGCCGGTGACGACGAGCAGTCGCCCGCGCCGATTCCGAACCAGCCGTGGCACCTGGAGGCCAGCTCGCTGCTCCTGAAGGGCGCGGACTACAAGGGCGTCGTGAACCTGAAGATGCCCGACGGCCGCACCAAGCAGGCGCTGAAGTACATCATCAGCGGCGGCACGGACATCGGCGACCTGCACCAGATCGTGGAGAGCCCGAACGGCAAGAAGTACCACGTGCAGGCCGCCAAGGGCTCCACGTCCACGATCCGGGGCGGCGACACGACGATGTACACCGAGCGGATCTCGGGCAACCTCTTCGGTCTGATCCCGGTCACGTTCGACCCGGAGCACCCGCCGCCGCTCAACCTGCCGCTGATCTACTTCACCAACGTGAAGGTGCAGCAGGCGGGCCAGTTCGGCGGTGAACTGACCATCCCCGGCCTGCACCAGTCGATCACCGACTGAGCCCGGGACCCGTTCCGGGAGCCGCGGCACGCCGAACACCGAGGGCGCCCCCTGTCGCAGGGGGCGCCCTCGGTGTCGTACGGAAGCCGCGCACACGACGTCGTACGGAAGAGAACGGGTCCCGGTCCGGCAACTTGGTCGGGGGCCGGACCGTGGACCCGTGGCTCAGTCGCGGTCGCCGCCACCCAGGTGGTGGACGCGGACCATGTTGGTGGTGCCGGGGATGCCGGGGGGCGAACCGGCCGTGATGACCATGGTGTCGCCCTCGTTGTAGCGCTGGAGCTTGAGCACCTCGGCGTCGACCAGCTCGACCATCGCGTCCGTGTTGTCCACGTGCGGCACGACGTGCGCCTCGACGCCCCAGCTCAGGGCGAGCTGGTTGCGGGTGCTGGTGTCGGTGGTGAAGGCGAGGATCGGCTGGGCCGCGCGGTAGCGGGACAGACGGCGGGCGGTGTCACCGGACTTGGTGAAGGCGACCAGCGCCTTGCCGTCGAGGAAGTCGGCGATCTCGCAGGCGGCGCGGGCCACCGAACCGCCCTGCGTGCGCGGCTTCTTGCCCGGGACCAGGGGCTGCAGGCCCTTGGCGAGCAGCTCCTCCTCGGCCGCCGTCACGATCTTCGACATCGTCTTGACGGTCTCGATCGGGTACGCGCCCACGCTGGACTCGGCCGACAGCATCACCGCGTCCGCGCCGTCCAGGATCGCGTTGGCGACGTCGGACGCCTCGGCGCGCGTGGGGCGGGAGTTGGTGATCATCGACTCCATCATCTGGGTCGCGACGATCACCGGCTTGGCGTTGCGGCGGCACATCTCCACGAGGCGCTTCTGCACCATCGGGACCTTCTCCAGCGGGTACTCCACGGCCAGGTCGCCGCGCGCCACCATGACGGCGTCGAAGGCCGCGACGACGCCCTCCATGTTCGCCACCGCCTGCGGCTTCTCCACCTTGGCGATGACGGGGACCCGGCGGCCCTCCTCGTCCATCACCTTGTGGACGTCCTTGACGTCGTCGGCGTCGCGGACGAAGGAGAGCGCGACCATGTCGCAGCCCATCTTCAGCGCGAACCGCAGGTCCTCGATGTCCTTCTCGGACAGAGCGGGGACGTTCACGGCCGCGCCGGGCAGGTTGATGCCCTTGTGGTCGGAGATGACGCCGCCCTCGACGACGATCGTCTTCACACGCGGTCCGGCGACCTCGACGACGCGCAGCTCGACGTTGCCGTCGTTGATGAGGACCTGGTCGCCCTTGGAGACGTCGCCGGGCAGACCCTTGTAGGTCGTGCCGCAGATCGACTTGTCGCCGGGCACGTCCTCGGTGGTGATGGTGAACTCGTCACCGCGCACCAGCTCGACGGGGCCCTCCGCGAAGGTCTCCAGGCGGATCTTCGGGCCCTGCAGGTCGGCGAGGACGCCGATCGCGCGGCCCGTGCGCTCCGCCGCGGCCCGGACGCGGTCGTACCGGCCCTGGTGCTCGGCGTGCGTGCCGTGGCTGAAGTTGAAGCGGGCCACGTTCATTCCGGCTTCGATCAGCGAAACGAGCTGATCTTCGGAGTCGACGGCGGGGCCCAGCGTGCAGACGATTTTGGAACGGCGCATGGGGGCGATCCTATCGGTTTGTTTCGCTTCGGAATATTCCATCTGGCGGAAGATACAAATGGGCGGGTCGCCGCTCAGTTGCCCACACGGCGAAGGCCACGCTCAATGCCGCATCAATGCCGCCCGACCAGTGCGTAAGTCTGCGCGGCGATTTCCAGTTCCTCGTCGGTCGGCACGACGGCGACCTTCACCCGGGCGTACTCGGGCGAGATCAGCCGCGGCTCGTCACTCCGTACGGCGTTCAGCTCGCCGTCCACCGCGAGGCCCAGTTCCTCCAGGCCCGCCACGGCGGCCGCGCGCACCGGCGCCGCGTTCTCGCCGACGCCCGCCGTGAACGCGATCGCGTCCACCCGGCCGAGAACCGCGTAATAGGCGCCGATGTACTTCTTCAGCCGGTGAATGTAGATGTCGAAGGCGAGACGAGCCTGTTCGTCGCCCTCGTCGATACGGCGCCGGATCTCCCGCATGTCGTTGTCGCCGCACAGACCGACAAGGCCGCTCTTCTTGTTGAGAAGAGTGTCGATCTCGTCGATGGACAGTCCGCCGACACGCGCCAAATGGAAGATGACGGCCGGGTCCAGATCTCCCGACCGGGTACCCATCACCAGACCCTCCAGTGGCGTCAGGCCCATCGAGGTGTCCACGCACCGGCCGCCGCGCACGGCGGACGCGGACGCGCCGTTGCCGAGGTGCAGCACGATGACGTTCACGTCCTCGGGGGCCTTGCCGAGCAGCTCCGCCGTCGTCCGCGACACATACGCGTGCGAGGTGCCGTGGAAGCCGTAGCGGCGCACGCGGTGCTGGTCGGCGGTCTCCACGTCGATGGCGTAGCGGGCCGCGGCCTCCGGCATCGTCGTGTGGAAGGCGGTGTCGAAGACGGCGACCTGGGGCAGGTCGGGGCGCAGCGCCCGGGCGGTGCGGATGCCGGTGAGGTTGGCCGGGTTGTGCAGCGGGGCCACCGGGATCAGGCGCTCGATCTCGGCGAGCACGGCGTCGTCCACGACCGTCGGCTCGGTGAAGTGCTTGCCGCCGTGCACGACGCGGTGGCCGATCGCGGCCAGCTCCGGCGAGTCCAGGCCGAGGCCGTCCGCGGCCAGCTCCTGGGCGACCGCCTTCAGGGCGGCCTCGTGGTCGGCGATCGGCCCGGTGCGCTCGCGCTCGGCGCCGCCGCCCGTGAGCGGAGTGTGCTTGAGCCGGGAGGTCTCCTCGCCGATGCGCTCGACGAGGCCCACGGCCAGCCGGCTGCTGTCCGCCATGTCGAGCAGCTGGTACTTCACCGACGAGGAGCCGGAGTTGAGGACGAGGACACGGGTGGGGCTCACTGGGGGGCCTTCTCGGTGGGGGACTGGGCGGTGGGCGTCTGGGACTGGATCGCCGTGATGGCGACCGTGTTGACGATGTCCTGGACGAGGGCGCCGCGGGACAGGTCGTTCACGGGCTTGCGCAGGCCCTGCAGGACCGGGCCGACGGCGATCGCGCCGGCCGAGCGCTGCACGGCCTTGTAGGTGTTGTTGCCGGTGTTCAGGTCGGGGAAGATCAGCACGCTGGCCTGGCCCGCGACGTCGGAGTCCGGCAGCTTGGTGGCCGCGACGGACGGCTCGACGGCCGCGTCGTACTGGATCGGGCCCTCGATCTTCAGGTCCGGGCGCTGCCCGCGCACCAGCTCCGTGGCCTCGCGGACCTTGTCCACGTCGGCGCCCGAGCCCGAGGTGCCGGTGGAGTACGACAGCATCGCGATGCGCGGCTCGACGCCGAACTGGTCGGCGGTGGCGGCCGACTGCACGGCGATGTCGGCGAGCTGGACGGCGTTCGGGTCCGGGTTGACCGCGCAGTCGCCGTACACGAGGACCTTGTCGGCCAGGCACATGAAGAAGACCGACGACACGATCGAGGCCTCCGGCTTGGTCTTGATGATCTCGAAGGCCGGGCGGATCGTCGCCGCCGTCGAGTGCACGGAGCCCGACACCATGCCGTCGGCCAGACCGCCCTGCACCATCAGCGTGCCGAAGTAGTTCACGTCCGCCACCACGTCGTACGCCAGCTCGACCGTCACGCCCTTGTGGGCGCGCAGCCGCGCGTACTCCTCGGCGAAGCCCTGCCGCAGCTCGGACTCCTGGGGGTCGATGAGCTGCGAGTCGGCCAGGTCGACGCCGAGGTCCGCGGCCTTCTTGCGGATCGTCTCCACCGGGCCGAGGAGGGTCAGATCGCACACGCCGCGGCGCAGCAGCACGTCGGCGGCGCGCAGCACGCGCTCCTCGGTGCCCTCGGGAAGCACGACGCGGCGGCGGTCGGCGCGGGCCCGCTCCAGGAGCTTGTGCTCGAACATCATCGGCGTGAGGCGGTCGCTGCCGAAGACGGACAGGCGCTTCAGGAGGTCGGCGGTGTCGGTGTACCGCTCGAAGAGGCCGAGCGCGGTCTCCGCCTTGCGCGGCGTCGCCGCGTTCAGCTTGCCCTCCAGGGCGAACAGCTCCTGCGCCGTCGGGAAGGACCCCCCGGTCACGGCGACCACGGGCGTGCCCGGCGCGAGCCGGTCGGCCAGGCGCAGGATCTCCGGGCCGGGCTGCTCGTTCAGGGTCAGCAGGACGCCCGCGATGGGCGGTGTTCCCGCGCTGTGCGCGGCGAGCGCGCCGACGACCAGGTCGGCGCGGTCGCCGGGGGTCACGACCAGGCAGCCCGGGGTCAGGGCGTTCAGGAAGTTCGGCAGCATGGCGCCGCCGAAGACGAAGTCGAGGGCGTCGCGGGCCAGGCCCGAGTCGTCGCCGAGGAGCACCTTGCCGCCGAGCGCGTGGGTGATCTGCGCGACGGTCGGCGCGGCCAGGGCGGGCTCGTCCGGCAGGACGTAGCAGGGCACCGGGAGACGGGCGGCCAGGCGCTCGTGTATCTCCTCGCGGTCGGCCGGGGCGACCCGGTTGGTGACCATCGCGAGGACGTCGCAGCCGAGGCTGTCGTAGGCGCGGTAGGCGTTGCGGGTCTCGGCGCGCACCGACTCGGCGGTCTGGTCCTTGCCGCCGACCACGGGCAGGACCGAGGCGCCGAACTCGTTCGCGAGCCGGGCGTTCAGCGCCAGCTCGTCGGGGAGCTGGGTGGCGGCGAAGTCGGTGCCGAGGACCAGGACCACGTCGTACTCACGGGCGACGGCGTGAAAGCGGTCGACGAGCTGGGAGACCAGCTCGTCGGTGCCCTTCTCGGCCTGCAGCGCGGACGCCTCGTGGTAGTCCATGCCGTACACGGACGCGGGGTCCTGCGCGAGCCGGTAGCGGGCGCGCAGGAGCTCGAAGAGGCGGTCGGGTCCGTCGTGGACGAGCGGGCGGAAGACGCCCACGCGGTCGACCTGACGGGTCAGGAGCTCCATGACTCCCAGCTCGACGACCTGGCGGCCGTCGCCCCGGTCGATCCCGGTCACGTACACGCTGCGCGTCACGCGTGCTCTCCGTTTCGTCGCTGTCGTCGCCGGCTCGGCCGACTCGGCCGACTCGGCCTGTCTTGGCTGTCTTGGCTGGTGAGGCGGGGGAAGGGCAGCTCCGGCAGCGCCGAAAAACACCCGATATTGTTGGCTGTGCCCTCTTGACAATACCTCTGCGGCTGGCTAGGTCGCAGAGCGGACGACGGGCGGCGGCCCCGCTGGGGCCGTGGAACAATCGGATCGGCTCACAAGTATCAACAGCGAGCAGGAGACACAGCGCGATGCGTATCGGAATTCTCACCGCGGGCGGCGACTGCCCGGGCCTCAACGCAGTGATCCGGTCGGTCGTGCACCGAGCGGTCACGAACTACGGCGACGAGGTCATCGGCTTCGAGGACGGATACGCGGGTCTGCTGGACGGCCGCTACCGCACCCTCGACCTGAACGCGGTCAGCGGCATCCTCTCCCGCGGCGGCACCATCCTCGGCTCCTCCCGCCTTGAGCGCGCCCGCTTCCGCGCCGCCTGCGACAACGCCAAGGAACTCATCGAGAAGAGCGGCTTCGACGCCCTCATCCCGATCGGTGGCGAGGGCACCCTGACGGCCGCGAAGATGCTGTCGGACGCGGGCGTGCCGGTCGTCGGTGTGCCCAAGACCATCGACAACGACATCTCCTCCACGGACCGCACCTTCGGCTTCGACACCGCCGTCGGCGTCGCCACCGAGGCGATGGACCGCCTGAAGACCACCGCCGAGTCCCACCAGCGCGTCATGGTCGTCGAGGTCATGGGCCGCCACGCCGGCTGGATCGCCCTGGAGTCCGGCATGGCCGGCGGCGCCCACGGCATCTGCCTGCCCGAGCGGCCCTTCGACCCGGCCGACCTGGTCAAGATGGTCGAGGAGCGCTTCGCCCGCGGCAAGAAGTTCGCCGTCATCTGCGTCGCCGAGGGCGCGCACCCCGCCGACGGCACCATGAACTACGGCAAGGGCGCCATCGACCAGTTCGGCCACGAGCGCTTCCAGGGCATCGGCACGGCCCTCGCCTTCGAGCTGGAGAGCCGCCTCGGCAAGGAGGCCAAGCCGGTCATCCTCGGCCACGTCCAGCGCGGCGGCACGCCCACGGCGTACGACAGGGTGCTCGCCACCCGCTTCGGCTGGCACGCCGTGGAGGCCGTGCACCGCGGGGACTTCGGGCACATGACGGCGCTGCGCGGCACGGACGTGGTGATGGCGCCGCTCGCGGAGGCGGTCACCGAACTGAAGACGGTCCCGAAGGACCGGATGGACGAGGCGGAGTCGGTCTTCTAGGGGCCGGTCTTCCACAGGCCGGTCCGGTAGCCGTCAGGCCGCCGCGTCCGGCACCAGCGGCCAGAAGTGGTCCAGGATCCGGTCCAGGAAGTCACGGCCCGCGTGCCCCGACGCGTCCGCGCCCGCCCCGCCGCCCCAGCTGAGCGTGCGCACCATCCGGGACTGGTAGTCCTCGTGGAGCTTGCGCAGCGGGCCCTCCAGGTCCCGCTTCTCCACGGCGAGCAGCTTGCTGACCGGGCGGACGTAGCCCTGCCAGCGGGTCGTCACCGCGCTGCGCAACAGCTCCGCGAGTTCGTCGGCGCGGCCCGTCACCGTGACGAAGTCGGGCAGCGGCAGGCGCAGCGTGCGGCTCAGGGCCGCGGACTGGCGGTCCGTGCCGCGCCACTGGTTGGTCTCCTCCATGCGCAGATACGCCTGGATCTCCACGCCCGCCCCGCGCGCCACGTCCTCCGGGGCGAGGCCGCGGGCGAGGCGGTGCTCCCGCAGCGTCGTGGCCGCGCCCATCAGCTCGCCCGGCGAGCACCACAGCGTCGCCGCGAGCGCGGCCAGCTCGGTAGCGTTCGGCGCGGCGAGCCCGCGCTCCCACGCCATGACGGTGTCCGGCGTGACATGGGCGAGGCCGTAGCTCGCCCGCATGCCGTACGCGACGTGCCCCGGCGCCATGCCCAGCGCCTCCCGGAGGCGGCGCGCGGCGGGGAAGTCGAAGGGCGGCGTGGGCTGGCTCGGTTGCACGGGCACACGGTATGGCCGTACGGGGGCGGCGACTACGGTCTGTTCACACAGGGTTGCGGCTCGTACGAAAGTACGGCGGGTGAGCGCCCTGCGCGCACTCCGAGCGCCCCTTTTCGTACGGGAATCACCCCTTGACCGCACCCCCCAGCGCGAACCCGCCGCCCAACTTCCGCGCCACCAGGACGTACAGCAGGATCACCGGCGTGGAGTAGATGAGGGAGAAGGCCGCCAGCTGGCCGTAGACGATGGCGCCCTTGGAGCCGAAGAAGTCGTTGATGCTGACCGCCGCCGGCATCTGGTCGGGGGACAGGAGCAGCATGAAGGGGACGAAGAAGTTGCCCCACATCATGACGAAGGAGAAGACCGTCACGACGGCCACGCCGGGGCCCATCAGGGGCAGGACGATGCGCAGCAGGGACTGGAAGGGCGAGGCGCCGTCCGTCCAGGCGGCCTCCTCCAGTTCCTTGGGGACGCCGTCCATGAAGTTCTTCATCAGCCAGATGGCGAACGGGAGCTGGGACGCGGCGAAGAAGAAGATCGTGCCGTGCATGGTGTCGATGAGGTCGACGCGGACGAACAGCGCGTACACCGGAACCATGATCGCGGTGATGGGCAGGCTCGTGGCGAAGAGGATCGTGAGCATGAACGGGCGGTTCAGGCGGGACGTGTAGCGGGACAGCGGGTACGCCGCGAGGGCCGCGCTGACCACGGTGAGCAGGGTGCCGCCGCCGCACAGCAGCAGGCTGTTGAGCATCGGCGTGAACGTGATCTCGTCGGTGAGGACCGCGTCGAAGTTGTCGAGCGTGATGCCGTCGGGGGTCTTCATGCCCACGTCGGCCTTGGGGTCGAGGGCGGAGAGGACCACCCAGGCGAGCGGCACCGCGAAGGTCGCGGCGACCGTCAACAGGCCGATGTCCGCGGCCAGTCTGCGGCTTCTCGTGCGGCGTGCGGACACCTCAGACCTCCGTGCGCAGCAGGCGCATGTAGACCAGCGAGAACAGGGATCCGACCAGGAGCAGGAGCAGGGCCACCGCGGTGCCGTAGCCGATCATGCTCTTCTGGAAGGCCTGCTCGTACATGAACAGCGGGAGGGTCTGGCTGCGGTTTCCCGGGCCGCCGCGCGTCATCACCCAGATCAGGCCGAAGACCGACAGGGTCTGCAGGGTGTTGAGCATCAGGTTCGTGCCGATGGAGCGGCGGATCATGGGCAGCGTGATGTGCCACATGCGCCGCCAGCCGCTCGCGCCGTCGACCTCCGCGGCCTCGGTGATCTCCTTGGGGATCTCGTTGAGGGCGGCGGAGTACACGAGCATCGAGAAGGCCGTGCCGCGCCAGACGTTGGCGAACGACACCGCGAGGATCGGCAGCGTGAACAGCCAGTTCTGGGACGGCAGATGGAGGAAGTCCAGGACGGCGTTGAGGGTGCCGTCGCGGCGGAAGAAGGCGTAGAGCAGGAAGCCCGCCACGACCTCCGGGAGCACCCAGGCCGTGACGACGACGGCCCCGGTGATCGTGCGGACCGTCCTGGACGCCCGCTGCATCAGGGCGGCGAGGGCGAGCCCCAGGGTGTTCTGGCCCACGATCGACGACAGGAACGTGAAGACCAGCGTCAGCCAGACCGCGTTGACGAAGTCCTCGTCGCCGAACGCCGTCCGGAAGTTCTCGAAGCCGACGAACGACTCCTCGGCCTGGCCGGTGAGCTGGAGGTCGGTGAAGGCGATGTAGGCGCAGTAGCCGATCGGGCCCGCGAGGAACAGGGCCATCAGGACGACGGCGGGGGACACGGGCAGCGCCCGGCCCAGGGAGCGGGCCAGCCGCCGGGGGGCCGGCGGCGGAGCCGTCACTTCTCGATCACCTTGCCGTCGGTCGCCGACTCGACCTCGTCGTCATAGCCGCTCGCCGCCTTGTCCACCGAGCCGTCCCCCGTCGTGACCTGCTCCATGGCCTCCTGCATCGCCGTGGACACCTTCGGATACGCGGGGTAGGCGGGCCGGTAGTGCGTCGAGGCGACCAGGTCGGTGAAGAACTTGATGCCGGGCTGCGCCTTCACGTACGCGGGGTCCTTCGCGACGTCCGCGCGCACCGAGATGCCGGAGTTCGCGATGTACCACTTCTTCGCGTTCTCCTTGGTCTGCATCGTCTCGATGAACTTGAACGCCAGGTCGGCGTTGTCCGCCTTCGACGGGATCGCCCACGTCCAGCCGCCGGACATGCTCACCTTGCCGGGGGCCTGGCCGTGCTGCGTGGGCATCGCCGCGAGCCCCAGCTCCTTGGACCACTCGGGCCACTCGTGCCCGGAGCCCGGCAGCCAGTCCTGCGGCAGCCAGGAGCCGTCGAGGTTGATGCCGAGCTTGCCCTTGGGCAGGAACTCGCCGCGCACCCGCGTGGCCATGTTCGGGTCGAGGGCGTCCTCGACGTCCGGGCCGAGCTTCTCCTTGTAGACGGTCTCCACGAACTTCAGGGAGTCCTTGAAGCCCTGGCTGCCCACCACCCACTTCTTCGCCTTCGGGTCGTACAGCGGGTTCTCGCCCGTGCCGTAGAGCAGCATCTCCATGCCCTGCATGGACGAGGTCTCCCCGCCGGGTTTGCCGGTGTACACGTTCAGCGGGACGACGTCCGGCACCTTCTCCTTGATGGTGCGGGCCGCGTCCAGGATCTCGTCCCAGTTCTTCGGCTGCCAGTTCGCGGGCAGGCCCGCCTTCTCGAAGATGTCCTTGTCGAACCAGAGCCCGCGGGTGTCCGTGCCGTCCGGCACGCCGTACGTCTTGCCGTCCTCCGCCTTCGCCGCCGCCTTGGCCGTGTCGATGAACTTCGGCCACTCCTTCCACTTCTCCAGATAGGGGTCGAGCGGCTTCAAGTACCCGCTGGTGATGTCGGAGTTGATGAGGAAGGTGTCCTCGTAGACCAGGTCCGGGGCGGTCTTCGGCGAGCGCAGCATCTGCTGCACCTTCGTGTAGTACTCGGCGTCCGGCGCCTTGATCGGCACCAGTTTCACCTTCTTGCCGGGGTTCGCCTTCTCGAACTGCTTCTTCATCGACTCCAGGTAGTCGTCCATCACCCGGATCTTGTTGTCCATGGACTGCTTGTACGAGACCTTCACGGTGTCCGGGTCGTCGCCGGAGCCGCCGCCGCACGCGGTCAGGGTGGAGGCGGCGAGCACGGCTGCCAGGAGCAGAGGGGCGGGGGCGGTGGGGCGCACGGGCACGACCTCCTACGGTCCGACGCGGCCGCGCCGCGGCGCGGGGTGCTGCCGCGCGGGGCTGCTGCCGGTGAACGTAAGCGCGGGCTCGGAGCAAGGTCAATGCCCTTGCAACGGGGTTGCGGGGGCTGTGCGTTGACGCTTGTCAGTAACGTGACAACGTTGTTATGGGGTGGGGGTTTGGGGGTCTGTGGATCAGGCCTCGGGCCCCGGGCGGAGCGGGGTGGGCCGGGGCGGGTCAGGCCGGGGGCAGCCAGCGGTAGATCAGTTCGGGGCGGCCCACGTGGCCGTACTGGGGGCTGCGGGCGGCCCGCCCTGTCGTCACCAGGTGCTCCAGGTAGCGGCGGGCCGTGATGCGGGAGAGGCCCGTGGTGTCGGCAGTGGCCGCGGCGGTGAGGCCGTCGGGGGCGGCGTCCTGGAGCGTGCGGGTCACCTTCTCCAGGGTGGGGCCGCTGAGGCCCTTCGGCAGGGCGGCGGGGGCGGGGGCGCGGAGGGTGGCGAGGGCGCGGTCGACCTCGTCCTGGCCCGTGGCCTCGCCCGCGGCGGCGCGGAACTCCGCGTAGCGGGTGAGGCGGTCGCGGAGCGTCGCGAAGGTGAAGGGTTTCAGTACGTACTGGACCACGCCGAGGGAGACGCCCTCGCGGACCACCGCGAGGTCGCGGGCCGAGGTCACCGCGATGACGTCCGCGCGGTGGCCCGCTGCGCGCAGGGTGCGGGCGAGGGCCAGGCCGTGGCCGTCGGGGAGGTTCAGGTCGAGGAGGATCAGGTCGACGGGGGTCTTGTCGAGCGCTCGGCGGGCCTCGGCGGCTGTGTGGGCCGTGGCGGTCACCTCGAAGCCCGGAACCCGGTTCACGTAGAGGACGTGGGCGTCGGCCGCGACGGGGTCGTCCTCGACGACCAGGACCCGGATGGGCTGGGGGTCGGTCATCTGTCGGCCTTTCCGTCTCGCCCTGCGGGACGATTTCCCACAGCGCTGGTGCTGGCGGCCAGCGGCAGCGTCGCCGTGAACTCTGCACCGCCCCCCTCCGGTTCCGTCAAGGTCAGCGTCCCCCCGTGGCGGGTCACCGTCTGGTGGACCAGGGAGAGGCCGAGGCCGCGGCCCGCGGGGGCCTTGGTGCTCCAGCCGTGCTGGAAGACCGACTCGCGTCGGGCGGGGTCGACGCCCGGGCCGGTGTCGGTGACCCGCAGGAGCAGGCCGCCGGACTCCGCGCGGACCGTCACCGTGACGCGGGCCGCGGGGGAGCCCTGGGCGGCGTCGACGGCGTTGTCGATGAGGTTGCCGAGGACGGTGACCAGGTCGCGGGGCGGCAGGCCGGGCGGGAGCATGCCGTCGTCGACGCTGGTGTCGGCGGAGACGACCAGCTCCACGCCGTGCTCGTTGGCCTGTGCGGCCTTGCCGAGGAGGAGGGCGGCGAGGACGGGTTCGTTGACGGCGGCGACGACCTGGTCGGTGAGGGCCTGGGCCAGCTCCAGCTCGGCGGTGGCGAACTCCACGGCCTCGTCGGCGCGGCCGAGCTCGATCAGGGACACCACCGTGTGCAGCCGGTTCGCGGCCTCGTGGGCCTGCGAGCGCAGGGCCCGGGTGAAGCCGCGTTCGGAGTTCAGCTCGCCCGCGAGCGCCTGGAGTTCGGTGTGGTCGCGGAGGGTCACGACGGTGCCCCTGCGGTCGCCGCCGGAGACGGGCGAGGTGTTGACGACCAGGACCCGGTCGGCCGTCAGATGCACCTCGTCGACCCGCGGCCGGGCGTCGAGCAGCGCGCCGGTGAGCGGCGCGGGCAGGCCGAGGTCGGTGACGTGCCGGCCGACGACGCCCTCGGGCGCGCCGAGCAGCTCGCGGGCGCCGTCGTTGATGAGGGCGACGCGGCGCCGCCCGTCGAGCATGAGCAGCCCCTCGCGGACGGCGTGCAGCGCGGCCTCGTGGTAGTCGTGCATGCGGCTCAGCTCGGTGGCGTTCATGCCGTGGGTGGAGCGGCGGAGCCGGGCGTTGATCACGTACGTGCCGACGGCGCCGAGGGCGAGCGCGCCGACCGCGACGCCGAGCAGCGCCACGAGCTGGCCGCGGGCCCTCTCGCTGATCGCGTCGATGGTGATGCCCGCGCTGACCAGGCCGACGATGCGGCCCGTCCGACCGCGCCGGTCGTCGCCGCCGTCGAAGACGGGCGTGACCACGCGCGCGGACGCGCCGAGGGTGCCGGTGTAGATCTCGGTGAAGGTCCGGCCGCGCAGGGCCTCCGCCCGGTGGCCGAGGAAGCGCTCGCCGATGCGGTCGGGGTCGGGGTGGGTCCAGCGGATGCCCCGCGGGTCCATGATCGTCACGAAGTCGACGCCGGTGTGCCGCTGCACGTCGGTGGCGTACGGCTGGAGCCTGCGGGACGGGTCATCGCCGCGGATCGCCTCGCGCACCGAGGGCGCGTCCGCCACCGCCCGCGCCGCCGCCGTGGCCTGGCGCAGGGCGGCCTCCTCGGCCTGGTGCCGGTCGCTCAGGTACGTGAACAGGGCGCAGCCCGCGACCACGACCGCCACCAGGACCACCTGCATCGCGAAGAGCTGGCCGGCGAGGCTGCGGGGGCCGCGGGGCCGACGGGGCCGACGGGGCGAACGAGGCGGTCGGGGGACCTGGGACATATCGCCAGTCTGCCGTGATGTGTATGCGCGAACTAAATGAACGTAACCGTGACCGCCGTCACAGGCCGGGAGATAGTCACCCGGAATCGCCAGGACGTGAGCCGCACGACTAGCGAGGACGCAGACGCCAGTCGTACCTAGCGTACGTAGCCCAAGGAGGCACCCCGTGGCACAGGGACAGACGGCGGCCGACACCGCCGGTACGGGCGCACCGCCCGCGAAACGGGACCGGACCCACTACCTGTACATCGCCGTCATCGCCGCCGTACTGCTCGGCATCGCCGTCGGCTTCATCGCGCCGGACTTCGCCAAGGAGCTCAAGCCCATCGGCACGGGCTTCGTGAACCTGATCAAGATGATGATCTCGCCGATCATCTTCTGCACGATCGTCCTCGGCGTGGGCTCGGTCCGGCAGGCAGCGAAGGTCGGCAAGGTCGGCGGGCTCGCGCTCGCCTACTTCGTCGCGATGTCCGTGGTGGCGCTCGCCATCGGCCTGATCGTCGGCAACATCCTGCACCCCGGCGACGGCATGGACCTGGACGCGTCGGACAAGAAGGCGGGCCACACCGCCGCCGACGAGGCGGACAAGGGCCTGGTCGACTTCGCGCTCGGCATCATCCCCAAGACGATGGTCTCGGCCTTCACCGAGGGCGAGGTCCTCCAGACCCTCCTCGTCGCCCTCCTCGTCGGCTTCGCGCTCCAGGCCATGGGCAAGACGGGCGAGCCGGTCCTGCGCGGGGTGCAGCACATCCAGAAGCTGGTCTTCCGCATCCTCGGCATGATCATGTGGATGGCGCCCCTCGGCGCGTTCGGCGCGATGGCCGCCGTGATCGGCGAGACCGGCACGGACGCGCTCAAGGCGCTCGCCACCATCATGATCGGGTTCTACATCACCTGTGCGCTGTTCATCCTGCTGGTGCTCGGCACGCTGCTGCGCCTCGCGACCGGCGTGAACCTGTTCAAGCTGCTCCGCTACCTGGGCCGCGAGTTCCTGCTGATCCTCTCCACGTCCTCGTCGGAGTCCGCGCTGCCGCGGCTCATCGCGAAGATGGAGCACTTGGGCGTGAGCCGCCCGGTCGTCGGCATCACCGTCCCCACCGGGTACTCCTTCAACCTCGACGGCACGATGATCTATCTGACGATGGCCTCGCTGTTCATCGCCGACGCGATGGGCCAGCCGCTCGGCATCGGCGAGCAGATCTCGCTGCTGCTGTTCATGATGATCGCGTCCAAGGGCGCGGCGGGCGTCTCCGGCTCGGGCATCGCGGTCCTCGCGAGCGGGCTGCAGTCCCACAAGCCCGCCCTCGTCGACGGCGTCGGCCTCATCATCGGCGTCGACCGCTTCATGAGCGAGGCCCGTGCGCTGACGAACTTCGCGGGCAACGCGGTCGCGACGTTGCTGATCGGTACGTGGACGAAGGAGGTCGACCGGGAGCGGGTGGCCGCCGTCCTGGACGGCGAGCTTCCCTTCGACGAGCGGACGCTCCTCGACGACGACCACGGGGGCGTGGGGCCTTCCCTGGAGAAGAAGCCCGCCTCCGCGGCCGAGGCCGAGGTCCCTGAGGGGCGGGCCGCCGATGAGGCTGCCGCCGTCAAGGTCTGACCTTCGCGTGACCCTTGGACGGGCCGGGGCCGGATCGGCCTTCGGCCTCGTCCTCAATCGCCGGACAGGCTTATCGACCTGCGCCGACGTCATCCTGCTCCGCGCAGCAACGCCGAGCCCAGAGGCGTCAGCGCGTGGCGTACCGCGTTGCTCTGGCGGACGCTGGAGACCAGGCCCGCCTCACGCAGGACGGCGGCGTGTTCGCTCGCCGAGGAGAGGGAGACGCCGGCTCGGCGGGCGAGTTCCGTGGTGGTGGGCTCGCCGCCGAGTGCCTGGAGCACGGCGGCCCGGGTGTGGCCGAGCAGGGGCGCCAGGCTCTCGTACGCGGGTCGGTCGTCGTCGGCCGTGCGCGGCTTGACCGGGTGGACGAGCGTCGGCGGGAGCGCGGTGTCCGCGAGGGCGACCGGGCTGCGGGCGTAGCAGGACGGCACCAGGAGCAGCCCCCGCCCGTCGAGCCGCAGGTCCCGGTCGACCGGGTACGCGACTTCGAGCACCGGCGGCCGCCACCGCATCGACGAGCCGTACGTCCGCAGCATCGCCTCCGCGCCGCCGTGCCACAGGGCGTGCAGCCGCAGCGCGCGGTCGCTGTTCGCGCGCCGGGTGATGTGCGGCCAACGGGGGCCGAGCGTCCCCTGGTGGTACGTGCGCAGGGCGCGGGCGAGCCGGCGCAGGGCGGCGGGTTCGCCGTCGGCCAGGGAGCGGGTCCAGGACGGCAGCGGGTTGCGGGCGGCGAGGACGCTCAGCTCGGCGCGCAGCCGGGCGCGGGGCGTGGACATCAGCGCGTCGAGGCCGGGCTCGATCCCGGCCGCCGCGGCGGGCGGCGTGAGGAAGTCCGGGAAGTACCCGCGTCGCGGTACGAGCGGCAGGAGCATCCCGAGCGGCCCCCGCCTGTCGCCGTGCCCTGAGCGGCGGCAGGCGGCGAGGGCCGGATCGGGATGCTGGTCCTGGAGGCGGTGCAGGCTGAGGACGGTCTCCCAGAGCGGATCCGCTCCGTCGGAGACCCGGGTCCGGACGAGATCGGTCGCGGTGAAGTGGACACGCAGCACGGTGGTTCCTCCGATGGTGTCGAGCGGTCGCCGCTCCCCCGAACGGCGACACGGACGACGATCTCGATGAGACGCGCCGTCGGCAAGGCGGACGCGTCCCGCTGGGACGATGGGACGCCCGAAACCGCCCTGCCTGCTATGTTCTGCCGCTGTGGGACGGACACAGGGGCAAGCCCATGAGTGAGACTCACGAACTGGCCGATCTTCTGCAGGAGTTGAAGGAGCGCAGCGGCCGCAGCTACACGGCTCTCGCGAGCCGCACGGGCCTGAGCCGGTCCTCGGTGCACCGCTACTGCCAGGGCCTGACGGTGCCCGCGAGCTTCGGCACGGTCGAGCGGATCGCCCGGGTGTGCGGGGCGGGGCAGGGGGAGCTGGACCGGCTGTACGGGGCATGGGCGCGGGCGGATGCGGCGGCCACGGGTACGGCGGCCACTGGTACGGCGACCACGGATGCGGCGACCATGGATGCGGCGGGCGAACCGGCCGCTGAACCGCCCGCCGAACTGCCCGCCGAGCCGCCCGCTGAACCGCCCGCCGAGCCGGTCCCCCTTCGCCGCGCTCGCCCCCGTCCCCTCAGCCTGCCCCGCCCCCTCCGTCTGCCCCTTCCCCGCACCCTGCCGCTCCCCTTCTCCCGGCATCGCCCTCGCTCGCGCACGCTCCTGCTCGCCGTGATCGTCGCCGTCGCCGTGGTGAGCGCGGTGACCTTCGACGGGCGGCCGGACCCGGGCGGCGAAGGCGGGGGCACCACGGCGAGCGGCGGCACAGGGAGCGGCGGCGGCACGGCGGACCGCTCCTCCGGCCAGCGGACCGACGGCCCGTACTGGGCCCTTGCGCCCAAGCCGCTCGACCCCGAGTTCTTCGGCATCACGATGAACACCGACACCGGCCTCATGCCGGACTTCGCCGTCGGCGGGGTCCGGCTGTGGGAGAGCGAGACCCGCTGGGCCCAGGTCGAGCCGGAACGCGGGAAGTTCGACTGGAAGATCCTGGAGCGCTCGGTGCGGGGCGCCGAACGCAAGCACCTGCCCATCCTGTTCGTGTTCGGAGGCACTCCGGGCTGGGCTGCTCCCGAAGGACCGAAGACGCCGTACCCGGAGGACTCGCGCGCCGCGCCCCCCGACGATCTCGCCGACTGGGAGCACTTCGTCGAGAAGGTCGCCACGCGCTACCGCTCCCGCATCGCGGCGTACGAACTCTGGGACAGCGTGGGGGCCACGTCCCACTACGCCGGGAGCATGGCCACGCTGGCCAAGATGGTGCGCGTCGCGGCACGGATCATCCGGCGCGTCGACCCGGACGCGAAACTCGCGTGCCCCTCCTTCGGCAAGCTGTGGGAGCCCGAAGGCAGGGAACTGCTCGCGAGGTTCGTGCGTACCGGGGCGTACGAGTTCTGCGACACCGCGGCGCTCAAGCTGCACCCGCGCCGGGCCGACGGGCCGCCCGAGGAGATCATCGAACTCGCGGCGAAGGCGGAGGACGTCTTCCGCAGACACAGCGTGGGCCGGCGCGTGTGGAACACCGGCCCCGGCGCGGAGATCGACGACGGCGCCCACCTCTCCGCCCGCCGCGCCGACGACTACGCCGTGCGCTTCTACCTGGTCGGCCTCTACGCCCGTAAGTCCTTCGTCGAACGGATGTACTTCTACGCCTGGGGCGGCAGGAACATCCCCCTGGTCGTCCAGCCCGTCGGCGGCCCGCCCGCGGAGCCGGGCCGCCGCATCGGCCGCCTCCACGCCTGGCTGGCCGACAAACGGATCACCTCCTGCGGCAAGGGCAGGGGAGTCGGCCTCCCGGACGGCGTCTACGAGTGCCTCTTCCGTCCCGGCGACACCCGTGAGCCCGACCCGGCGGGCCCCCGCTTCGCGGTCCGGTGGACCCAACAGGGCCGTGCGGTGGCCGAGTTGGACGAGGGGGCACACCGGCTGCGCCGGACGGGTGGCGGGGTGCGGCGGGTGCGGGCGGGGGAGCGGGTGGTGTACGGGGAGAGCCCGGTGCTCGTGGAGTACCGCGCGTGAGGGAGTCCGCGGGGGTGCGGTGGCT
Organism: Streptomyces flavofungini; assembly: GCF_030388665.1. Taxonomy (NCBI): domain Bacteria; kingdom Bacillati; phylum Actinomycetota; class Actinomycetes; order Kitasatosporales; family Streptomycetaceae; genus Streptomyces; species Streptomyces flavofungini. The sequence continues at coordinate 2,933,616 of NZ_CP128846.1, read as the reverse complement.
GCTCGGGGGCGGGGTGGCCGTTCTGGTCGCCGGGTGCGGATGGGCGGGGTGGTCGGTTCGGGGCGCAGAGCTCGGGCCGCAGGACGTGGCCGGGGTCCTGGGGGTGCCGTTGGGGGTGCTCGGGATCCTGGTGGGGGCGGGGGTCAGTCTCAGTGCGCTGCGGTTGCAGCGGGCCAGTGACGCTCGCGCGGTCGCCCTCGACCAGCTCGCCCGTGCCGTGGAGGACGTCGAAGTCGCCGAGCGCACGCACATGTTGGGCACCGGGGCGCATCTGATCGACCTGCCGGTGGAGGTGACGCCCCGGTGGGGCGGCGCCGAGCCGCCGGGGCCGCAGCGGTTGTCCGACGTGGCGCAGTGGTACTGCGCGGAGCCCGGACGGCTCGTCATGACCGGGGAGCCGGGGGCCGGGAAGACCGTGTTCGCGGTGCACCTCGTGGTGCGGCTGCTCGGCGTGCGCGGAGCCGAGGACGCCGTGCCCGTACGGCTCGCCATCCGGGATCTGCCTCCGGCGCGGACCCGGCGCCGCTGGTGGGGCGGGCGGCGGACGGTCGGCGGGTTCGAGCACTGGCTCAAGGACAGTCTGGTCAAGTCCTACGAGGTGCCGACGGCCGTCGCCGCCGACCTCGTCTCCCGGCGGCTCGTCGTTCCCGTACTGGACGGGCTCGACGAGATGGACCCCGAGGACGGGGAGCCCGAGCGGGCCTGCCGGGCCCTCGCCGAACTCAACGCCTACCAGGCCGTCGGCGGCAGCGCCCCCCTCGTCCTGACCTGCCGCGAGCAGCGGTACGCGGAGCTGTCCGGCCTGCACACGTGGCTCCGCGAGGCCACGCTGCTGCGCGTCGGCGGCGTCGACGCCGAGCAGGCGCGGCGCTACGTCGCCCTGCGGTCCGACGGACGGTCCTCCCCGATGGACGCCGTCGTCGACGCCATCGGGGACGGCACGGCGGGCGGGGCCGTCGCCGACGCCCTGAGCTCGCCGTTCTATCTGGGGCTCGCCTTCGCCGTGTACGGGGAGTCCCCCGACGTGGCGCCGCCGGTGTCCGGTGCTTCGGCCGACGAGATCCGTGAGCAGTTGCTGGCCCGGTACGTCCCGGCCGCCACCACGTCCGCCAACGCCGCGGTGCGGCGGGCGCGGGGGAGCCTGACCGGGGACCGGACGGTGTGGGGACGGCAGCGGGAGTACGCGCCCCGGCGGGTCCACCGGTGGCTGGGGCGCATGGCCGCTGCGGCGGAGCACGGGGGCGCGACCCACGGGCGGGTCGTCGGGCCTCACGTGACCCGTGCCGCGTCGGCCCTGACGGTCGCCGTCGCCGCCGCCGGCGCGCTGTACGTCGTGCCCGACCTGGTGCGCGGGCTCGTACCCGAGGAGTGGTGGGCCCGTAGTGAAGAGTTTCCCCACCCCCTGTTCTTCTCGGGGCTCGTCGCGCTGGCCTCCGCCATGACCCGGTCGACCATGCTGTGCGAGCACACTCCCCTGGGGTCCGCGGAGCGAGTGCGCCGGCCGCGGCTCCGGTGGCCGGAACGCCTCCGCCGAGCCCTGCGGACCACCGTCTCCGGCGGTGGCTCGACCACCCCGGTCCTGGCACTCTTCGTGCTCGGCGCCATGGTCCCCTTCAGCGACGCGTACGCCGCCGTGCCGCAGGAGGCCTGGTACGCGGTGGGCGTCCTGCTCGCCCAGTGCGCGTGCCTGGCCTACCTCATCGCCGCCATCCCCTTCGTCGCCTACCGCGACGCCCGCGAACTCGCCGCCTGCGTGGCCGCGCCCCTCGTCGCCGGGCCCGTCGTCCGGATCGCCATGACGTACGACCCGGTGCTCGCGGCCGTCTGTGGGGGCGGGCTCGCTCTTGCCGCCCTCGTGCTGTGGCGCGTCCGTGTTCTGCCCGGCTTCGCCCTGGTCGGAGGGGGCATCGGCGTCACGATCGGCGCTGCGCACGACTTCCCGGCACCGGGCGACGGTTTCAGCGGCGGCGCCTCCGTGGGCACCCTCCTCTTCTACGTCCTCGCCTGCGTCTTCCTCGGCCCCGGCACCGAGCCGCGCGCGGACGCCGTCGGCCGCGTCTGGCGCCGGGCCTCCCGGACGTCCAACCTGCCCGCCTTCGCCCTCGCCTTCATCGTGGGTCGAGGCGCCGAAGCGATGCTCGGCTTCGCCGGGGTCGTCTACCTGGTCGTCGGCTTCGGCGCCGCCGAACTCGGCGGCAGCATGGCGCGCGGCGCCTCCACCCTCGGCGGCGCCGCCCTCGGCCGGGTCCCGCCACGCCCCAGCGCGTTCCTGGCCTGGGCCTACCACGCGGGGCTGCTCCGCGTGGTGGGCGGGGAGTACGAGTTCCGGCACCGGGAGTTGCGGGAGTGGCTGGCTCGGAATCCCCGGTGACTTCAGAGCGCCATGGCTGTCCGTGCCGCCCTGCCGTCCGCTGGCGGCTGGGCCTTGGGTTTTCAGGACGGATACAGGTCGATCTTCTCGCCGTCCGGGACTTGGTAGCAGCCGGACACCAGGTCCAGGCTCAGCATCGGCGGCCCGCCCTTCACCATTTTGATGACCTTTACGCTGACCTTCTTCTTGTCGTTGTCAGCGGTCAGCGTGAGACTTCTGTTTTTGCTGGTGTTCGGCCCGTACTCGACGATCTTCCATCCGTGTTTCGGCATCTCTCGCTTGAGCCGTGCCATGGCCTCGTCGATGTCACTCGCGGAGGCAGGGGTGAAGCTCCATGGATGGAAAATACGGAAGAACTTCTTGAGGTCCTTACCTGCGCATTCGCTTACTCCGGGGAAGTTGTCGGATGCCTTTCCCTTGACGCCGATCATTTTGTACAGGCTGCTGGAGACCTCTTGCATCGCGTCGGCAGCGTCGCTCGAGTTGCTCGTGCCTGCGGAGGGAACGCCATCGGGTTCGTCGTCGGTCATGCTGCATCCCGTGAGAGTTGTGAGTACGAGGGGCACGGCGAGCGCGAAGTTGCGCACTCTGATCTTCATGGCAGATCTCTCCTACTTCGCCCGCTGCAACTCTTCGGGCACATTGGAAGAGGGCGTCTTGAGTTCCACTTCTCCCTCTCTCCCGACTACCACCAGCGCTTGGTTCAGTAGGCTCTGGGAACCTTCGTCCCAGTAGCCACTGTGGCCTTCGGTGTCCGTGGTCATCTGGTTGGCTCCGAATTCCGGGTCGCTGGGAATAATGGGCTCCTGCCAGATGTGCTCCCATCCGCCGTGGAGAAGACGACCGCCCTCCGGAACGAGGTCACCCTTGGCTTCCTCGTTCCACACGTGCCCCTTGGGGACGTCCAACTGATCGGCATGCGACACCTTGGCGCCCGGGCTGCCTGCGAAGACGACGTCATCGGAGTTGAGGTCGCCGGTCTGGGCCGCCGCGCCGATCAGTGTCGACCCGTAGGAATGGCCGATCACGGTGCGATGCGGTGCCGTGTCGCCGGTGTGCGAAGTCTCCAGACCGTCCAGGAACCGGTTGAGCGCTGGTGCACCGTCGTACGCATAGTGCTCGAAGGTGGCGTCCTTGAAGACGTCGTCGGGCGCGTCGTATCCGAGCCAGGTGACGGTGGAAACTGAATCCCCGCGGGCATTCGTGTCCGCCGTTCTCCATATGTTGACCCCGCGGTTGATGTCTCCCTCGATGTTCCCGAGTCCTGCTTTCGTTCCCGGGACGTACACCGCTTGGTGATCCGCGGTGTCCGGGTTTCCGTTGGCTATGATCGCGCGGCCGTCTCCCGCCGTGCTGAATCCCAGCAGGTAAGCGTTGGGCAGGCCTCCGGCGCCGGCCGCGTCGAAGCGTGTCTGGATCGCGTCCATACCGTCGATGGGCTTGTGGGCGTTCCTTCGTTCCTCATCCCATTTCTCCCATGCGGGGTTGCTGACCTTGACCCGCTCTTCGATGGTCCCGGTCATGGGATTGATATAGGACGTGTACCGAGGGGGCGCCGGGTTGTTCTTCAGCCAGGTGTCGTACTCGCCCTGTGCGACCCCGCGGGCCTCGGCGAGCACCATCCGGTTCGCCTCGTCCCGGACCGGGGACGGCAGTCCGTCGAGGTTGCCCACGGAGTCCGGCCGCATGGCGATCCATGCTGCCTTCTCGTCGCCGTCCAGGCCCTTCCACCACTCCGCGTTGGCCTTCGGGGTGCCCTTCTCGGGCGGCTGCGGCAGCGAGTCGAGGTATTCCTTGCCCGCCGACTTCACCCCCTTGGTGTCCGACGCGGCGTCGGCCCAGTCGCGGTCGCTGACCGTCAGGTCGTCGTCGGCCTTCAACGCCCGCAGCTTCGGAGCCCACTTCGAGTCGGCCTCCGTCGCTTCCTTGAGGGCCGTGGCGATGGCGTCCGCGCAGTCCTGGGCGAGGCGGGCCTTGGGGTTGGGGTTGAAGTCGGCCGCCTGGCGGCCGACGGCCGAGGCGGTGTCATCCGTCAGGCCGCCGGCCTTGCCGCCCTCCGGAGTCTTGCCGTCCTTGTCCTTGTCGCCGCCCGGCGGATAGCTGACCGAGCCGTCGGGATGCACGGTGAGGCCCCCGGCCTCGGCGTCCGCCAGGGCGGCGTCGAGCTTCTTCTTGGCCGCTTCCATCTCGTACGAGAACGCGTCCAGGGCAGAAGCGACGAGGCCGCACTCGGTCTGGACGTAGTGGAAGTTCTTTCCCAGTTCCGCCAGTTGCTTGATCGCCGCCGACGCGGCCTCGCCCTTCAACGACTTCCGCATCGCTGCGGCGATCTGCGTCTCGACGCGGTCGTGCGCAGCCCGCGCCATGTCCGACGTACGGCGGTATCCGTTGGCCGCCTCGGCGTACTCGTTCGGTTTGAGGGCCTTGAGTGTCGCAAGATCCATGGCTTCCGACTACCGCCCCTTGCCCTGTCCGCCGATCGCGGGCGTGTCGTCGTACGCGGTCTTCAGGTTGCCGATCGCGGCCCTGACCGAATCGTCGGTCTTCAACTGGTCGTTGCCGGCCTTCTCCAGCAGCCCCGCGAGTGTTCCGCAGCGGCGGCTCACGGCCTTGACGTAGCGCTCCCAGGAGGCGTGGACCTCCTTCTGGGCGCCCGCGGTCCGGCAGCCGGTGTCCGCTCCCAGGCCGTTCTGGCCCTCGGAGAGCTGGCCGAGCGCCTTGCCGATGCCCTCGCGCAGCGAGCCGAGGTCATGGCCCGCCTTCGCCCAGGCCCTCTTGTTCGACACCAGGTCCCCGGTGTCGACCCCGGAGTCGGGCTCCGCCTGGTTCAGTTGCATTCGTGCGGTGTGCCGCTCTGCCGCGTCGGCTTTGAGCTGCTCCCACTCCTCCCATGCCATGCGTGCTGTTCCCCGTTCCGTTCCCCGTGCCGTCGGGCAACGTGCGTGTGCCAGTGCGACGTTGCAGTGATCGACTTGTACCGTACGGCTTCCCGCACGTGTGCCCGATCCGTTTCGGTCAATACGGGATCTGAGTACCCGTACTCAGGACTCGACGACCGATGTCAGGAACGCCTTCCAGGCCGGGAGGGGGAGGAGGAGGGCGGGGCCCTGGGGGTTCTTGGAGTCGCGGACTCCTATGCTTTCGGCGCGGTGGGCGACCTCAAGGCAGTTCAGTCCTTCGCCGTCGCTGTACGACGACTTGAACCAGGCGGCCTCGGGGGTCGGTTGGTGGGCGTTTGTGTGCATGGTCATGGGTCAGAGCTCTCGTTGTAGTTGGGTCAGGATTTCTTGCGTGCGCTCGGGCGGCTCCGCGGAGGCCGCCATGCTGTCGAAACGACGGGTGAACCGGTCGACTTCGCGGCGCTTGTCCGACGTGAGTGCTCCGCTCCAACTGTCGATCTGGACTCGGGCCGGTAGCGGGTCGCCGAAATCGAGGATCGCGAAGTCGCTCACCGAGCGGTAGCCGTTCTGGAACGGCAGTACCTGGAGCGTGATGTGTTCCAGGGACGCCATCCTGGACAGCTTCTCGTACTGCTCGTGCATCACCTCCGCCCCGCCGACCGGGTAACGCAGAGCGGCCTCCCCGAGGATGGCGCGCAGCTCGACCGGGTTCTCCCGGGTGAGGCATTCCTGGCGCCTCATGCGCACTTCCACGGCGCTGCGGATGAACTCTGACGTGGTCTCCTCCACCGGCTTGTTCAGGTCGTGGATGGCCTGCGCGTACCGCTGTGTCTGGAGCAGGCCGTAGACCAGTGTGGGGTGGTAGATCCGCATGCTCTTGGCCTCTGGTTCAAGGCCGACGAAAGCCGGCATGCCGGGCTTCATCTGCCCTCGGTACTGCGTCAGCCAGTCCTGACGGGATGTCTCCCGGTTGAGGGCGACGAACGACTCGACGACCTCCTCGTCCGTAACGCCGTACTTGGTCAACGCCTTCCGCAGGTCGCCTACGTTGCGGAAGTTCAGGGCTCCGTTCTCGATCCGCAGCAGCGATGCCTCGGAGATGCGCAGCCCTTGGACCGCCTGCTTGCGTGTCAGCCCGCACTCCTCCCTCAACTGCCGCAACTGAAGACCGAGTTCCAGCCTCTGCCCGGTCCGTCCACGCTTGGCCGCCATGTGTACCGCCCGCGTTCCCTTGTGCGTGTCACCTGCCCTTGCGTGCGGAGTGTGACACCTCGTGTGCGGCTGTCGCAGCCGCATGTGCAGATCCGCGCATAGTCCATCTTTCCCCGTCCTTGAAATTTCAGAGAAGTTCGATTGTGAGCGAACGGGGGCGCCCGCGACGGTAGTTGCATGACCAACCCCACCGCGCTCCCCACCCGAAACTGGTTCGCCAGCTACCCCCTCACCCCTGCCTCCGCCCGGCTCGCCCGGCAGCACGTGCGTCGGCGCCTTGGCGCCTGGGGGTGGCAGGGTGACCTCGACGACGCCGTCCTCGTCGTCTCCGAGCTCGTCACCAACGCCGTCCGGCACGGCAAGGTGAGTGGCCACCACCTGTGGCTCCGGCTCGCCCTCGCGGAGGACGACGAGCTGATCGTCGACGTGTCGGATCCGAGGCGGGAGTTCCCCGGGTTCGAGGGCGGGGGCATCGCTTCCGGTGAGGGTGGTCGTGGGCTGCTCGTCGTGCGTCAGCTCGGCCACGGTCTGGAGTGGTTCCTGCGGGACGGGCAGGGCAAGACCGTCCGCGCCAAACTCCCCCCGTCGACCTGAACAACCCGCCCCCCCCACCACAACCAGGACACCTTCCTCCTGGTCATGGGTAAAACTCAGAGCGTGATCACCACCTCCGCGCGCCTCCTGCGCCTGGTCTCGCGCTGATGCTCGATGACGAAGAAGCCTTCGCCGTGGCCGTCGGCCTGCGCGAGGCCGCGCTCGGCGGCGGCCCGGGCGGTGAGCAGGCCGCGCTGTCCGCGCTCCTGAAACTGCGACAAGTACTGCCGCGCCCGATCCTCGACCGGCTCGGTGAACTGGATGCCGCCGTGCCTGCCGCCGGGCCCGGAGAGTCGCAGATCATGTCACCGACGAGAACGTCTGACGTCGGCGAGGGGGAGGGCGGGGGGCGTCAGGCACCCCGCCCCGACGGCCCCTCCTGCGCCCGCTCGGCGGCCATCTCCGCCACCAACTCCGTCGCCTCCGCCGGAGGCAGCCCCGCCGCGCACAGGAACGTGACCGCCGCCGCCCGTCCGGCATCGGCTGGTTCCATCAGGCCGTCGTTCACGGTCTCCATCAGGGCGAACATGATGTTCTCGACGACGTAGGCGAGGGCGTTCGCGGGCATCGGCGAGACGAACCTGCCCTCGTCCAGGCCCCGTTGCAGCATCGCGGTGCCGCGCTCGTGGACGGGGGCGAGGCGTTCGCGGATGCCCTCCATGGCGATGGCGCGCTGCGCGAGGGAGATCAGCAGGCGGTAGCGGTCGGTGACGTCCCAGACGGCGAGCATCGCGCTGGCGACCGCGCGGGGCGGGTCGTCGACGCCCTCGTACCCGGCGGCGTGCGCGGCGGAGACCGCCTCCACGGCCTCGTCGAGGATCGCGGTGACGAGGGCGTCCCGGCTCGGGAAGTGGCCGTACACGGTGCGGCGTACGACGCCGGCGGCGCGCGCGATCTGGTCCATGGACGCGTCCGGGTCCCGGGTCAGCTCGGCGAAGGCGACGTCCAGGATGCGGCGCCGGTTGGCATCGGCGCGGGCCTGCGCGGCGGACACGGGGGCGGGTGCGGCGGCGGATGCGGCGGCAGGCGCGGCGACCCCCGTGGAGGGCCCCGCGGGGGGCGCGGACGGCGTCGGCGTCGGCTGCGTACGGCTCATGGGCTCATTCTGCCGCTCGACAGGTAATTGCACAGCGATGTGCAACACAGCCGCTCATCGCGTACATTGCACAGGTGCGTGCAATTGCACAGCGCTGTGCAAGATCTGCGCTGTGCGGGATCCGAGTGTGCCGTGCGCGCCCTGCGGGCGACGGCGGAAATCGTGAGGGGTGGACCCGATGTCTTTGCTGATCAGGGAGCCGGTCGAGCGGATGGACCGGCCCTACGCCCGCCGCTGGTGGGCGCTGGGTGTGCTGTGCCTGAGCCTGCTGATCGCCGTCATGGCGAACACGGCGCTCACGGTCGCGGCCCCTGACATGACCCGCGACCTCGACCTGTCCAGCTCCGACCTGCAGTGGGTCATCGACGCGTACACCGTCCCGTACGCCGCCCTGATGCTGCTGTTCGGCGCGATCGGCGACAAGTACAGCCGTCGTGGCGCCCTCGTCCTCGGGCTCGTGGTGCTGAGCGCGGGAGCCGGGGCCGGGGCGCTCGTGGACAGCGCGACCGCCGTGATCGCCGCCCGCGCGGTGATGGGCGTGGGCGCGGCCATGATCATGCCCGCGACGCTCTCCCTGCTCGCCTCGACGTTCCCGCGCGAGGAACGGGCCAAGGCGATCACGCTGTGGGCCGCCACCTCCGGCATCGCCATCGCCGCCGGACCCCTGATCGCGGGCGCGCTCCTGGAGCACTACGGCTGGGCCTCGACGTTCCTCATCGACATCCCGGTGGCGGCGGTCGCGGTCCTCGGCGCCTTCGTCCTCGTACCGCCGTCGAAGGCCGCGGACCAGGGGCGCATCGACTACGTGGGCGGGCTGCTGTCCGTCGTCTGGATCGGCGCGCTCATCTACATGATCATCGAGGGTCCGGGCTTCGGCTGGGGCGCGAGCGCGGTGACCGCGGCCGTGATCGCCGCCGTGGGCCTGGCCCTGTTCGTCGTCTGGGAGCTGCGGCACCCGCGGCCCGTCCTGGATGTGCGGAAGTTCGCCGAGCGCGGCTTCTCCGGCGCCAACCTGGCCGTCGCCCTGTTCTTCGTGGCCGTCTTCGGCGCCTTCCTCTACCTCACCCAGCACCTCCAGTTCGTCCTCCAGTACGACCCGCTGGAGACCGGCATCCGCATGCTGCCGCTGGCCGGAGCGGTGTTCCTCGGCACGGCCCTCACCGGCGTCCTCACCCCGCGCCTCGGCGCGAAGGTCATGGTGACGGCGGGCATGGTCGGCGGCACCACGGCCCTCGCCCTGCTCACGGCCACCGACGCGGGCTCCACGTACGGCGACTTCGTGCCCGCGCTGATCATCCTCGGCGTCTCCCTCGGCTTCGCCGTCTCGCCGTGCACGGACGCCATCATGGGCGCCTTCCCGGAGTCCGAACTCGGCGTCGGCGGCGCCGTCAACGACACCTCCCTCGAACTCGGCGGCTCCCTCGGCATCGCCGTCCTCGGCTCGGTGCTCGCCACCTCCTACGCCGACGGGCTCGCCGACGAGACCAAGGGCAGCAAGCTGCCGGCGTACGCCCTGGAGCAGGCGCAGGACTCCGTGGGCGCGGGCGGCGGCGTCGCCCAGGCCATCGGCGGCCAGGCCCGCAAGCTCGCCGAGCAGGCCGGGGCGCCCGGCACCACGCCCCAGAAGGCCGCCGAGCTGAAGGCCCAGGCGGGCGAGCTCGCCCAGAACGCCGAGCAGATGAAGCACGCGGTGGGCTCGGCGTTCTCCGACGCGGTGGCGCACACGAGCCTCGTCGGGGCGGTGGTCCTGGGCGCCGGGACGCTGATCGTGGCCTTCCTGCTGCCGAGGAAGGGGCAGGAGAAGCGGCCGCAGGAGTCCGCAGGCGAGGGGCCCGAGGGCGCCCGCGAGACGGTCAAGGAGCCGGTGGCGCAAGGCCGGGGGTGAGTCGGTGGCGTCAGGCCAAGAGTGAGCCGGTGGCGTAAGCCGGGGCCAGGTCTGTCCGGTGGGTCGGCGCGTCGGCGTCGGCCCACCGGACAGGCTTCAGTCGTGTGCCGGCTCGGTCCGGGCGGCCGCCCGGCTCCGCCGCCACTGGTCCATGACGTTCCGCAGCGCCTCGTTCACGAGCAGCAGGAACTCGGCGGACGACGCGAAGCGGTCCCCGGCCGGGGTCGCGGCCCCCAGCACGTCGGAGCCCCGCTTCGACGCCGCCGCGAGCACGTCGTTCATCTGAAGGGCCGCCAGCGTGGACCGGAGCCAGATCTCGTCGTCGACGACGTAGTGCTCGCGGCGCGCTCCGGGAGCCCGTTCCCGCGTGATCATCCCCTGCTCCTCGAGGAAGGTGACGGCGTGTGAGATCGACGCCGGGCTGACCCGCAGCCGCTGGACCAGCTCGGCGGCGGTGAGGGCGCCGGAGTCGGCGACGAGCAGGCAGGCGAGCACCCGGGACATCATCCGGGGAAGGCCCTGCTGCAAAAGGAGTTCGGTGAAGGACTCCGTGAAGTCCTGGACCGCCCGCGGGTCGCGCCCGTGGCTGCTGTCGGGCAGCGGCGGGGCGGGTGGCGCGTCCTGTCTCCGGCGGCGCGCGCGGTGCCGGGTGGCCTCCTGTGCCCGGTCCGCCCCGTAGTTCTCCGGGCCGCCGTTGCGGGTGACCTCCCGCATGATCGTCGAAGCGGGCCGCTCCAGGCGGCGGCCGATCTCCGTGTATCCGAGCCCCTCCGCAAGTCCCGCGGCGATGAGTCGTCGCTCCTCGGTGGTGAGTCTGCCTCCGGGCATCGGTGTTCCTCTCTGGTCCGTTCCGGTCCGCTCCGACCGGCTCTGATCCGCTCCGACCGGTTCTGGCCCGATCCGACCGGTTCTGGCCCGTCGCCCCGCGCGGGGCTCGGCGCCCGCACCTGCGAAGTATGCGTTCATTGACAGCCCATTGCAATCGCGACTCACGTCATCCCTTGCGTTCAGTTCCAGTCTCATTGCAATAGGAATGCTTCATTCCCTATGTAGACGGGGAGATTGCTGCTGATTGACCTTTGACGGATCTCTGAATGCAATGTACCTTCGTGCTCGTTCAGTGATTGCTGAACGAAAGTGACGGTACGCAAGGGGGTTCGGGATGGGCAAGGGCAACGGCTTCTCCGAGGCGGGGCTCGACCGGCTGCGCGAGGTACTGGCCCGGCACGTCGAGTCCGGCAGGATCCCCGGGCTCGTCGCGCTGGTCGGCCGGGGCGACCGGACGCACGTCGAGGCGGTGGGCACGATGCGCCACGAGGGCGGCGCGCCGATGGCCCGGGACACGATCTTCCGGATGGCGTCCACGTCCAAGCCCGTCACGATGGCGCCGGTGATGGTCCTGCTCGACGAGTGCAGGCTGCGCCTCGACGACCCGGTGGACGAGTGGCTGCCCGAACTCGCCGACCGCCGGGTGCTCAAGCGGATCGACGGCCCGCTGGACGACACCGAGCCCGCGCGCCGGTCGATCACCGTCCGCGACCTGGTCACCTCCACGTTCGGGCTCGGCATCGACCTGACCGCCCTCGGCACGCCGATCATGAACGCGGTCTTCGGGAGCGGCGTGTTCAGCCAGGGCGCGTCGCCGCTGCCCGGCCCCGACGCGTGGATGCGCGGCCTCGGCGAACTGCCGCTGATGCGGCAGCCCGGAGAGCGCTGGCAGTACCACCTCAGCCACGACGTGCTCGGCGTGCTCGTCGCCCGGGTCACGGGGCAACCGTTCGAGACGTTCCTGCGCGAACGCGTCCTGGACCCGCTGGGCATGAAGGACACCGGCTTCCACGTCCCCGCCGACAAGCTCGACCGGCTGCCGCCGAGCTACGCCCCCGACCCGGAGTCCGGCGAGTTCCACGTCTGGGACGAGGCCGTGGGCGGGCAGTACAGCTCACCCCCGCCGTTCCAGGCGGGCGGCGGCGGCCTGGTCTCCACCGCCGACGACTACCACGCGTTCTTCCGGATGCTGCTCAACGGCGGCGTCCACGGCACCGAGCGGATCCTGTCCCGCCCCGCCGTCGAGCTGATGACCACCAACTGCCTCACGCCCGAGCAGGAGAAGGCCCGCACCGCCCTGGCCCGCGACAGCGTCCAGGTCTCGTTCGGCCAGGGCCAGCAGGGCGGCTGGGGCTTCGGCATGGCGGTGCGCACCTACCGCGGCGACTACGCGCCCATCGGCCAGTTCGGCTGGGACGGCGGCACCGGCACCTCGACGTACGCCGATCCGCACACGGGCCTCACCGGGGTCCTGCTGACCCAGGTCGGCCTCACCACGCCGCACCCGGCGCGGCTCATCCACGACTTCTGGACCACGCTCTACCAGGCGATCGAGGACTGAGTCCCGCCCCGCAGACGTACCCAAGAACCCCGCTCGGAACAGCAAGAACCCTGTTCGGAACAGCGAGTACTCCCGTTCAGAACACCTCTCTCACCGAATCCAAGGAGCACACCACCATGTCCGTCACCCTCACCGACCAGGACAAGTCCACCCTCCGCACCGCCGCGTACGGCGCCGTCGCCCTGATGGCCGCCGCCGACGCCACCGGCAAGCCCGGCAAGGTCGCCGCCGAGGGCTCCGTCGCCCTGACCTCCGCGACCGGCCTGGTCGGGCACGTCCTCGCCGACTACCCGAAGGAGAGCGACCTCAGCGGCAAGTCCGTCGCCGACATCGCCGATCGCGTGCTGCCGGACCTGACGGCGGCCATGGCCCTGCTCAAGAAGCAGGACCCCGCCGAGGCCGCCAACTTCCGCACCGCCGTCCTCGTCGCCGTCGAGACCGCCGCCCGGGCGGCCAAGGGGCAGCCGAGCCCCGTCCTGGTCGACATGAACCGCAAGATCACCGAAGCCCTCGACGCCGCCTGACGGCAGGCAGGGTGACGGAGGGGGCCGGGCCGCGAAGGCCCGGTCCCCTCGGCTGTGCCCCGGCTATGACCCGTACGGGATCCGTACGAACGACTGGTTGCCGGTCCCGACCGTGCTCGCCGCGTTGCCGATCGCGTTCCACACCTCGACGCGCACCTTGCCGTTCGTCATGGTGCCGTGCGCGCCGGTGGCCGATCTGAGTCCCCGGGACTGGGTGTAGTGCTCGTATCCCGGTACCGGATCGGTGGCGAAGTACTGGTACGTCTCCGTGCGTTCCCAGGAACCGTCGCCCGTCCGGTCGTAACTCACCCGCACCTGCTGGCCGTTGCCGACCGCCGAGCCCGCGTCGACGAGCAGGTCGAACTCCGTGGCCCCGCCGCCGTAGCGGCCGTTCACGCCGGTGGCCGTGAACGTCTGCGGGCTGTGCGGGGCGCCGTCGTGGTTGGCGCCGCCCGCCGACGCGAGGGTGGTGGCCGCCGCTGCGCCCGTCGCCGGGCCGAGGGTGCCGCCCGGGCGCAGATGCAGGGTGGAGGGCGTGCCGGGGTCGCCGCCCCCGCCGCCGCGCGTCCACACCGCCACGTAGTCCACGGCCATCGCGCGGCCCGGCACGGTGGCCGCGACCGGCGTCGCCCGGCCCGCGACGCCGTCGGGGAACGCGCCGCCCATCGCCACGTTCAGGAGGATGAAGTAGCCCGCGTGGTTCGTCATGTTGTTCCACGCCTCGGCGCCCACCCGGTTCTGGTCGACGCTGTGGTACAGCTGCCCGTCGACGTACCAGCGCAGCACGTTGGGGCTCGCCGACCGGTCCCACTCGAAGCGGTACGTGTGGAAGGCCGACTGGCACGAGGAGCCCGGGCAGGCCCGGCTCGCGCCGATGCCGTTCGTCTCGTTGCACGGCCCGCCCGGGTTCACCCCGCAGTGCAGCACGCCCCACACCGAGTTGATGCCGTTGACGTTCTCCATGACGTCGAACTCGCCGATGCCCGGCCAGTTCCAGTAGTTGCCCCGGTAGGGCGCGCCGAGCGCCCAGAACGCGGGCCAGTAGCCGAGCGCCTGCTCACCGGTGACGTTCGGCATCTGGATGCGGCCCTCGATGGCGAGGGTGCCGTTCGCGGGGGCCTTGAAGTCGGCGCGCTTGGTCTCGATGCGGGCCGAGGTCCAGTTGCCCGCGCCGTCCCGCAGCGGGGTGATGCGCAGATTGCCGTTGCCGTCCAGGCTCAGGTTGTCGGGCGACGAGGTGTAGTTCTGGATCTCGCCCGTGCCCCAGTTCGCGGGGCCGCCGGGGTAGTTGTGGCCGGTGTCGATCTGCCAGTTCGCGGCGGAGGGCAGCGAGCGGGCGGGACCGTTGAAGTCGTCGCTCCACTGCAGGGTCCAGCCGGGGGCCGGGGGGACGTCGCCCCGGGCTTCGGCGGGGCTCAGCAGGGCGGCGCACAGGCCCGCGGCGGCGAGCCCGGCGAAGAGCGGGGTCGTGCGTCTCGTACGGAAGAGGCGGCTCGTGCGGCTCGTGCCCATGGGGCACCTCCGTGAGGCTGGGGGTGGTGGGGCGGGGCTGTTCGCTGAGAGCGCTCTCAGGGTTTTGTAGTTGTGGGCGGCGGCGCCGTCAATGGCTGTACGCCGTCAACTTCCCGAAGGCGTGGACGGGTTCACCGCCGGGGTCCGGTCCGGTGCGGAATCCGGTTGCGCCCCGCACCGGCCGCCCCGCAGGCTGAGAGGTCAGCACCGGCGTGCCGCCTGACCAGCGGCAGCCCGGACGAGGCCGCACGAGGAGTGGACGAATGGACCAGGGGGAAGACAGGGTGACGAAGATCGTGGCGGGGCGCCCGGAGGGGGACGGGAGCGTCGGTCCTGAGCGCGTGAGCCAGCTGTTCGAGGAGTTCCTCGAAGCCGTCGCCCGCCCGGCGCGGGCCGACGGCACGGACCGGGACCTCACCGCGCGCCTGCGCGCCCACCTCGGCATCGAGCCCGGCGAGGCCCCCGTGGTCAAGGCCACCTACGCGCCGTACGACCACCCGAACGTCCACCTCGCCCTGGAGCGCTGGTTCACGGCCGGGTCGCGCTCGTACGAACTGCTCGGCATGACGGGCTCCGACCACCGCAACCACTACTCGCTCTCGGAGATCATCGAATCCGCCGACCGCTACGACAAGTTCGTGGTCGGCGCCGTCGACTACACCCATCTGCCGATCTCCCCGGACGACGAACTCGCCTGCGTGTCCTTCGGGTTCTACCTCGGCACGGAGCGCACCCCCGACGGCGGCGAGGAGCGCTTTGTCGCCCTGCTGCGCGGCCCGAACGAGGACTACGGCCGCGAGAAGGTCCAGGTCGAGGTGCTCGCCGCGTCCCGCGACACCGCCCGGCGGCTGCTCGCCGGCGTCGACGCGTACCTGAGCGAGCACAACATCTTCCGCGGCCAGGTCCTGTCCTTCCAGGGCGACGCCTTCGGCGAGGGCCTCGGCCCGTTCCGCTTCCACCGCCGCCCGGGCCTGACCCGCGACCACATCGTGCTCCCCGACGGCCTGCTCGACCGGGTGGAGCGGCAGGTCGTGGGCGTCGCCCGGCAGCGCGAGCGGCTGCGCGCGGCGGGCCAGCACCTGCGCCGCGGCCTGCTCCTGTACGGGCCGCCCGGCACCGGCAAGACGCACACGATCCGCTACCTCCTCTCCGGCCTGCCCGACTTCACCGTCGTGCTGCTCTCCGGCACCACCATCGGCGCCATCGGCCCGGCCTGCGCCCTCGCCCGGATGCTCCAGCCCGCCCTCGTGGTCCTCGAGGACTGCGACCTCATCGCCGAGTCACGTGACTTCGGCGGCGGCGAACAGCCGCTGCTCTTCCAGGTGTTGAACGAGATGGACGGCCTCGCCGACGACGCCGACGTGGCCTTCCTGCTCACCACCAACCGCGCCGACCTCCTGGAGCCCGCCCTCGCGCAGCGCCCCGGCCGCGTCGACCTCGCCGTCGAGATCCCGCTGCCCGACCCTCAGGGGCGGCGCCGCCTGCTCGACCTGTACGGCGGCGCGCTCGGCCTCGACGAGGAGGTCCTCGCGGAGACCGTCGAGCGCACGGAGGGCACGACGGCGTCGTTCGCCAAGGAGCTGGTGCGGCGGGCCGTGCTCATCGCCGCCGAGCGGGACGCGGAGACCGGCGCCCAGGACGTCCGTGCGGCCGTCGGCGAACTCCTCTCCGACCAGGACCAGTTGACGCGTCGGCTGCTCGGCGTCTCGTCGGGCGAGGGCCCCGACGATCCGGGGGACGACTTCGTCGCCTTCGAGGCCGAGGCCGAGGGCGATGACGAGGGCGATGACGACGGTGACGACGACGGCGGTGGGCGCGGTGGCGGTGGGGGCCGCCCGCGTCCCCGTCACCCCGGTCCGGGGCGCCCGGGTGAGAACGGCGGCGGGTTCTTCACGGCGTCGAGCAGCTCCTTCAGCTCGTAGCGCGCCCGGCAAGCGTCACCCCGGACAGTTCCATGCGCGCTCCCCGCGGTGCTCCCGGATGCCATGAACGTACGACATGAGGGGGGCGGGGAAGGGAGTCGACGGGATCTTCGGGTCCGCCGCGCCGACGCGACCGCTGACCGTGTCGACGAGGGCCGCTCACCGCACCGGCGTCGCCGGACTCTCCCGCCGCACCAGCCGCGCGATCGCCGGGACGGGGAACAGGAGCAGCGCCAGGTTCGGGATCCACCACGTCGGGGACCAGTCGCCGCGCAGCGCCCAGAACACGACGGCCTGGAGCCCGGCGGTGCTGGTGAGGGTGAGGGAGACGAGCATCAGGGGGCGCCAGGCGATCCGCTGCGGGCTTTCGTCGCAGCGCTCGCGGCGACACAGGTACAGGGACGCGAGGCCGGTGGCGCTCGCGGCGACGTCCAGCGGCAGGAACGAGTAGTTCCAGTCGCTCATCACCGGGTCGTCGTAGTCCTTGTACGCGTACTCGGCGGGGATGAGGCCGAGCAGCGCGGCGCTCCAGTACACGAGGAAGCCGACGTCGGTGACCAGCATGGCGACCTTGACGGCGGTGAAGCCGGGGGTGCTCGGCCGGTCGGCGCGGGGTCGTGGCGGTGCCTGGACCATCAGTGCTCCAGGCCTCCGCCCACGTACATGACCACCACGCCGATGGTGATGAGCAGGGCGCCCGCGACCGTGGCGAGGCGGACGCTCTCGTCGAACAGGAGCACACCGCCGACCAGCGCGCCGATGGTGCCGAGCCCGGACCACACCGCGTACACGGGGCCGACGTCGAGGGTCTTGAGCGCCTGGGCGAGGAACACGAACGCGGCGCCGTAGCCGAGGACCACGAGGACGGTCGGGCAGAGGCGGGTGAGGCCGTGCGAGGCGCGCAGGGAGAGGGTGGCGGCGATCTCGGAGACGATGGCGCCCGCGACCAGGAGGATTCCCATCAGCCGGCCTCCTCGGTCTGGTCGGCCTTCTCGGCCTGGTCCGGCTCCTCGGTCTGGTCGGCCTTCTCGGTCGCGCCGGTCTCCTTCGCCGGGCCCGTCCGGTCGGGCGAGTCCGTCCGGTCGGTCGGGCCGGCCGGGGCGGTCCGCTGGGTCAAGTCGGTGAGCAGCCGCCTCAGTTGGCGGTGGTCCTCGCCCTTGGGGTCGGCCAGGCCGAGGAGGCGGGCGGTCCACCAGCCGTCGACGGCCATGCGGACGAGGGTGGCGACGCCGGGGGCCAGGCCGTCCTGCTCCAGGCGCGACTGCCACGTCCGATAGCGCTCCTGGAGGATGTCGAGCACCTCCGGGCCGTTGGCCGCCGCCAGCAGGGCGACGGGGACCGAGTCGGAGGCGGTGGTCTCGTCCTCGGGGGCTTCGGCCGGGATCGAGGCGTCGAGCCAGGCGCGCGCGAACGCGCCCGGTGGTGCGTCCGGGCCCGGCAGCACTTCTTCGAAGCGGTCCGCGAGCCGCTCCACCACGCCCTGCACGAGGGCCAGTCGGGTCGGGAAGTGGTAGAGCAGGCCGCCCTTGCTCACGCCTGCCTCCGCCGCCACCGCGTCCAGGCGGATGGCGTCCACACCCTGCTTGACCAGGAGTCTCTCCGCCGCGTTCAGGAGTCGGTTGCGCACGCCTCACACCGTCTTTCGGTCGTCGGTCGTTCTTGTTCTCTGATCACATTCAAAAGATCGCTGATCTTGTTTCCGTGGTCGAGTTCTGATTTTCCGACCGTCCAGACGGTCGAATGCAGGCTAGCATGGCCGGTGAGCGGGGTGCGTGGGCATTCCGCGGGGGGCGCCGGGGAAGCGGAACGGTTAATTCTGCATTTCGCCGCACCGGCTTGGTCAAGAGATTGGTTGACGCTTTCGTCGAAAGTTGTCTAAAGTCGCTGCCTGGCTGATTCGGTCGACGAATCCCAGCCGGAATTGATCATCAATCGGGGGCTGCATGTTCGAGTCATCTGCGTATTAACTCTCTGTGTCAGCCGGTGGACGGGCCCCTCGCGCCCGTTGCCCGCGGGTTTCACGCTGCCCGCCGGCGCCGGTATCTGCCCAGGTCAAAGGCGACCATACGAGTCCGCTGCGGCAGCGGCGGGCGCTTTCACCGGTTCGCTCCCATGCTTCGGATGTTTCTGCCGACGGCGCCTGTGTCTGCCCGTGCCCAGGGGAATCCGGTGGCATGCAAAGTCCTGCGCGCATCCCTGAATCCGGTGCGGCTGTGCCGTGCGTTCTGCTTGACAGGGTGCGCCTGAATTCACAGAGGGAAATAAATGTTTAATGCATCGGAACCACCCGACCTATTCTCCCGCTGCGCGAGTTATACCGTGGCGTCCGACCTGATGAAGGCCGGTCTCTACCCCTACTTCCTGCCGCTCGCCGGACAGGAGGGGGCGACCGTGCGCAGGAGCGGACGGGAACTGATCATGTGCGGCTCGAACAACTACCTGGGCCTCACCGCCGACCCGCGTGTCCACGCCGCCGCCCGCGCCGCGCTCGACCGGTACGGCAGTTCGAGTACCGGATCCCGCTTCCTCAACGGCAACACCGACCTGCACGAGGAACTGGAGGCCGAACTCGCCGACTTCCTCGGCAAGCCCGCCGCCCTGGTCCTGTCCACCGGCTACCAGGCCAACCTCGGCGCCCTCGCCGGACTGCTCACCCCGCGCGACTACGCCGTCGTCGACCGGGACGCGCACGCCTCCCTCGTCGACGGCTGCCGACTGAGCGGCGCCAAGGTGCGCAGGTTCCCGCACAACGACGCCGAGGGCTTACGGCGCACCCTGGAGCAACTGCCCGACAGCGCAGCCCGGTTGGTCATCGTCGACGGCGTCTACTCCATGGAGGGAGACATCTGCGACCTGCCCGCCATCACCGCGGTCTGCGCCCAGTACGGCGCCCGGCTCCTGGTCGACGACGCGCACGGCCTCGGCGTCCTCGCGGGCGGCCGCGGCACCGCCGCCCACTTCGGCCTCACCGACCAGGTCGACCTGATCACCGTCACCTTCAGCAAGGCCCTCGCCTCCCTCGGCGGCGCCGTCGTCGGCAGCGAGGAGGCCATCCACTACCTCAAGCACAAGGCCCGCAGCCTGATGTTCAGCGCCTCCATGACGCCCACGAGCACCGCCGCCGCGCTCACCGCGCTGCGGATACTGCGCGCCGAGCCCCACCTCGCCACCGACGTCCGGGCCAAGGCCGACCACGTCCGGCGCGGGCTCATCGCCGCCGGGGTCGGCACCGGTGAGAGCACCACGCCGATCATCCCCGTGCCGGTGCCCGACGCCGAGGGGACCCTCGCCATCTGGGAACGCCTGGTCCGCGCGGGCGTCTACGTCAACCCGGTCCTGCCGCCCGCCGCCACACCCCGGCTGCGGACCAGCTACATGGCCACCCACACCCGGGCCCAGCTCGACCGCGTCGTCGAAGTCCTCGGCTCCGAACCCGAGTTGCGGCGCGCCGGGGACCGGGTCGCCTCGTCGGTGAGCGTGGCGTGAATTCCCCGGCCCAGGAGGGGCGCGCGGGGCCGGGGGGCGCCGACTCCTCCGGCCCCGGTCTCGCCCTGGTCGCCGCGGCGGGCGCGGCCGGGGTGTCCGCCGCTGCCTGCTTCGACCCGGCGGGCGGCCCCGGCGTGCCGAGGCTTTCGCTGCTGGGCTGGGCCCTCGGGCTCGCCGCGGGCGCGGTGCTCGCCCGGCGGGGCGGCTTCGTCCGCCGGAGCCGGGTCGCCCACCGCGGTGCCCCTGGTCCGCGCGGCGGCGACCTCCGCCCCGTTGTCGCCGCCGCGCTCCTCGTCCTCGGCACGGCGCTGCTGTGCGCGGGTGGCGGGGGAGCGGCCGCCGCCGCGGTGGCCGCGCTGTGCGTGTGCGGGGCGGGGGCGGGGTTCGTGGGCGTGGCGGCGGTGGCCGGGACGTCGGCGGGGCCGGGGGCGGCAGGGGCGTCGCGGGTGTCCGGGGTGTCCGGCGTCGGCGGGGCCGCGGTGTCCCGGTACGCCGCCCTGGTCGCCGTCGCCCTCGCCGCGGGCGTCCTCGCCGCCGCCTGGTGGCTGCCGCAGGCGCGGGGCGCCGCGGGTGTCCTCGCCTGCGCGGCCGGACTCCTGTACCTCGCCCGCGCGGCCCCCGCGCCGAGACCGGCCCGCTGACGCCCGGCCCCCGGGCACCGCGGCGTCGGGCACCCACCGCCGAAGCCCGGCCCACCACCGGGCCGGGCGCCGACCCGCCGACGTACAGCCACCGCAAGGGCGGGCGCCGACCCGCCCACGTACCACCACCGCCCCGCACCCAGTCCCACCGCCCCGCACCCAGCCCCACCGCACGACCCACCCCACCCCACCACCGAACCTCACCCAGGGAGATCCGCACATGTCCCGTATACGTCTAGCCGCCCGTGCCCTGCGTCTCGCGTTGAATCGGGCGCACGCCGATCCGACCGCGGACTACGACGCGGCGAGCTCCGACTACGACACGTTCTTCAGCCCCGTCATGGGCGGGCACTCCACCGCGGCCCTCGCCGAGGTGCCCATCGCGCCGGGGGACCGCGTCGTCGAACTCGCCTGCGGCACCGGGCACTTGACGGCGGAGATCATCCGGCGCCTGGACGGCAGGGGCTCCGTGCGGGCCATCGACAAGTCGCCGGGGATGCTGGACGTCGCCAGGCGGAAGGTGGACGCGCTCACCGAGGGCAGGCCGGGCCTGGACGTCCGGCTGTTCGTGGACGACATGGACGCGTTCATCCGCACCCAGCCCGACCAGAGCGCCGACCTGGTCGTGGTCGGCTGGGCCATCTGCTACACCAAGCCGACGCGGCTGCTCGCGGAGATCGGGCGGGTGCTCAGGCCGGGCGGCCGGGTCATGGTCATCGAGACCAGGGCCGACGCCCACCAGGCGCTCACCGAGGGCCTGGAGCGGGTCTTCGCCGACGACCCCTCGCTGCTCACCAGCCTCATCCGGGTGTCGCTCCCGAAGAACGCGGCGGCGGTGGCCGGCTGGTTCGGCAAGGCGGGCCTGACCGTCACCGGGCAGCGCGACGGCGCCCAGATCATCCCGGCGCACACCCCGGCGGCCGTCCTGGAGTGGGTGCAGCGCTCCGGCGCCGCCGCGGGCTTCAAGACCGCCGTGGACAACGAACGCCAGCAGCTCGTCCTCGACCGCGTCGAGGCGGCCCTCACCGAACTCCTCGAACGCCAGGGCACGTTGGACATCCAGCACACCTTCGTCGTGGTCACCGGCGCCAAGCCCGTCACCCCCCGCGCCCGGCACGGGGCCCGCACCGGCGAGGAGGCCGGCGTCGCATGACGAACCCGACCAGGGCCGTGGGCCCGCCCGCGCCCGCGCCGCCGCCGGGGGACGGCGACCGGACCCGTCCCGGCCCGGCACGCGGCGCCGTCCAGCGGGCCCTGCACCGCTTCGCCGAGAGACTGGCCGCCCGGCCCAAGACCGTGATCGCGGTGTGGGCGCTGCTCATCGCGGTGTGCACGCCCTACGCCCTCGGCCTCGACTCGGTCCTCACCGACCAGGGCGCGTCCAAGGTCGTCCCCGGCACCAGCAGCGCCCGCGCCGACGAGCTCACGAAGAAGGCCTTCCCGCACCGCTCCGAGCGTGAGGTCACCGTCGTCGTCGAAGCGCCGGACGTGCGCGCCGACGAGGTGCGCGCCCTGTTCGCCGCGCTGGACGGCAGGATCGCGAAGCTGCGCGGCACCGGCGAGGTCGAGCGCACGTCGTCCGCGTACACCCTGTACCGGGACGCGACCGCCGCGTTCCTCACCCAGGTGCGCGACGGGGCCCGGGCCGCGGCGGACGACGCGAAGGGGCGGCGCGCGCACGTGGACCGCGAGGCGGACCGGGGCCGGATCCCCGCCGCGCTCGCCGGGCCCGCCAGGGAGGCCGTCGAGGCGTCCGACGGGGCCGCCGTCACCCGGATCGCGGGGAAGTTCGCCGCGGCCACCGACTGGCGCGGCTACCCGCTGCCGGTGCCGGGCGACGCGGTCGCGCGGCTCATCTCCGAGGACGGCGAGTACGCGCTCGCGTCCGTGAGTTACACGGACAAGGCGGGCGCCGACCCGGACGTGGAGGGGCTGCGCGACACCGCCCGCGAACTGCTCGCCGACAGCGGCCTCGGCAAGGCCGCCGAGGTGCACGTCACCGGTGAACTCGCCCTCATCCACGACACGTACGAACAGGCCGAGGCCGACAACTCGCTGATGGAGTCGGTGGCGTACGTCATCATCTTCGTCATCCTGCTGGTGTTCTTCCGCGCCCTGGTGCCCGCGATCCTCACCCTCGCCGTCATCGGCCTGTCCATGAACGTCAGCCAGGCGGGTCTGCGGCTGCTCGGCGAACAAGTGACGCTCACTCAGTTCACCGTCACCATCATGACGTTCGTGATGCTGGGCGCGGGCGTCGACTACAGCATGCTGCTCTCGTCGCGCTACCGGCAGGAACGCCTCGCGGGCCGCCCGCCGCGCGAAGCGGCCGTGCACGCCACCGTGCACGCGGGCGAGAGCATGCTGCTCGCCGCCGTCGCGGTGGCCCTCGCCTTCGGCGCGACCCTGCTCTCGCCGGTGGACTGGATCCCGCCGCTCGGCTACGGCGGACTCATCGGCATCCCCATCGTGCTCGCCGCCGCGCTCACCCTCACGCCCTGCCTGCTGGTGCTGCTCGGCGACCGGTTCTTCGCCGTGGGCCGCGACCCGCTGTCGGACCTGGAGCACAAGGGCGCGATGGGCAGGCACCTGCGCCGCACGGCGGAGTTCGCACGCCGCCGCAAGGTGTGGATCGTGGTGGCGTTCCTCGCCGCGACCATCCCCTTCGCCCTCCTCGTCGCGGGGAACCGCTCCACGTCCGACCCGGTCGCCCTCAGCCCGGCCACCGACTCCCGCGACGGCTTCGAGACCGTCGCACGCGAGTGGGGCGACGCGGCCGTCATGCCGACCATCGCCGTCGGCCGCGCCGAGTCCGGCGTCGTCCGCGACGGGCGCCTCACGCCCGAGGGGCAGGCGGCCGTGGCCCGGCTCACCGACCGCATCGCCGACGTCCCCGGCGTCGCCTCCGTGGACTCCGCCACCCACCCCTTCGGCACGCGCTGGTCCGACCGGCAGCTCGCCGAGGCGGGCCCCCTCGACGACTACGTCTCCCGCGACGGCACCCTGCGCTTCGTGATCGCCCTCGACGACGATCCGTACGCCGAGGCGGCCGCCGCCACCGTCGACCGCGTCGAACGCGTCACCGCCGAAGCTAGCGGCAGCGTGGGCGAGTTGGAGGTCGGCGGCACCACTCAGGTCGACCGGCAGTACGGGGCGGCGCTCAGCTCCAGCTTCTGGCAGATGGTCGCGCTCGTCAGCGTCGGCGTCTTCGTGATGCTGATGTTCACGCTGCGCTCGCTGCTCGTACCGCTGCGCCTGATCGCCACCATCATGCTCAGCAACGTCTGGGCCGTCGGCCTCACCGTGCTGATCTTCCACCACTGGCGCGGCGAGGCGATCATCGACGACCTGCCGATCTTCCTCACCGTCCTGATGATGGGGCTCGGCATGGACTACGAGATCTTCCTCGTCACCCGCGTCCGCGACCTGCTGCGCGGCGGCCTCTCCCAGGAGGAGGCCACGATGAGGGCGGTCGTCGACACCGGGCGCGTCATCAACGCGGCGGGTCTCGTGATGGCGGGCAGCCTCGGCACGATGGCCCTGTCGTCCACGCTGATGCTCCAGGAGTACGGCGCCGGGCTCGGCCTCGCCGTCCTGCTCGACGCCACCGTCATCCGCATGCTCTTCGTCCCGGCCACCCTGCTGCTCCTGCGCAAGTACAACTGGTGGCTGCCCGGCCTCGGCGTCCGCGGGCGCCGCCTGGACAAGGCGACGGCGGGGTGACACGCATGACGCTGGAGATCCACGACGAGCCCGGCGCCCCGGGATCCGGCACGGCGGGACCCGGGGCCCCCGGCCCCGGCGCGCCCCGCCCCGGCCGGCTCGACCGGCTGCGGCTGCACCACGCGGCGTACCCGGTCACCTCGGCCGCCGCGCTGTTCGCCGTGCTCGCGGCCGTGCGGGTCGCCGGGGCCTTCACCTTCGTGGTGATGGTCCTCTCCGTGGCGCTGAGCGCGGCCGTGCTCCTGGTGCTCCCGCGCCCGGACTGGGCCGCCGCCGGGATCCGCCGGTTCGCCCTCGTGCCCGCCGCCCTCGGCACCGCCCTGGTCGCCGTCGTCTACGGCCAGACGTTCCTCGCCACCCGCGACGCCTTCGGCGACGGCGACGACAACTGGACCACGTGGATGCCGAAGCTCTTCGAAGGCATGGTGCCCGGCGCGCCCTGGGCGGACGTCGTCGCGATGGTGCTCGCCCTCGGCGTGCTCGTCCCGCTGGTGGAGGAGGTCTGCTACCGGGGCGTCCTGTACCGGGCCGTCGAGGTGCGCTGGGGCGGCTACGCGGCCGTCGTGACCACGGCCGCCGGGTGGGCGGCCGTCCACGTCGGCGACTACGGCCTCAACCCGTTCAACCTGAAGGTGCTCTGCGGGCTGCTGCCCTCGGTGTTCCTGATGGGCCTCGCCCTCGGCGTCCTCAGAGCCGTCACCGGCTCCGCGCTCGCCTGCGCCGCCGCGCAGGGCGTCTGCAACCTGCTGCTCCTCGGGGCGGCGGCCGCCTGGCTGTGACCGCCGCCCCACCGTCCCCCGGACACACCTCAGCACCCGGATGCGCCTCAGCACCCGGATGCGCCTCAGCACCCGGATCCGCCTCAACACCCGGATACGAAAGGGAAGTCCATGCCGCGCCGCCTGTTCACCTCCGAGTCCGTCACCGAGGGCCACCCCGACAAGATCGCCGACCGGATCAGCGATACGGTCCTCGACGCCCTGCTGCGCGCCGACCCCGCGGCCCGTGTCGCCGTGGAGACCCTGGTCACCACGGGCCTGGTGCACCTCGCGGGCGAGGTCACCACCACCGCGTACGCCCCCATGGCGCAGCTCGTCCGCGAGGCCGTCGTCGACATCGGATACGACTCCTCCGCCAAGGGCTTCGACGGCGCGTCCTGCGGCGTCTCGCTGTCCATCGGCGCCCAGTCGCCCGACATCGCCCAGGGCGTGGACACCGGCGGCGCGGGCGACCAGGGCATGATGTTCGGGTACGCCACCGACGAGACGGCGACGTACATGCCGCTGCCGATCCAGCTCGCGCACCGCCTCGCCCGCCGCCTCACCGAGGTCCGCAAGAACGGCTCCGTGCCGTATCTGCGCCCGGACGGCAAGACCCAGGTCACCATCGAGTACGAGGGCAGCCGCCCGGTGCGCCTCGACACCGTCGTCGTGTCCTCCCAGCACGCCGCCCACATCGACCTGGACGCGCTGCTCCTGCCCGACATACGCAAGTTCGTCGTGGACCACGTCCTGGAGGAACTGCGCGACGAGGGCACGGAGCTCGGGACCGAGGGCTACCGGCTCCTGGTGAACCCCACGGGCCGGTTCGAGATCGGCGGGCCGATGGGCGACGCGGGCCTGACCGGGCGGAAGATCATCATCGACACGTACGGCGGGATGGCCCGCCACGGCGGCGGCGCGTTCTCCGGCAAGGACCCCTCCAAGGTGGACCGTTCGGCGGCGTACGCGATGCGCTGGGTCGCCAAGAACGTCGTCGCCGCCGGGCTCGCGCGGCGCTGCGAGGCGCAGGTCGCGTACGCCATCGGGCGGGCGGAGCCGGTCGGCCTGTTCGTGGAGACCTTCGGCACCGCGACGGTGTCCCAGGCCCGCATCGAGCAGGCCATCGCCGACGTCTTCGACCTGCGCCCCGCCGCCCTCATCCGCGACCTCGACCTGCTGCGCCCGATCTACGCGCAGACCTCGGCGTACGGGCACTTCGGGCGCGAACTCCCGGACTTCACCTGGGAGCGCACCGACCGCGCGGACGCGCTGCGCGCCGCGGCCGGGGTCTGAGCCGGTGTCCGCCCCGACACGGGACCCGGTGGACGACGCCCTGCCCGCGACGCCCCTGGGAGCGGTGACCCCGACGGGCCCCGACGCGCGGATCGCCGTCACCGGATCCATCGCCACCGACCACCTCCTCACCTACCCGGGCCGCTTCACCGAACAGCTCGTCCCCGACCGGCTCGACCACGTCTCGCTGTCCTTCCTGGCCGACGACCTGGAGGTACGCCACGGAGGCGTGGCCGCCAACATCGCCTTCGGGCTCGCGGGCCTCGGCCTCAGGCCACTCCTCGTGGGCGCGGCCGGACGGGACTTCACCGACTACGCCGCCCGCCTGACCGCCGCCGGAGTCGACACCTCCGGCGTGCGCGTCAGCGCCGAGCGGCACACCGCGCGCTTCGTCTGCACCACCGACCGCGACCAGAACCAGATCGCCACCTTCTACGCCGGGGCGATGGCCGAGGCCCGCGCCATCGACCTCGCCGCCCTCGTCCCGCGCCCCGGTGGCCTGCTCCTCGTGCACATCGGCGCGGACGACCCGGCGGCGATGCTGCGCCACACGGCGACCTGCCGGGCGCTCGGCATCCCGTTCGCGGCCGACCCGTCCCAGCAGCTCGCCCGCCTCGACGAGACCCAGGCGCGCCAACTCGTCTTCGGTGCAAGCCTGTTGTTCACCAACGCCTACGAGGCGGGGCTGCTGTGCAAGCGCACGGGATGGAGCGAGGAGGAGGTCCTCACCCGCGTCGGCTCCTGGATCACCACGCTCGGCGCGGACGGCGTGACCATCGCCCGCGCGGGCCGGCCGCCGCTGCGCCTGCCCGCCGTGCCCGCACGCCGGATCGCCGACCCGACGGGCGCGGGTGACGCCTTCCGGGCCGGGTATCTCGCGGGGGTCGCGCGGGGCTGGCCGGCCGACCGGTCGGCGCGGCTCGGGTGCGCGCTCGCCGCGCTGGCCCTGGAGTCGGTGGGAACGCAGGAGTACGAGCCCTCGCGCGTACGCGAGACGGCTTACTTACCTTTTGGTGAGTACCTGACTAAATAGTAGGTACTTGTGGGAGGGGAGGCGCGATCCAAGGATGGGGGCATGCCCGACGAAACGAACTCCGCCCCCTCCACGCCCGCCGCTCCCTCTACGCCCGCCGCTCCCTCTAAGTTCTCCGCAGCCCCCACCCCCACCCCCGTCACCGTCCTCGGCCTCGGCGCCATGGGCCAGGCCCTCGCGGGGGCCTTCCTCGCGGCCGGTCACCCGACGACCATCTGGAACCGTTCCGCGGGCAAGGGCGACGACCTGGTCGCCCGGGGCGCCACCCGGGCCGCGAGCGCGGCGGACGCGGTGCGCGCGGGCGAGGTCGTCGTCGTGTGCGTCGTCGACTACGACGCCTCCCAGGCCGTCCTGGAGCCGCTGGCCGCCGACCTCTCCGGGCGCGTCCTCGTGAACGTCACCTCGGACTCCCCGGAGCGCGCCCGCGAGGCGGCGAAGTGGGCGGCCGGGCACGGCATCGCCTATCTGGACGGCGCGGTCATGATCCCGACCGTGATGGTCGGCACCCCGGAGGCGCTGCTCTTCTACTCAGGTGACGAGGCCGCGTACAAGAAGCACGAGGCGCTGCTGAGATCCCTCGGCGGCCAGTCCGCGTACGTCGGCGCGGACCACGGCCTCGCCGCCGTGTACGACCTGTCGATGCTCGACTTCTTCTGGACGTCGATGGCGGGTCTGGTGCACGGCTACGCCCTCGCCGCGAAGGACGGCGTCCCGGCCTCGGCGCTCGCCCCGTTCCTGCAGTCCCACTTCTCGCTCATCGCCCTGCTGATCGGCGAGACGGCCACGGAGGTGGACGCGGGCGCGTACCCGGGCGAGCAGGCGAACCTCGCCGTGGAGCTGGAGGGCGTCGAGCACATCCTGCACGCCGCGGAGCGCCGCGGCCTGGACGTCTCCGTGCTGCGCGGGGTGCGGGACGTCGCCAAGCGGGCGGTGGACCTGGGCCACGGCGGGGACAGTTGGACGGCGACGGTCGAGGGCGTCCGCAACCCCCGCGCGTGACCCCCGCCCCGGGCCCGGACCCGAGCGCTGGCCTTGACCTCGACGTCAAGGACTACCGTCGGGGCATGCGAATCGGCGAGGCGACGGACGCGGACTTCGGGTTCGAGGTTCGTTCCGGGGACCGGCCGGTGCTCGTGCAGTTCACGGCGGAGTGGTGCGGGCCGTGCCGGCAGCTCGCGCCGGCCCTCGGTGAGATCGCCGGGCAGGAGGCGGACCGGCTGAAGGTGGTGCAGGTGGACGTGGACCGCAATCCGGAGACGACGGTGGCGTACGGGATGTTGTCCACCCCGACGTCGATGGCGTTCCGCGACGGCGAGCCGGTGTGGCAGGTCGTGGGGGCGCGGGCGAAGCGGCGGCTGGTGGGGGAGCTGGCGGGCGCGGGGGTGCTGTAGCCCGCGGGGCCGTGGTTCCCGGCCGGGCCCTGCCGAGCCGGTACCAGGTACGTGCAGAAAAGCCCCGGACGAATTGACGTCCGGGGCTTTTCTCTGCGTATATTGGATTCTTTCGCGAAGCCCTGCCTATTCGCCTGCGTCACTGCATGCGGGGGCTGCGCGAGAATCTGTATAAGAGCACTGTAACTGGCGAGGGGCTGAATTGTCAAGCGAGGAATTGCGGGAAGAGCAGCAATTCGTCTCCGGGCTGTACGCGCGCCTCGACGCGCTGCGCGAGGAGGCCGAGTCCGCCGTACAGGCGTCATTGGCGCAGGTCGGCAACGGGTCACAGGCACGCCTTGAGCGCGATGTGATGGTGGCAGAGCAGTCCGGGCTGCTCGCCGCCTTCGACGCGGGCGAGAACGGTCTCTGTTTCGGGCGCCTGGAATTCAGGGACGGCCGTGACCATCACATCGGGCGCATCGGAATCCGCGCGTCCGACGTCGAGCGCACGCCTTTGGTCATCGACTGGCGGGCGGAGGTGGCGCGCCCCTTCTATCTCGCCACCGGACACACCCCGATGGGCCTGCGGCGACGCCGGCACATCACCAGCGAGGGCCGCCGGGTCACGGCCCTGCACGACGAGATCCTCGACCTCAGCGACACCACCCGCACCGGGCACGAGGCCGCCGACGCCGACGAGGTGCTGCTCGCCGCGCTCGACTCCGCGCGCACCGGCCGCATGCACGACATCGTGCAGACCATCCAGGCCGAGCAGGACCGCGTGATCCGCGCCCCGCACCAGGGCGTGCTCGTCGTCGAGGGCGGGCCCGGCACCGGCAAGACGGTCGTCGCGCTGCACCGGGCGGCGTTCCTGCTGTACGCGCACCGGGAGCTGCTCGCCAAGCGGGCCGTCCTGGTCGTCGGGCCCAACCCGGCGTTCCTCGGCTACATCGGCGAGGTGCTGCCCGCGCTCGGCGAGACCGGGGTGCTGCTCGCGACGCTCGGCGAGCTGTTCCCCGGAGTGACCGCGACCGGCACCGACTCGCCCGCCGCCGCCGAGGTCAAGGGGCGGGTGGAGATGGCCGACGTGCTCGCGCGGGCGCTGCGCGACCGGCAGCAACTGCCGGAGCCCGGGGCGCCGATGGTCATCGAGCACGACGACGGCGAGCTGATCCTGGACTGGTCGATCGCGTACGAGGCGCGGGACGCGGCGCGCGCGGCGGACCAGCCGCACAACCTCGCCCGGCCCACCTTCGCCTTCCACGTCATCGACGCGCTGACCCGGCAGCTGGCCGAGCGCATCGGCCACGACCCGTACGGCGGGCCCAACTTCCTCGGGCCCGACGACATCGCCCAGCTCGGCAAGGCCGTCGCCGTCAGCCCCGAGGTGCACGCCGCCGTCGAGGAGCTGTGGCCCACGCTGACGCCGGAGGAGTTCGTCACGGAGTTCCTCGCCGAGCCCGTGCACCTGTCCGACGCGGACGCCGCCGCGGTCCGACGGGCGCCGGGCGCCGACTGGACGCCCGCCGACGTGCCGCTCCTCGACGAGGCCGCGGAGCTCCTCGGCGTCGACGACAGCGCCGAGCGCGCCCGCGCGGAGGCCCGGTGGCAGCGCGAGGTCGCGTACGCGCAGGGCGTGCTCGACGTGTCGTACGCCTCCCGCACCTACGAGTTCGAGGACAAGGAGGAGACCGACCCCGACGGCGCCGAGGTGCTGCTCGCGCACGACATCGTGGACGCCGAGCGGATGGCCGAGCGGCAGGAGGAGGCCGACCACCGCAGCGCGGCGGAGCGGGCCGCCGCCGACCGGACCTGGGCGTTCGGGCACATCATCGTCGACGAGGCGCAGGAGCTGTCCGCGATGGCCTGGCGGCTGCTCATGCGGCGCAGTCCGACGCGGTCGATGACGCTCGTCGGGGACCCGGCGCAGACCGCCGAGTCCGGGGGCGTCGGCTCCTGGAGCGAGATCCTCGCGCCGTACGTCGAGGACCGCTGGGAGTACGCGCGCCTCGGCGTCAACTACCGTACGCCCGCCGAGATCATGGAGGTCGCGGCCCGGGTGCCGCGGGCCGCGGGGGTGGCCGGGTTCGAGCCGCCCTCGTCGGTGCGGAGCACCGGCGTGCGGCCGTGGGCGCGGCGGGTCGACGATCTCGCCGCCGCCGTCGCGGACGCCGTCGCCGAGGAGGCACCGGAGGTGGGGCGGCTCGCCGTGATCGCCCCTCGCGAGCTGCACGGTGCCCTCGCGGGCAAGCTGCCGGACGTGGCCGGGCCGGGCGCCGAGCTCGACCTGACGCGGAGTGTCGTCCTCATCGATCCGCGGCAGGCCAAGGGGCTGGAGTTCGACTCGGTGCTGGTCGTCGAGCCTGCTCTGTACGGGACCAGTGATCTGTACGTCGCCCTCACGCGGGCCACGCAGCGGCTCGGGATCCTCGCGTCGGGGGCGCTGCCGGACGCCTTGGCCTCGCTGCTGTAGTCCCGCCGCTGCCGGGGCGGGCTTCGCCCCCTCCCACCCGTTGCCGTCGGACCAGTCGCACCGTCGGGGGTGCGCAGTTGCGGTTGGTTCGGCAGGGGGGCGGGGTGTCGTGGCTGGTTCGGCGGGGTGCGGTGGGCGGGTCAGGCGCACAGGGCCTTCTCGACGACCTTGTCCACGTGGGACATCGTCTTCTTGTCCTTCGGCTGGGTCGTCACCGCCACGTTCGCCGCGTGGCCGTCGGTGGTGGCGCCGCCCCGGGTCTCGTAGCCGGGGAAGCTGCCGCCGTGGCCCCAGTAGACCTCGCCGGGGCGGCAGGGGAGGGGCTTGCTGACCAGGCCGAGGCCGTAGCGGGCGCCGGGGCCGAAGGTCTTGTCGGCGCCCTTGACGGTCGTGCGCATCTGGTCCAGCTGGGGCTTCTTGAGGAGGCGGCCGCCCAGGAGGGCGGAGTAGAAGCGGTTGAGGTCGGAGTTGGTGGAGACGAGCTGGCCCGCCGCCCAGGTCCAGGACGGGTCCATCTCCGTGACGTCCCGCAGCGGTGCGCCGGGCTTCTCCTGGATGTAGCCCTGGGGGTGGGCCTCGCGGATGGTCGCGTCGCGAGGGGCGGGGAAGTAGGTGTGGCGCAGCCCGATGCGCTTGATGACGCGGCGGTCCAGCTCCTTGGCGTACGAGTGCCGGGTGACCTTCTCGATGATCATGCCGGCCAGGACGTAATTGGTGTTGCTGTACTGCCACTTGGTGCCGGGCGCGAAGTTCGCCTTGTGCTTCAGCGCGATGTCGACGAGGTCCTTGGGCTCGTAGTGCTTGAGCGGGATGTCGTACTCGGTGTAGTTGGGCAGGCCGCTGTTCTGCTGGAGGAGGTGGCGGACCTTGATGGCGTCGCCGTCGATGCCGTCGCCGCGCAGGAGGCCGGGGAGGTGTTCGCCGACCGGGTCGTCGAGGCGGAGCTTCCCCTCGGCCACCAGCTGCAGGACGACCACGGCGGTGAACGCCTTGGTGTTGCTGCCCACCCTCACCTGGCCGTCGCGGGGCACCTCGGCGCCGGTGGCGAGGTCGCCGACCCCCGCGGTGGAGGTGCGGGTGCGGCCCGCCGGGTCCTTGACGCTCGCCAGCGCCGCGGGCATGCCGTCGTGGTGCACCAGTGCGTTCAGGCCCTGCCGCACGGGGTCGGGCTCGGTGGCCGTCGTCGCCGCGGCCGGCGTCGGCGCGCTCGCGACGAGGATGCCGACCGCCGCCGCTGCCGCCGCCGTCACGGCGCGGTGCCGACCGCCCGGCCGCCGCCCGGCCGAAGGAACGCTTCGTCGCCGCTGTCCACGCATGTGCCAACTCCCGGGAAGGTGGGGAACCGGCGGATGATCACCGCCGGGAATCACCTTGTCCGGGCGTGGTGCCGCCGGGCGATACGGCCAGCCGGTCGCCTTCAGGTGGGGCTAGCACCATGTCGGCGGACGGGGGGTTCGGCGGAGGATGGTGCCACCGGGGAGCCTCCAGGGGGCCTCCGGGCGGCTGATGTGGCACCAAGGCGCCACAGTCGCGCCACGTCGCTGACCTGCGTACTAATGACTCCAGCCCGAGTTTGGCGCCATGCGTGATGCCTGTGGTGCCATTAATGGCTCGTCATGGCGCCATGCGTGTGCCATCATGGCGTCATGGGCAGCGCACCCCTCGGCCTCACGGTCGGGGGGCGCGCGTTTCGCGGAGCGAGTCGAAGGGGTCGGATCATGGGGACAGCGCAGAGCCAGGAGCGGACGGCACCCGGCGCCTTCACCGCCTTCGCCCGCTTCGTGCTCTGCGGCGGCGGGGTGGGGGTCGCCTCCAGCTTCGCCGTGCCGGCGCTCGCCTCCTGGATCCCCTGGGTCCTGGCCAACGCCCTGATCACCGTGGTCTCCACGCTCCTCGCCACCGAGCTGCACGCCCGCTTCACCTTCGGTGCGGGCGGGCGCGCGACCTGGCGCCAGCACACGCAGTCCGCCGGGTCCGCGGCGGCCGCGTACGTGGTCACCAGCGTGGCGATGCTCGTCCTGCACCAGCTGGTGGCGGCGCCCGGCGCGGTCGTCGAGCAGGCCGTGTACCTGTCCGCCTCCGCGCTCGCCGGTGTCGCGCGGTTCGTCGTCCTCCGCCTCGTCGTCTTCGCCCGCGGCCGCACGCAGGCCCCGGCCGCCCCCGCCGCCCTGCCGGTGCCCGCGACCGTGGCCCGCGCCACGGCCCCGGCCGGCCCCGCGGCCCTCTGCTGCGCCGCCTGACGCGGAGCCCTCGACGCCCTCGCCCTCCCCTCGACGCCACCGCCCTCGCCCTCCCCTCGACGGCGCCGTCCCCGGCCGGGTCCGCCCCGGCCGGGTCCGCCCCGGCCGGGGACGGCGCCGTCCGCGTCGGGTCCGGCCTACGCCGGGCGGAGCCAGATCGTGGCGAGCGGGGGCAACGTCAGGCGCAGGGACGTGGGATGGCCGTGGGACGGGGTCGCGTCCGGCTTGAGGGCGTGGGGGTTGAGGGTGTCGCTGCCGCCGTAGCGGGCGGCGTCGGTGTTCAGGACCTCCTGCCAGGCCGCGTACTCCTCCGGGACGCCCACCCGGTAGTCCTGCCGGACCACCGGCGAGAAGTGGCACACCGCGAGCAGCGGAGAGCCCTGCGCGTCATGGCGGAGGAAGGCGAACACGTTGTCCTCGGCGGCGTCCGAGTCGACCCACGCGAACCCGCCCGGGTCGGTGTCCCGCTGCCAGAGCGCGGGCACGGCACGGTACAGGGCGTTCAGGTCGCGCACCAGGTCGCGCACGCCCCGGTGGTCGGGCTCCGCGCCGTACGCCGGGTCGAGCAGCCACCAGTCGGGCCCGTGACCCTCCGACCACTCCGCGCCCTGCGCGAACTCCTGCCCCATGAAGAGCAGTTGCTTGCCCGGGTGGGCCCACATGAAGCCCAGGTAGGCGCGCTCGTTCGCGCGCTGCTGCCACCAGTCGCCCGGCATCTTCGACACCAGCGAGCCCTTGCCGTGCACCACCTCGTCGTGCGAGATCGGCAGGACGTAGTTCTCGCTGTAGGCGTACACCATCGAGAACGTCATCTCGTGGTGGTGGTGCTTGCGGTGCACCGGGTCCTTGGACATGTAGCCCAGCGAGTCGTGCATCCAGCCCATGTTCCACTTCAGGCCGAAGCCGAGGCCGCCGAAGCCGCCGGGCCCGGTGTGGTGGGTGGCCCGGGTGACGCCGTCCCAGGCGGTGGACTCCTCGGCGATGGTGACGACGCCGGGGCAGCGCCGGTAGACGGTGGCGTTCATCTCCTGGAGGAAGGCGACGGCGTCCAGGTTCTCCCGGCCGCCGTGCTCGTTCGGCGACCATTCGCCGTGCTCGCGCGAGTAGTCGAGGTAGAGCATCGAGGCCACCGCGTCCACGCGCAGGCCGTCGATGTGGAACTCCTCGCACCAGTACGTCGCGTTGGCGACGAGGAAGTTCCGCACCTCCTTGCGCCCGTAGTCGAACTCCAGGGTCCCCCAGTCGGGGTGCGCCGCCCGCGCCGGATCCTCGTGCTCGTACAGCGTCCGCCCGTCGAACTCCGCGAGCGCCCAGTCGTCGCGCGGGAAGTGCGCGGGCACCCAGTCCATGAGGACGCCGATCCCGGCCCGGTGCAGGGCGTCGATCAGGTGCTTGAAGTCGTCGGGCGAGCCGAGGCGGGCCGTCGGCGCGTAGAAACCGGTGACCTGGTACCCCCAGGAGCCGCCGAAGGGGTGCTCGGCGACGGGCATCAGCTCCACGTGCGTGAAGCCCAGGTCGGCCACGTAGGCGGGCAGCTGGTCGGCGAGCCGGCGGTACGTGAGCCCGGGGCGCCAGGACGCCAGGTGCACCTCGTACACCGAGAACGGCGCCTCGTGCACGGGGGTCTCGCCGCGGCGCCGCATCCACTCCTCGTCCCGCCACACGTGGGTCGACTCGTGGACGACGGAGGAGTTCGCGGGCGGCACCTCCGTACGGCGTGCCAGCGGGTCCGCGCGGTACGTCATGCCGCCGTCCGGCCGCGTGATCTGGAACTTGTACAGCTCACCCGCGTCGAGGCCCGGCACGAACAGCTCCCACACCCCGCTGCCGCCGAGCGACCGCATCGGGAAGCCCGCGCCGTCCCAGAAGTTGAAGTCCCCCACGACCCGCACGCCCCGGGCGTTCGGCGCCCACACCGTGAACCGGGTCCCGCGCACCCCCTGGTGCGTCATCGGCCGCGCACCGAGCGCGTCCCACAGCCGCTCGTGCCGGCCCTCGCCGACCAGGTGCAGATCGAAGTCGCCGAGCGCGGGCAGGAACCCGTACGCGTCCGGGGTCTCCAGCTCCGCCCCGTCGTACGTCACGCGCAGCCGGTAGGAGTCCGGAACGGCGCGCAGCGGCACCACCGCCGAGAAGAACCCCTCCCCGTCGTCGGCCAGTTCGGCCCGCAGCTCCCCGGCGACGACGGCCACGGCACGGGCGTACGGCCGCAGCGCGCGGAACGCCACGCCGTCACCGGTGAGGTGGGCGCCGAGCACGGAGTGCGGGTCGTGGTGGGTCCCGTCGAGCAGCCGGACACGGTCGGCTTCGGGGACAGGGGAGACGGGGGCGGCGGTCGCCCTGGCCGTGTCGACTGCTTCGACTGCCTGGGCCGCCTTGACCGTCTTGGCCGCTTTGACCGTCTTCTTGGCTGCTGCCGCCTCGACCGTCTTCTTGGTGGCCTTCTTGACCGTCTTCTTGGCCGCCTTGGCCGTGCCGGTCTTCTTGGCCGCGGTCTTCTTCGCCGTGGCCTTCTTCGCGGCGGTCTTCTCGGCCGCGCTCGGCGGCTCGCCCGCGCGCGCTGACGCGGACGTCTTCGGGGCCCTCGGCGACCGCGCCGGATCCGGCTGCGCGGGCGTGCTGTCGGGCTCGTGTTCGGGGTGGTCCGACGGGGTGCGGGAGGTGGGGCGGCGGGTCACGGGGGGCGGCCTCCTGTCAGCGGGCGGGGGTGCGCGGCGGGGCGGGGCGGCGGGGCGGTCAGAGGGAGGCGTCGGTGCCGGGGTCGGCGGCTCCCTCCCGCTCCGAACCGGCGGCGAGCCGGTCGAGGGCGGTCAGTGGCACCGGCAGCCAGTCCGGGCGGTGGCGGGCCTCGTACACGGCCTCGTACACGGCCTTGTCGGTCTCGTGGGCGCGCAGCAGCACCGGCGAGGTGCGGGGGTCGCGGCCGCTGACGTCGGCGTAGCCGGAGCAGTACGCCGCGCGGCAGGTGTCGGCCCACTCCGGGGACCAGGGGCGGTAGACGCGGGCGGCGTAGTCGAAGGAGCGGAGCATGCCCGCCACGTCGCGGGCGGTCGGCTGCGGCAGGCGGCGTTCGGCGAGCGGGCGCGCGGGCTCGCCCTCGAAGTCGATGAGGGACCAGGAGCCGGACGGCGCGCGCAGGCACTGGCCCAGATGCAGATCGCCGTGGACGCGCTGGGCCACGAGGCGGGTGTCGCCCTCGGCGGCGAGGTCGGCGAGCGCGTCGTAGGCGGTGTGCAGCGCGGGCGCGTACGGGCGCAGCGCGGGGACCGCCTGCGCCGCGGCGTCCAGGCGCTCCGCCATGCCCCGCGCGAGCAGCTCGACCTGCGCCCGCCCGAGCGTCACGGTGGGAAGCGCCGCGGCGAGGGCGGCGTGCACCTCGGCCGTGGCGCGGCCGAGCGCGCGGGCCTCGGCGCTGAAGTCGGCGCCCTTGGCGAGGAATTGGAGGGCCAGCTCCCAGCCGTCCGTCGCCCCGGCCACGTACGGCTGGAGGACCCCGAGGACCAGCGGCTCGTCCGCGCCGTCCGTGCCGTCGGCCGTCATCCACGCGACGGGCGGCGGCACCCGGCGGCAGCCCTGCGCGGCGAGGGCGAGCGGCAGCTCCAGGTCGGGGTTGACGCCGGGCACCACCCGCCGGAACAGCTTCAGGATGAACGTATCTCCGTACACGAGCGAGGAGTTGGACTGTTCCACGCCGAGCGCGCGGGGCACGAGGCCCGAGGGTATGTCGATGTCGTGAGCGTTCCCGGCGACGGCCGGGTCCTGGGAACCGGCGGCGCCCCCGTCCCCCCGGGCGCGCAGGAACCGCAGCACGCCGAGCCGTCCCGGCAGCCGCAGCCGCTCCAGGAGCAGCCCGGCCGTACGCGGGTCGTGCAGCGCCTCGTACACGGTGCGCCCGGCCAGCGCGCCGCCGGTCACATGGCCGATCAGGGCGGGCGCGAGCCGGGGCGGGAGTTCGGTGCGCACGCCGAGCAGCAATTGGTAGCAGTCGGAGGGCAGTTCGTGTTCGGCCGCCGGGGTGGCCCCCGGCAGTGACTGGCGTACGCGGACGAGCAGGTGCAGCAGCCCCTGCTCGGCGCCGGGCGGAAGCAGTTCCGTCGCCGCCACCAGGTCGAAGCCCGTGACCGGGCGGCCCTTGCCCGCGAACCAGCGCTGGCGCGGCAGCCAGCCGCGCAGCAGCGGATCGAGGGACGCGAGGAGCGCACCGGGGTCGGCACTGGGGCGGATGGCGGCTTCCGACATGATGTCCCGTCCTTTCCGCGGCGCGGACAAGTCAGGTACGGAGAAAGGTGCCGAGCGGGGACGT
Organism: Streptomyces flavofungini; assembly: GCF_030388665.1. Lineage (NCBI taxonomy): Bacteria > Bacillati > Actinomycetota > Actinomycetes > Kitasatosporales > Streptomycetaceae > Streptomyces > Streptomyces flavofungini. The sequence goes on along the minus strand of NZ_CP128846.1, from coordinate 2,895,885 downwards.
GCCGTGTACGAGTGCCCAGAGCGGGGTGGGTCACGCCGGGAGAGGCAGACTCACGCCGCCGTCACGGTGACCTTACGCCGAGTCGTCGCGCAGCCGGAACCAGTAGAACCCGTGCCCCGCGAGGGTCAGCAGGTACGGCAGTTCACCGATGGCCGGAAAGCGCACCCCGCCGATGAGTTCGACGGGATGGCGGCCGTTGAAGGCCTGCAGGTCGAGTTCGGTGGGCTGGGCGAAGCGGGAGAAGTTGTGCACGCACAGCACCAGGTCGTCGCCGTCCTCGCCGGTGGAGGGCGCCTCGCGCAGGAAGGCGAGCACCGCCGGGTTGGAGGAGGGCAGTTCGGTGTACGAGCCGAGGCCGAAGGCCGGGTTCTGCTTGCGGATCTCGATCATGCGGCGGGTCCAGTGGAGCAGCGAGGAGGGGCTGCTCATGGCTGCCTCGACGTTCGTGACCTGGTAGCCGTAGACCGGATCCATGATCGTGGGGAGGTAGAGCCGGCCCGGGTCGCAGGAGGAGAAGCCCGCGTTGCGGTCGGGCGTCCACTGCATGGGGGTGCGCACGGCGTCGCGGTCGCCGAGCCAGATGTTGTCGCCCATGCCGATCTCGTCGCCGTAGTACAGGATCGGTGATCCGGGCAGCGACAGGAGCAGGGCGGTGAAGAGTTCGATCTGGTTGCGGTCGTTGTCCAGGAGCGGGGCGAGGCGGCGGCGGATGCCGATGTTGGCGCGCATGCGCGGGTCCTTGGCGTACTCCGCGTACATGTAGTCGCGCTCCTCGTCGGTGACCATCTCCAGGGTCAGCTCGTCGTGGTTGCGCAGGAAGATGCCCCACTGGCAGCCGGAGGGGATGGCCGGGGTCTTGGCGAGGATCTCGGAGACCGGGTAGCGCGACTCGCGCCGCACCGCCATGAAGATGCGGGGCATGACGGGGAAGTGGAACGCCATGTGGCACTCGTCGCCGCCCTCGGCGAAGTCGCCGAAGTAGTCGACGACGTCCTCGGGCCACTGGTTGGCCTCGGCGAGCAGCACCGTGTCGGGGTAGTGCGCGTCGATCTCCGCGCGGACGCGCTTGAGCAGGTGGTGGGTGCGGGGCAGGTTCTCGCAGTTGGTGCCCTCCTCCGCGTACAGGTAGGGCACGGCGTCGAGGCGGAAGCCGTCGATGCCGAGGTCGAGCCAGAACCGCAGGGCCGAGATGATCTCTTCCTGGACGGCCGGGTTCTCGAAGTTGAGGTCCGGCTGGTGGGAGAAGAAGCGGTGCCAGTAGTACTGCTTGCGGACGGGGTCGAAGGTCCAGTTGGAAGCCTCGGTGTCGACGAAGATGATGCGGGCGTCCTGGTATTGCTTGTCGTCGTCCGCCCAGACGTAGTAGTCGCCGTAGGGGCCCTCGGGGTCGTTGCGGGACGCCTGGAACCACGGGTGCTGGTCGCTGGTGTGGTTCATGACGAAGTCGATGATCACGCGCATGCCGCGCTGGTGCGCGCTGTCCACGAACTCCACGAAGTCGGCGAGGTCGCCGAACTCGGGCAGGACGGCGGTGTAGTCGGAGACGTCGTAGCCGCCGTCGCGCAGCGGCGACTTGAAGAACGGCGGCAGCCACAGGCAGTCCACCCCCAGCCACTGCAGATAGTCCAGTTTGGCGGTGAGGCCCTTGAGGTCGCCGATGCCGTCGCCGTTGCTGTCCTGGAAGGAGCGGACGAGGACTTCGTAGAAGACGGCGCGTTTGAACCAGTCGGGGTCGCGGTCCTTGGGGGGCGTGTCCTCGAAGGTGTCCTGGACGGGCTCGTTGAAGATCATGTTGTGGGTGACCCTCCGATCTGCGGTGAGGACGGTCGCAGGACGAGCACGTGCGCGGGCGCCCGGGCCGGGTCGAGGCGCACGTAGTTGGTCCTGCCCCAGTGGTAGGTCTCGCCGGTGAGCTCGTCGCGCACCGGCACGGACTCGTGCCAGGGGAGCCCGAGTTGTGGCATGTTCAACGAGACGGTGGCTTCCTGGGTGTGGTGGGGGTCGAGGTTGACGACCACCAGAACCGTGTTCGAACCGTCGGTGCCCGACGCCGACTTGGAGTAGGCGATCATCGAGTCGTTGTCGACCTCGTGGAAGTGCAGGTCGCGGAGGGTGGCGAGGGCCGGGTTGGCGCGCCGGACCCGGTTCAGGGTGCGGATCAGGGGCGCGATGGTGGTGCCCGTGCGCTCGGCGGCCGCCCAGTCGCGCGGGCGCAGCTGGTACTTCTCCGAGTCCAGGTACTCCTCGCTGCCGGGGCGTGCCGGGGTGTTCTCGCACAGCTCGAAGCCGCTGTACATGCCCCACGTCGGCGAGAGCGTCGCGGCGAGCACCGCGCGCGCCGCGAACGCGGGCCGCCCGCCGTCCTGGAGGTAGGCGTGCAGGATGTCAGGGGTGTTGACGAAGAAGTTGGGCCGCAGAAAATGCGCGGTCTCACCCGCCAACTCCTTCAGATAGTCGGTGAGTTCCTGCTTCGAGTTGCGCCAGGTGAAGTACGTGTACGACTGGTGGAAGCCGATCGCCGCGAGGGTGCGCAGCATCGCGGGGCGGGTGAAGGCCTCCGCGAGGAACAGCACGTCCGGGTCGGTGCGGTGGATCTCGGCGAGCACCTCCTCCCAGAACACGACGGGTTTGGTGTGCGGGTTGTCGACGCGGAAGACCCGCACGCCGTGCCCCATCCAGAACCGCAGCAGCCGCACGGTCTCGGCCACCAGGCCCGGCAGGTCCCGGTCGAAGGCCAGCGGATAGATGTCCTGGTACTTCTTCGGCGGGTTCTCCGCGTACGCGATGGTGCCGTCCGCCCGGTGGGCGAACCAGTCGGGGTGCTTGTCCACCCACGGGTGGTCCGGCGAGCACTGGAGCGCGAAGTCCAGGGCCACCTCCATGCCGAGCCGTCCGGCCTCGCCCACGAACGCGTCGAAGTCCTCCAGGGTGCCGAGGTCCGGGTGGACGGCGTCGTGGCCGCCCTCCGGAGAGCCGATGGCCCAGGGCACGCCGACGTCGTGGGGTCCGGCCGAGAGGGAGTTGTTCGGGCCCTTGCGGAAGGTGCTGCCGATGGGGTGGATCGGCGGCAGGTAGACGACGTCGAAGCCCATGTCCGCGATGGCGGGCAGGCGCCCGGCGGCCGTGCGGAAGGTGCCGCTGACGGGCGGGGCGCCCTCGCGGACCACGGCGCCCTCCGAGCGCGGGAAGAACTCGTACCAGGCTCCGAAGAGCGCCCGCTCGCGGTCCACCCGGAGCGGGAACTCCTCGCTGGAGCTCAGCGGCTCGCGCAGTGGGTGCCGGGCGAGGACGGCGTCCACCTCGGGGGTGAGGGCGGCGGCGAGCCTGGCGGCGGGCCTGCGGGTGCGGTCGCGCAGGGCGGCTGCGGCGGTGCGGAGGATCTCGGCGGGGGCGGGGGGCGCGTCCGCGGCGGGGGCGGGCGTGGTGGCCGTGGTCGCGGTGGTGGCCGGGGGTGTGGGCAGCTCCGCGGCGGCGCGTTCGTACAGCCGGGCGCCCTCCTCCAGGACCAGCTCGGTGTCGATGCCCGCGGGTATCTTGATCCCCGCGTGGTGCCGCCAGGTCGTCACCGGATCGCCCCACGCCTCCACGGCGAAGGTCCACTCACCCTCCCGGTCGGGCGTGACCCGCGCGCCCCACCGGTCGGTGCCCGGCGCCAGCTCCCGCATCGGGGTCCAGGGTCCTGGGTGCCCCGAGGGGTCCCGCAGCACGACGTTGCCGCCCACCGCGTCGTGGCCTTCGCGGAAGAGGGTGGCGGTGACCTGGAACGTCTCGCCGACGACGGCTTTGGCGGGGGCGCGCCCGCCGTGCACGACCGGTGCCACGTCAAGGACGGGGATGCGTCCGGTGCGCGGTCGGACGGTGAACTCCCTTGAGGCCTTACGGGGTTGAGGCATGACCGCTCCTGTTCCGCGTTCGAGTGGGCGGAGATGAGTCGTGGAGGGGTTCCGCTGGTGCGCCCGCACCGGGCCCGGAGGCGTGTGCGAGCGCGTACCGGAGGAGCCTTCCCACGCTCCTCGGGTGGGCAATCCGGCGCTTTGTTAACTACTCGCGCGTAACGGCAGGCACAAGACCAGCCGCTCCACGGGCCCGCGCCCCGAGGCACGGAACCGGCCCCGCCCGGGTGGGCGGGGCCGGTTCCCTGACGGTGCGTCACCAGTGCCACCGGTTCGACATGGGCCGCCTACAGGCCGCTCACCTGGAGCAACCGGTTCGGCGACCCGGCGCCCGGGCCGGACACGCGGCCCTTCACGGAGCGCGCGACGAGCGCCTTGGCGACATCGGCGGGCCGCGCCGAGGGGTGTCCGGAGAGATACAGCGCGGCCGCGCCCGCGACGTGCGGCGCCGCCATCGACGTACCGGAGGAGACCGTGGAGGCGGTGTTGCTCCTGATCGACGCGGACCGGATCGCCACTCCGGGTGCGAACAGGTCCAGGCCCGCGCCCCGGTTGGAGAATCCGGCGCGGGCGTCGCGGCGGTCGGTGGCGCCGACCGTCAGGGCCTGCTTGACGCGGGCCGGCGAGGACCGGCTCACGGGCTCGTTCTCGTTGCCCGCCGCGACCGTGTACGTGACGCCCGAGGCTATGGACGTGCGCACAGCGGCGTCGAGTTGGGCGTTGGGCGGGCCGCCCAGGCTGAGGTTGGCCACCGCGGGCCCCCGCGCGTGCCGGGTCACCCAGTCGATGCCCGCGAGGACCTGGGCGAGGGTGCCGCTGCCCTCGTCGTCGAGCACCCGCACCGCCACGACCTTCGCCTTCTTCGCGACGCCGTACTTGGTGCCCGCGACCGTCGCGGCCACGTGCGTGCCGTGGCCGTTGCCGTCCTGCGCGACCCCGTCGTTCTGCACGAAGTCCCGCCCGGAGCGGGCCCGCCCGCCGAAGTCGCGGTGCGAGGTGCGCACGCCGGTGTCGATGACGTACACCGTGACGCCCGCGCCCGCACGCCGCGGCGCGGAGTACGACTTGTCGAGCGGCAGCCGCTTCTGGTCGATGCGGTCCAGGCCCCAGGACGGCGGGTTCTGCTGCCGGGCGCCCGTGCGCACGCGGGTGTCCGGGACGACGGACGCGACCGCCGGGTCGGCCGCCAGCCGGGCCGCCTGAGCGGTGTCCGCCCGCACGGCGAAGCCGTTGAGCGCCGCGCTGTACGTGCGGTCGATGTTCGCCCCGTACCGCTCGGCGAGGTCACGGCCCGCGTCGGACGCGGCAGCCGTGCCCGGCGCGAGCGTCACGACGTAGCCCTGCCGGGCAGCCCCCCGGCCGGTGGGCGTGTCGGGTCCCGAGGGCGCGCCGTGCGCGGTGTTCGGGACGATCGAGAGCGCTGCCGCCGTGACGGCGGCCGCCAGAACTCCCTTGATGCGTAGGTGTCTTGCCCGTGGTGCGGCCATGACTGGATTCCCTCCCCTGGGTCCGACGACAGATCCCGCCGGGGTGCGCGCGCGTCCGCGGGCACGGTGGTTCGGCGGCGCCGTCCCCCGCAGCGTCTCGTGCCCGCAGAAGGCGCGACAAGGCCGCACCAGGGGGTGGAACGGGTGTTAATGGCACGAAGCATGATCAAAGCGCCCCACATCCAAGCTTGAGCTTGGGTTCCTACGAGCAATTGCGAGGATTGACTTGGGGTTTGGGGATTCGGGAAGATCACGTCAGGGCCCTGGGCGGCAACCCGCTCCGGCCCCCCGCCGCAGTCCGGACTCCGGCGGGGGAGCGGGCGGGTGCCGACCCGACCCGGGCCCACCGACCCGACCGCCCCCCCGGGGCCGAAGCGGTGGCAGGGTCTCGGCAGGCGTCCGCAACCGCGTTGACAGCACGCGGCAGCGCCGTCTCTAATGAGTGGGTGCCGCGTGGCACCGGCCGAAGAGCAGTGGGCGGGCCGGTGACCGGGCGAGCACCCGCACCAAGGGACATGACCTTGTGTACTGATCACTTCACCTCGCCGCGCGTCGGCACGACGTCCTCGACGTGACCGTGCCCGCGCTCCGGGCCCTTCGAGCCTGAGCGCGCTCCGCGCACCCCCCTCTTTCCTTGCTTTCCCTCGCTTTCCCTCGCTTTCCCCTGCTCTCCCTTGCGTTCCCTCGTTTCCCTTCTCCCTTCCCGCTTCCTTTTCGCGGTCTCGTCGCCGCGCACACACCCGTCTGGAGAACCCCTTCCACATGCCCACGCCCACCAGCACGCCCACACCCGCGCCGCAGGCCCCCCGGGAGATCCACACCCTCGCCGACAAGCTCCTCGAAGTGCACGACTGGCTGCGCGACCAGCTGGTCCAGCTGCGCGCCGAGGCCGCGGCCCACTTCGCCGAGCGCGCCGCCCACCAGGGCCCCGGCCGCCCGCCCGCGCCCGGCATCGGCCTGCAGATCAGGCAGCGCTGCCTGGAGTTCTGCGACGCGCTGACCTTCCACCACACCAGCGAGGACGACCACGTCCTCCCCGGCGTCGCCGCGCACCACCCACAGCTCAGGCCCGCCCTCGACCGCCTCGGCGAGGAGCACCGCGCCATCGCCCGGCTCAAGGAGAACTTGGTCGGGCTGCTCGCCGACCTCGCCGCGGCCGAGCCCGCCCGGTTCCTCGCCGAGTTCGACCGGCTCGCCGCGGACCTGACGGAACATCTGGACTACGAGGAGACCTGGCTGGTTCCGGTGCTCGCCGAGGTACCGTTCCCGCCGGTAGCTCCCGCACCTGAGGAAGGACAGCAGTGACCACAGAGCAAAGAGCCGTGCGCGTCAAGGACTTCGACCACCTCGTCCTGAACGTCGGGGACGTCGAGCGCGCCCTGGACTTCTACTGCGGCACCCTCGGCCTGGAACCCGTCCGGGTCGAGGAGTGGCGCGCCGGGAAGGTCCCCTTCCCCTCGGCGCGGGTCAGCGCGGTGACCATCATCGACCTGGTCTCCGGCGAGCGCGGTGAGTCCAACGTCGACCACATCTGCCTGGTCGTGGAGCCCCTGGACTGGCAGGAGGTCATCGACTCCGGCACCTTCACCGTCACCGAGGGCCCGGTCGGCCGGTTCGGCGCCCGGGGCGACGCCCAGTCGATCTACGTGAAGGACCCGGACGGCAACTCCGTCGAACTGCGCTGGTACCCCGAGGACCGGTGAGCGAGCGGGCTCACAGGACCCGGCCCGAGACGATCGGCCCCTTGCCGGACTCGGCGAACACCGTGCCGCCCAGGAACAGGGGCGTGTACAGCGTCTTGGGTTCCGGGCCCGTGGCGGAGTAGGGGATCGACCAGGTGGTGACCCGCTCCGCGTCGCCGTCGAGCGGAACGCCGCGGACGTCGTGCGAGTTCGCGACGAACACCCGGTCCTTCGCCAGGGCGAGCGCGGTGGCGTCACCGCCCGCGGGCAGGTCCCAGAGCCTCTTCCCCGACCGCCAGGCGTAGCCCGTCAGGCGGTTGGGGGTCCGCGGGCGCGGGGAATGGGCGATGACCAGGACGTCGGCGGACCCCACGACCGGCGGGGCGAGCGGCTTGCCCGCCCCGATGGTCCGGCGCACGGCGAGCGTGTCCCCGTCGAGGACCCGCACCCCGCCCTCCGTCCGGGACCAGCACACCACCGCGTCGCGATGGCCGAGGAGGCTGTCGCAGCGCGGCTCGGTGACCCGGGCGGTCCGGTCGCCGTCCTCGGCGGACAGCGCGACCACACCGCCGTTCTCCAGGGCGGTGTAGAGCACGCCGTCCCGGACGAGCGGTGTGCCCTGGGGCTTGCCCTCGATCGTGGTCCGCCAGAGCTGGTCGCCCGTCACGGCGTTCCTGGCCCGCACGGTGGAGGTGTACGGGTCCGGAGCGCCGTCGAGGTTGAACTCGACCGTGTACACCACCCCTTGGGCGTGCGTCATCGCGATCAGGCCCGCGTACCGGGGCGTCCTGTGCCGCCAGACCACCTCGCCCCGCTGCACGCCGAGCGCGCTGACGCCCCGCTCGCCGGGGACGTAGACCCGCTCGGCGTCGGCCTCGGGAGGGACCTCCTGGGTGCCGCTCGGCGCGCCGGGAAAGCCGCGCGTCGACCAGCGGTCGGCACCCGTGGCCGCGTCCAGGGCCCGCGCGGCACCGCGCCCGTCCCGGCACACGAGGGTGCCCCCGGCCAGGACGCAGCCCTTCCCCATGCCGTCCATGCCGCGGGACCGCTCGCGGGACCAGAACCGCCAGTCGTCCGGGCGCTCGGCACGGTCGGCCGCCGACGGGCCGAACTCGCCGGAGTGGTCCTGGTTCCCGTACGCGGTGACCACCCGGTCGGCCGCGACCCGAGGGGCGCTCGGCGCCTTCCTCGACGGGTCGTCGCCGGGGCTGTCCCGCAGCGCGTCCGGCAGCGTCACGGCGGCCACCGCGAGCCCGGCCGTGGTGAGCGCCGCCGCGAGGACCCACAGCCGCCGACGGCCGCGCGGGGGCGTGGCCGCCGCCGGTTGAGGGTCCGGTGCCGGGGCCCCGCCGAGCGTGGGGGACGGCTCGGCCCGCAGCCGGGGGCCCGCGCCGCCCGCCGTGGTCGCGGCGTCGGCGAAACCGCCCTGGTCGTGGGCGCGTTCGCTGCTCGCCACGGCCTCCCGGTACTCGGCGAAGAGCGACAGGACGTCGGCGGGCCAGGGGAAGGAGGAACTGGGTGAAGAAGGCGATGAAGAAGGCGATGAAGAAGGCGATGAAGGAGGCGATGAAGGAGGCGATGACGAAGGCGACGGGGGAGGTGGCGGGGGAGGCGACGAAGAAGGCGGTGGGGAAGGCGACGGGGAAGGTGACGGGACAGGCGACGGGCTCGGGGGTGTGCCGGTCCCGGGTTCTGACAGGGCGGTGGCCAGGGCTTCCGGGGTGGGGCGGTTCTCCGGGGCCGGGTCCAGGCACGCGGCGAGGGTGCCGCGCAGCTCGGGCGGTACGCCGGTGAGGTCGGCTTCGCCCCGCACGATGCGGAAGACGACGGCGGCCGCCTCCGGGTCGTCGAAGGGGCCCCGTCCCGTCGCCGCGTGGCACAGGACCGCGCCGAGCGAGAACACGTCCGATGCGGGGACCACCGCGTGCGAGCCCTCGATCTGCTCCGGCGCGAGGAAGCCCGGTGTGCCCACCAGGACGCCCGTCATCGTCAGCGCCGTCGCCTCGAAGGCCTGGGCGATGCCGAAGTCGATCAGGCGCGGCCCCTCCGGCGCGAGCAGGACGTTGCCCGGCTTCAGGTCCCGGTGCAGCACCCGGGCCCCGTGCACGGTCGTGAGCGCGCGGGCCAGCGCGGCACCCAGCGCGCGCACCGCGGGCACGGGCAGCGGACCGCAGCGCTCGACCACGTCGGCCAGGGACGGACCCGCTATGTACTCCGTGGCGAGCCAGGGGCGTTCGGCGTCCGCGTCGGCGTCCACGAGGGCCGCGGTGAACGGGCCCGTGACGGCGCGGGCCGCGGCGATCTCCCGCCGGAAGCGCGCCCGGAACGCGTCGTCGAGGTCCAGGTCCTGCCGCACCACCTTCACCGCGACCAGCGCGGGCGCGCCCCGTTCCGCCGCCCGTCCCGGCCGCCCGCCCCGGCCGAGCTGGCCGTCCCGGCGGGCCAGGAACACCTCGCCCATGCCGCCCGCGCCGATCCTGGCGAGCAGGGTGTGCGGGCCGATGCGGCGGGGGGTGCCCGGGGGGAGGGGGGCGAGCATGGGGCTCCTCGGGTCGGCGGGGCGTTGAAGGGCGAAGGGGCGAGGGCGGGTGACAGGTGAGGGGCGGCGGAGGGAGAGGGCCCGCTAGGGAATGGCCACCGACGAGATCCTGCCCTCGTCGTACACGATGTGCGCGACCCCGCCGAGGGCCAGGACGGTCGGCGGGCGCAGCGTCTCGGAGATGACCGTGCCGGCCGCGTTCGGCGGCGGCTCGGGGCGGTCGCCGGGCGCGCCCGGCACCGGGAGGCGGGTGGCCTTGCCGCCGCCGTCGCCGAGCGGAAGCGCGTACAGCGCCTCGTTGCCGGCGTAGACGACGCGCTTGCCGAGGATGAGCGGCGCCGACGGCGGGACGTTGCCCTTCGGCGTCCGCTCGGCGTACAGGGACTTCCCCGTGCGCACGTCGTGCACCAGGACCCGGCCCGCGTCCTTGACCACCGCGACGGCGTCGTCCGCGGCGGACACGAAGGGCGCGGGGCCGTCGCCCTGCGGCGACGGGTACGGCAGCTTGCCCTCCATCCTCTTGAGGGTGCGCGGCGCCAGGCGCAGCATCGCCGTGCGCGCCGCGCCGCCGCTCTCGTCGTCGGCGGCGCACAGCACCGCCTTCGCGGTCGCGAGCACCACGCCGCACGTGTCCGTGGACTGGCCGAGGAGGTCACCGGTCTTCGCGTCGTACGCGGCCAGGCCCTCCTTCTGGTCGGCGTAGACGACCCCGTCGCGCAGGGCCCGCACCGTGTACCGGTTGAGGTCCGCCTTGGCCCGCGGGGCCTCCCCGAGCGGCTTCTCCCAGAGGGGGCGGCCCGTGGCGGCGTCGTACGCGTGCAGGGACGGCGCCGGATCGTCCTCCTGGACGTACGGCACCTCCGCGCCGACCACCACCACGTCGTCGTCGAGGAGCGCGCCCTTGCTGAACACGCGCCGCCCGTCCGGGGGTTCGGCCTTCCACAGCACCTTGCCCGTGGTGGAGTCGCGCAGGTGCAGGACGCCGTCGCGGGCGATGGCCGCCTTGCCGCCCCTGACGCCCGGTTCGAGCCGGTCGCCGGGCATGAAGAAGGACCCGCTCGGCCCGTAGTACGCCTCGTCGAGGCCGCTCTCCGGATCGACCTTCCCGGACGTCCACAGGCGCTTGCCGTCGCTGGTCCGCACGGCCTCGTACGTGCCGTTCGTGAGCAGGCACACGAGGGCGCGGGTGTCGGCGGAGCAGCCCATCGGCGCGTGGCTGAGCCTGCCGCGCCAGGGCTTCCAGTCCTGGGGGCGCTGGGTCGCGATCTGCGGCACCACACCCGAGGCGTCCGCCGTGCCGCCGCCGCTCACCTCGGCCCGCGCGATCAGCTTCCTGACGGCCGCGGGGTCCTTCGGACCGGGCTCCACCCAGCCGGACCCCGCGCCGCCGCCGGGCCGCCCGGCGCTCCCGCTCCCGCCACCGCTCCCGCCCGCGTCCGACGTCCCCGGGCCCCACACCGCGAGCACCCCGCCGAGCGCCGCCGCCACCACGCCGACGGCGACGACACCGAGGACGGCACGGCGGCGACGCCGGGAGCGGGGGGCGGGTGCGCCGTCCCCCGGTACGGGTGGCGCGGAGCCGCTCATCGTCGGCAGCTGGTGGGCGCCGCCGGGACCGCGCCCCGACCCGGCCGCCCCCTGCCCGGCACCGCCCTGCCCCGGCGCCGTCGCGGGCCCGTCCTGCGCCGTCGCCGGATGCCCCGCCCCGGCCGCCGCGTCCGGCCACACCGGCACCGGCAGCAACGGCCGCCCCGCAGCGCACAGTTGCTCCACGTCCCGCCGCGCCTCGGATATCCGGGCGTGGACGGGCTCGGGCCACTCGGGCGCGGTGGCCGCCTCCCGGAGGGCGCCGAAGCGCTCGACGAGGTCGGCGGGCGCGGGCCGTTCGTCGGGGTCGCGCACGAGGCAGGCCGCGAGCACCGACCGCAGCTCGCCGGGCATGCCGGAGAGGTCGGTCTCGGCCTGCGAGACCCGGTACAGGACGGCCGCCACCGGACCGTCCCCGAACGGGTCGCGCCCGGTCACCGCGTAGGTGAGCACGGACGCGAGGCAGAAGACGTCGGAGGCGGCCACCACGTGTCTGCCGCCCGCCACGTGCTCGGGCGACATGAATCCGGGCGTGCCCACGAGCAGCCCCGTCGACGTCATCGTGGACGCCGCCTGCACCCGGGCCACACCGAAGTCGATCACCTTGGGCCCGTCGACGGCGAGCAGGACGTTCGCGGGCTTGAGGTCGCGGTGCAGTGCTCCCGCCCCGTGCACCGCGGCCAGGGCCCGGGCCATGCCCTCGCCGAGGGAGGCGACGGCGCCCGCGGGCAGCGGTCCGTGGCCGCGCACGGCCTCGGCGAGGGTGGGGCCGACGACGTACTCCGTGGCCAGCCACGGCTGTTCGGCGTCGGTGTCGCTGCCGACCAGGCGCGCCACGTACGGGTCGCTGATCGCGGCGGCCACCTCGGCCTCCCGCCGGAAGCGGCGCCGGAACACCGCGTCCGTCGCCAGCTCGTTGCGGATGGCCTTGACGGCGACCAGGTCCCCGGGCCCGTACGCGGACACCTCCAGGGGCCGCGCCAGGAACACCTCGCCCATGCCGCCCGCGCCGAGCCGCGCCAGCGTCTCGTACGGACCGATCCGGCGTGGTGACGACTCCCGCAGCTGGCCGATCATCCGCCCCGTACCCCCTGTGACCGCGTGAACTCTCGTGACCGGGGGTCACGTTATCCCCACTCCGACCCCCTCGGCGCGGCAGGTCCACGACAAAATGGGGCGCCTCGGGCGCCCGTGCGCCGTGGCTGCCGGGCCCCCGCGCCGCTACCTTCGATACGCCGAAAACGTCACGTACGCCTTTCCGACAGAGGTGCCCCGTGAAAGCCATCCGTCGATTCACCGTACGTCCCGTCCTGCCCGCCCCGCTCGGCCCGCTCGCCGAGCTCGCCCGCAATCTGCGCTGGTCCTGGCACCCAGCGACCCGCGACCTGTTCCGCGACGTCGACCCGGCCCTGTGGGAGGCCGCGGGCGGCGACCCCGTGCGGCTGCTCGGCTCGGTGCCGTCCGCGCGCCTCACCGCGCTCGCCACCGACGACAGCTTCCTGCGGCGCCTCGGCGAGGCCGCCGACGACCTGCGCGACTACATCACCGGGGAGCGCTGGTACCAGCAGCGACAGCGCGAGACCGGCGGCGAACTGCCCGGCGCCATCGCCTACTTCTCACCCGAGTTCGGCGTCACCGCCGCCCTGCCGCAGTACTCCGGCGGCCTCGGCATCCTCGCCGGCGACCACCTGAAGGCCGCGAGCGACCTCGGCGTCCCGCTGATCGGCGTCGGACTGCTCTACCGCCACGGCTACTTCCGGCAGTCCCTCACCCGTGACGGCTGGCAGCAGGAGCACTACCCCGTGCTCGACCCCAACGAGCTGCCCCTCACCCTGCTCCGCGACCCCGACGGCACCCCCGCGGTGATACGGCTCGCCCTGCCCGGCGGCCGCGACCTGCGGGCGCACGTCTGGCAGGCCCGGGTCGGCCGCGTACCGCTGCTCCTGCTCGACTCCGACGTCGAGGAGAACGACCCCGCCGCCCGCGAGGTGACCGACCGGCTCTACGGCGGCGGCAGCGAGCACCGCCTCCTCCAGGAGATGCTGCTCGGCATCGGCGGCGTCCGGGCCGTCCGCGCCTACTGCGGGATCACCGGGCACACCGGACCCGAGGTCTTCCACACCAACGAGGGCCACGCCGGATTCCTCGGCCTGGAGCGCGTCCACGAACACGTCGCCGACGGACTCGGCTTCGACGCGGCCCTGGAGGCCGTGCGCGGCGGCACCGTCTTCACCACCCACACCCCCGTGCCCGCGGGCATCGACCGCTTCGACCGCGAACTGGTCGCCCACCACTTCGGCCCCGACGCCGAACTGCCCCGCATCGACGTCGAGTTCATTCTGCGCCTCGGCATGGAGACCTACCCCGGCGGCGAGCCCAACCTCTTCAACATGGCCGTCATGGGCCTGCGCCTCGGCCGCCACGCCAACGGCGTCTCCACCCTGCACGGCAAGGTCAGCCGGGAGATGTTCCAGGGCCTGTGGCCCGGCTTCGACGCCGAGGAGGTGCCCATCACCTCCGTCACCAACGGCGTGCACGCCCCGACCTGGGCGGCCCCCGAGGTGATCCGGCTCGGCGCCCGCCAGATCGGCAGGGACCGCACCGACCAGGCCCTGTCCGTCGGCGGCTCCGAACGCTGGGACGCCGTCGCCGACATCCAGGACGGCGACATCTGGCTGCTGCGCCGCGAACTGCGCGCCCAGCTCGTCGACGAGGTCCGGCGGCGCCTGCACCTCTCCTGGCGCCAGCGCGGCGCCGCCACCGCCGAGCTCGGCTGGATCGACGAGGTCCTCGACCCCGACGTCCTCACCATCGGCTTCGCCCGCCGCGTCCCCTCGTACAAACGCCTGACCCTGATGCTGCGCGACCGCGACCGCCTGATGGAGCTCCTGTGCCACCCCGAACGGCCCGTGCAGATCGTCGTCGCGGGCAAGGCGCACCCCGCCGACGACGGCGGCAAGCGGCTCATCCAGGACCTGGTGCGCTTCACCGACGACCCGCGCGTGCGCCACCGCATCGTGTTCCTGCCCGACTACGGCATGGCGATGGCGCAGAAGCTGTACGCGGGCTGCGACGTCTGGCTCAACAACCCGCTGCGCCCCCTGGAGGCCTGCGGCACCTCCGGCATGAAGGCCGCACTCAACGGCTGCCTCAACCTGTCCGTCCTCGACGGCTGGTGGGACGAGTGGTTCGAGCCCGACTTCGGCTGGGCCATCCCCACCGCCGACGGCACCGCCACCGACGACCACCGCCGCGACGACCTGGAGGCCGCCGCGCTCTACGACCTCCTGGAGCGCCGCATCGCCCCCCGCTTCTACGAGCACGGCCCCGGCGGCCTGCCCGACCGCTGGATCGAGATGGTCCGCAGGACCCTCACCCGGCTCGGCCCGAAGGTGCTCGCGGGCCGCATGGTGCGCGAGTACGTGGAGCGTCTGTACGCCCCCGCCGCCCGCGCCCACCGCGTGCTCACGCCGGACGCCGCCGCTTCGCTCGCCGCCTGGAAGTCCCGCGTCCGCGCCGCCTGGCCCGGCGTGGCCTTCGATCACGTGGAGGTCTCCGCCGTCGGCGCCACCGCCGAACTGGGCGCCACGCTCTCCCTGCGCGCCCGCGTCCACCTCGGCGACCTCACCCCCGACGACGTCGAGGTCCAGGCCATCGCGGGCCGCGTCGACCCCGAGGACCACATCACCGACGCGACCCCGGTCCCCCTGAAGCCCGCGAGCGGCCCCGACCCCGAGGGCCGCCTCCTCTACGAGGGCCCTCTGTCCTTGGACCGCACGGGCCCGTTCGGCTACACGGTCCGAGTCCTGCCGACTCATCGGCTGCTGGCGGACGGCGCGGAAATGGGCTTGGTGGCGGTGCCGATGGAGGGGACGGGGGAGGGAGCGGGCGTCCTGATGCGGTGACTGCGGGTGCGGGCCGACGAGGCGCCCCTGCAAAGGGCGCGGGGCTGGTCGATTCGCGGCCCCGCCGCGTGGGCGCGCCAAGCCACAGCGGACCCGCAGGGAAGAACGACGTGGTGCGGGCGGCACCCGGGGGGACATCTCCCCCGGGTGCCGCCCGGCTCTACAGGCCCAGGGGCCGGCTCACTTGACGTTCACGCCGGTCCAGGCCGCCTCCACGGCCTTCACCTCGGCGGACCCGGCCCCGTACAGGTCACCCGCGGCCTTGACCGTGTCCTCGCGCGCCTGCGCGTAATCCGTCGTCGTGGTGAAGTACGTGGTGAGCGCCTTGAACCAGATCTTCTCGGCCTTCTCACGCCCGATGCCCTCGACCTTGGAGCCGTCCTTGGTCGGGCTGTCGTACTTGACCCCGTTGATCTCCTTCGCGCCGCTGCCCTCGCTCAGCAGGTAGAAGAAGTGGTTGGCGATGCCGGACGAGTAGTGCACGTCGACGTTGCCGGCGTTGGAGTCCCAGTAGTCCAGGGAGTTGCCGTCCTTGGAGGGCTTGTCCATGTAGCGCAGCGGAGTGCCGTCGCCGTTGATGTCGATCTTCTCGCCGACCAGGTAGTCGCCCTGGTCCTGGGCGTTGTTCGCCTTGAACTCGACGGCGGCGGCGAAGATGTCGCTGGTCGCCTCGTTCAGGCCGCCGGACTCGCCGCTGTACTGCATGTTGCCGGTCGCCGAGGTGACGCCGTGGGTCATCTCGTGCGCGGCCACGTCGATGGACGTGAGCGGCTTGGCGTTGCCCTCGCCGTCGCCGTACGTCATGCAGAAGCAGGAGTCCTGCCAGAAGGCGTTGACGTAGTTGTTGCCGTAGTGCACGCGGGACGTGGCGCCCTTGCCGTCGCCCTTGATGCCGCTGCGGCCGTGCACGTCCTTGTAGTAGTCCCAGGTGAGACCGGCGCCGTAGGCGGCGTCGACGGCCGCGGTCTGGGTGTCGGCCGGCTTGCCGGTGCCCCAGGTGTCGTCCGCGTCGGTGTACAGCTTGCCGCCGCTGGAGCCGTGGTTCAGGTCGAGCGTCTTGTGGCCGCCGCGCCCGCCGTCGGTCAGCGTGAAGCCGCTGCCCGACTTGGTGGAGCCGACCTCGACGTCACCGCTGTACTGGCTGTGGCCCTTGCCGTTCTCGACGGCCTGGTACTGGAACAGCTTCTTGCCGGTGGCCGCGTCCGTGATGACGTGCAGCTCGCTCGGAGTGCCGTCCTTCTGCGTGCCCGTGACGACCGTCTCGAAGGCCAGGGCCGGCTTGCCCTCGGCCGCCCAGACGACCTTGCGCGGCGCTTCCGCGTCCGCCTTCTTCGTCTCGCCGGTCTTCGCCGCCGTCGACTCCGCGGCCTTCGCGACCGCCTTCGGCGCGAGCTTCGCGCTGGTCGACTTGACCTTCACAGTGGCCTTGGTGGCCTTGCTGACGCCCGTGACCGCGCCGCTCCTGGCCGTGTGCACGACCAGGTCGCCGCCGAGGACGGGGAGCCCGGCGTAGGTGCGCTCGTAGCGGGTGTGCGTCGTGCCGTCGCGGTCCTTGACGACGTCGCGGACGACCAGCTTCTCCTTGGCGCCGAGGCCGATCTTCTCGGCGGTGGCCGCGGTCTTCGTCTCCGCGTCCTTGATGAGGCCCGTGCGGACGGAGGCGGAGAGCTGCATGGGGGAGGCGGCGGGGGCGTCGGCCTCGGTGGCGCCGACGTCCGGCTGTGCGGAGGCGCCGGTGGTCAGTCCGGCGGTGAGCAGCGCTCCGGCTGCGACTGCTGTGGCGATGACCAGGGTGGAACGCTTCCTCGATATGTGGGGGGTCACGCAAGCTCCTTGTGTGGGGGAGCCCGGGTGGCATGGGGGACCACCCGGGCCGAAAAGTGCTGTGCGGGATGTAACTGGTGTGCCGTGCGGGGGAAGCGTGCCATTTGGGGCAGGTGCATGTCAGGGCCTTGATTGAATGTTGGCCAAAAGAAGTTCGTTGGCCGAAGGTCAAGGTCCGCAATGCGAACAGCGGGTGAAGGGAGGGGTCCGCCCCGGGCAGTTGGCGGGAAAGCGTTGCCCGGGGCGGCTCAGTCTCACGACCGCTGTGGTGTGGCTACCGCCTCGTGAGGTGTCGGGTCGTGTTGTGGCCGTGGCCTCGTGAGGTGTCGGGTCGTGCTGTGGCCGTGGCCTCGTGAGGGGGCGCGGTGTGGCTGCCGCCTCGTTGCCACGGCGTCACGGCTGCGGTGTCGGCTACGGCCGGGCGCCGACGTTCACCGCGGCCCAGGCGTTCGCCACCGCCTTGTACTCCGCGCTGCCCGTGCCGCCGAACAGCTCGCTCGCCGCCGCGAGCGTGCCGGTGCGTGCCGCCGCGTAGTTGGTGGTCGTGTTGAACTTCGTGGTGAGTGCCCTGAACCAGATCTTGGCGGCCTTGTCGATACCGATTCCGGTCACGGGCTTGTTGTCGTACGTCGGCGAGTCGTAGGAGACGCCGTTCACGACCTTCTTCCCGCTGCCCTCGCTGAGCAGGTAGAAGAAGTGGTTGGCGATGCCCGAGGAGTAGTGCACGTCCACGTTGCCCGCGCTGCTGCTCCAGTAGTCGAGCGAACGGCCGTCCTTGGACGGCTTGTCCATGTAGCGCAGCGGCGTGCCGTTGCCCCGGATGTCGATCTTCTCGCCCACCAGGTAGTCGCCCACGTCGTTCGGGTTCTTGGCGTTGAACTCGACGGCGGCGGCGAAGATGTCGCTGGTCGCCTCGTTCAGGCCGCCCGGCTCGCGGCTGTACTGCATGTTGCCCGTGGCCGACGTGACGCCGTGGGTCATCTCGTGCGCGGCCACGTCGATCGACGTGAGCGGCTTGGCGTTGCCCGCTCCGTCGCCGTACGTCATGCAGAAGCAGCCGTTCTGCCAGAACGCGTTGGAGTAGTTGTTGCCGTAGTGCACGCGCGAGCTCGCGCCGACCCCGTCGCCGCGGATGCCGTTGCGGCCGTGCACGCCCTTGTAGTAGTCCCAGGTGAGGGCCGCGCCGTAGTGCGCGTCCGCGCCCGCGGTCTCCGCGTTGGACGGCTGCCCGTTGCCCCACACGTCGTCCGGGCCGCTGAACAGCGTGCCCGTGCCGGACGTGCCGCGGTTCAGGTTGTACGTGCGGTGGTTGCCGCGCTGGGTGTCCGACAGGGTGTACCGCGAGCCCGACTGGGCCGTGCCGAGCGTGACCTGGCCGCTGTACATCGTGTTGCCGGTGCCGCTGTGCACGGCCTGCCACTGCCGCAGCTTCTTGCCGGTCGTCGCGTCCGTGATGACGTGCAGCTCGTTCGGCGTGCCGTCCTTCTGCAGCCCGCCGATCACCGTCTCGTACGCGATGACGGGGGCGCCGCCCTTGGTGTCGACCAACCACACGACCTTGCGCGGCTCCTGGGACGCCTTGGTCTTCGTGGACTTCTCCGACTTGGCCGCGCCGAGCGCCTGCTTCTCGGCGGCCGCCGGCTTCACCTCGGCCCCGGTGTCCGTCCCGGCGAGCTTGGCCTTGGAGGCGCGGTTGACGTCCGTCACCTTGCCGCTCTTGTCGGTGGCGACCACCATGTCGCCGCCGAGGACCGGAAGTCCGGCGTAGGTGCGCTCGTAGCGGGTGTGCGTCGTGCCGTCGCGGTCCTTGACGACGTCGCGGACGACGAGCTTCTCCTTGGCGCTGAGGCCGAGCGTGTCGGCGGTGGCGGCCGTGCTCGTGTCCGCCTCGCGTATCAGCTCGGCGCGCTGGGACGGGGAGAGCTTCATGGGCAGGGCGCCGGTGTCGACCTTGGTGCCCGAGGCCGGGTTGTCGGCTGACGCGGTGCCCGCCTGGACGGCCATGCCGAGGAGGGCGGCTACGGCCGTGAAGGTGCCGACGGCGGTGGCCTGCCGGCGGGCGGAACGTCTGCGGGGTGTGGGGGAGTTGCTCAACACGGACTCCTTCTGCGCGGCCGCTGGTCCAGCGGCCAGGGGGCGACCGGACGGCGGTGACCGTCCGGGGCGGAGCAGGCAGTACGTGGTACGTGAGCTTGGTGGTGCGGTGACGCGGGTGGTGCTGTGCGCCGTGGTGCCGTGCGTCACGCACGGCGTTGTGCGCGGGAGCCGCCCACGCGTGAGCGCGCGTGCGCCTGGTGAGGGAAGGGTGCCATTCAGGGCAGGGACATGTCAGGTCGGTGAACTCACTTTGGCTGGATTACGTTCGGTGCCCGAATTTTTGTGTCCGGTATGCGGTTTCTCGCGGGGGTGCGGGGGTGCGGGGGTGCGGGGGTGCGGGGGTGCGGGGGTGCGGGAGTGCGGGAGTGCGGGGGTTGCTGTCCTCCGCCTTCGGTCCGGTTGTGGGGCGGGGCCGTGCCGGTATGTCCGTGCTCGCGTGTGTGGCCTGGCCGGTGTTGGGTGTACGTCCGTCGTGGTCGGCCGAGCTGCGCGCGGACATACCGGCACGGCCCCTCCGGTCCGGTTCGCGGGGATCGGTCCGGTGGGGGTTCCCGTTCGGTGATCGGTTCGGGGGGTTCCGTTCGGGCTACAGGTGGGGGTCGTCGGCTGTGCGCTTCGTGTGGGCCGAGTGGGGGGTGGGCCAGGGGGGGGTGTTGGTGTTGCCGTGTGGTGGAGTCCGGTGAGGTCGGCCGAGCTCGACCTCGGCGGGCGCGTCGCCGAGCTGCGGCCGGTCGGCCCCGCGCACACGGCGTCCGACCAGACCGTCCTCGTCGACGGCCGGGTGCTGTTCGGCGGTGATCTCCTGGAGACCCGGATCTTCCCGATCGTCCCGTACTTCCCGCCGTACGACACCGACGTCGACGGCGACCGCTGGAGCATGGTCCTCGGCGAACTCCTCGCCCTCGGCCCGGACATCGTCGTCCCCGGCCACGGCGAGGTGACCGACGCGGCCCTGATCCGTGACGTCCGCGACTACCTGGTGTGCGTCCGCGCCGAGACATACCGGATGCGGGCCGACGGCGCCACCGCCGACGAGACGGCCGCCGCCGTCGACCGGGCCGCCCGCGCCCGCTGGAGCACCTGGGAGCGGCCCGAGTGGATCGGCCTCGCGGCCCGGGCGTTCCACGCCGCCGGGGGCGCGGCCTGAGCGCGTTCCTGCGTACGGGCCGCGTGCGCCTCGGTGCGGCGGGCACGTTCGGGTGTACGCCGCGCGCGGGCGTTGCGGTCCGCCGACCGGTGCGGATGATGGGCGGTGCGGCGGTGACCTCGCCGCGACGGACCGAGGTGAGCGGGAGATGCCCGACGTGCCCGAAACGAACGCCGACGTGGACGTGGATGTGGACGTGCTCATCGTGGGCGGTGGGCCCGTCGGGCTCACCGCCCACGTGCTCCTGGAACGCTGGGGCGTGGGGACATCGCTGGTCGAGAAGCGCACCGAGCTGTCACCGTTTCCCCGGTCCAGGCTGGTCAACGTACGCTCGATGGAGATCTTCCGGGGGCTCGGCCTCGCGGGCCGGATCACGGACGCCGCGTTCCCCGCGGAGTACGGCCGCATCCGCTTCCGCGACACCCTGTCCGGCCGCGACTTCGCCGGCGCGGAGATGGTGGGGGTCCGCGCGCCCGTGCCGGAGAGCCCCGTGACCGGCGCGGTCACCTCCCAGGACCGCCTCGAACCCCTGCTCCTGGGCGCGGCGCGCGGGGGTGTGCGGTTCGGCGCCGAACTCGTCGGGCTCACCGAGGACGCCGAGTGCGTCACGGCCGTGCTCGTCGACCGCCGGAGCGGCGAGGAGGCCCGCGTACGGGCGCGGTACGTCCTCGCCGCCGACGGCGCCAACTCCACCGTCCGGCGGCTGCTGGGCATCGCCACGACCGGCCCCGGCGAGCTGGCGCGCGTCACCACCGTCGTGTTCGACGCCGACCTGAGTGGCCTGGCGGCCCGGCAGCCCGCAGGCGTCTACTTCACCGCGCACGGCACCTTCCTGCCGCTCTACCCCGAGGGCGGCTGGTCCTGGCTCGCCCCCACCCCCGACGACCCCGCGGGCGCCGACTGGGCCGCCGTCGTGTCGCGCGCCCTCGGCGGCGACGTCACGGCCGACGTGCTGCGCGTCCAGCACTGGACCATGAACGCGGCCGTCGCCGAGCGCTTCCGCCACGGCCGCATCCTGCTCGCCGGTGACGCCGCGCACGCCCTCCCCATCATGGGCGGCCTCGGCATGAACGCGGGCCTCGCCGACGTCCACAACCTGTGCTGGAAACTGGCGGGTGTCCTGCGCGGCTGGGCCGGGCCCGCCCTGGTGGAGTCCTACGAGGCGGAGCGGCTGCCCGTCGCCCATCGGACGCTGCGCCAGGCGGTGGCCAACACCAAGCTGGGGTTCGAGGTCCTCGAACGGCGCCGCGAACAGCTCCGGTCCGGCGGCGCGGCGCTGGACGACGTGGAACTCCCGTGGTCGGAGCGGTACTTCGCGCAGCTCGGCCTCGTGCTCGGCGTCAGCTACGACTCCGCTGCCGTCCTCCCCGACGGCAGCCCTCCGCCGGAGCCGTCGGTGGGCGGGGAGGGGGACGGGAGCGGGGAGGGGGACGGGAGCGGCGAGGGCGGGGAGGGCACGGAGTACCTTCCGGTGGCGAGGCCCGGCCGGCGCCTGCCTCACCTCTGGCTCGCCCCCGAGCGGTCCACGCTCGACGCGTGCGGGGAGTGGTTCACCGTGCTCACCCCGGATCCCGCGCTATGGGAGCCGCGGACCGCCGGGCCGTGGCCCCTGCGCGTGGAGCCGCTGCCGGGGGAGCACGCCGACGCGTGCGGCCTGGGCCCGCACGGAGCCCTGCTGGTCCGCCCCGACGGCCACATCGCGGCCCGCTGGCCCGAAGCGCCCTCGACCGGCACCGTGCTCCACCAGGCCCTCACCGCCCTGACCGGCCCGGCGCACGCCTGACGCGCGTACCACCACGATCCCGGCGTGCGCGCCGCGCAGCCGCTACGCGCCGCTGCCCACGACGCTGTCCCGCCAGGCCCGGTGCAACTCCGCGAACGGACCCGTCCCCGCGATCAGTTCGTCCGGAGCGCCGTCCTCCACGATCCGGCCGTGCTCCATCACCAGGACCCGGTCGGCGATCTCCACCGTCGACAGGCGGTGGGCGATCACGACCGCCGTGCGGCCCCGCAGCACCGTGTCCATCGCCCGCTGCACCGCTCGCTCGCCGGGGATGTCCAGGGAGCTGGTCGCCTCGTCGAGGATCAGGACGGCGGGGTCGGCGAGCAGGGCGCGGGCGAACGCGACCAGTTGGCGCTGGCCCGCCGAGATGCGGCCGCCGCGCTTGCGCACGTCGGTGTCGTAGCCGTCCGGCAGCGACATGATGAAGTCGTGGGCGCCGATGGCCTTCGCCGCGCGCTCGATGTCCCCGCGGGTCGCGTCCGGGCGGCCGATCGCGATGTTCTCCGCGACCGTGCCGGAGAACAGGAACGCCTCCTGCGTGACCATCACGACGCCCCGCCGCAGCTCCGGGACGGCGAGCTCGCGCAGGTCGACGCCGTCCAGCAGGACCTGCCCCGCAGACGGGTCGTA
The DNA here is from genome assembly GCF_030388665.1 of Streptomyces flavofungini. NCBI lineage: Bacteria > Bacillati > Actinomycetota > Actinomycetes > Kitasatosporales > Streptomycetaceae > Streptomyces > Streptomyces flavofungini. The sequence continues at coordinate 2,873,311 of NZ_CP128846.1, read as the reverse complement.
GAACCGCGCGAGCAGCTTCGCCAGCGTCGACTTGCCCGCTCCCGTCGAGCCGACGACGGCCACGGTCTGCCCGGCGGGCAGCGTCAGGTCGAAGCGCGGCAGGATCTCACCGCCCGTGCGGTACGCGAAGCGCACGCCGTCGAACTCGACGGTGCGGCCCGGGTGCTCGGACGCGAGCGGCGGCAGCTGCTTCTCGGTGCCGGCCTCCGGCTCCGGCACGGACGGCGTCTGCGCGAGCAGCCCCGCGATCTTCTCCAGCGACGCCGCCGCCGACTGGTACGAGTTGAGGAACATCCCGAGCCGGTCGATCGGGTCGTAGAGCCGCCGCAGGTACAGCACCGCGGCGGCGAGCACGCCGAGCGCGAGCGTGTCCTGCGCGACGCGGTACGCGCCCCACAGCACGATGCCCGCGACCGCCGTGTTCGCGACGAGCCGTGAGCCCACCACGTACCGCGCCATCTCCAGGAGCGCGTCGCCGTTGGTGCGCTCGTGCCGGTGGTTGAGTGCCGCGAACTGCTCCTCGTTGGCCCGCTCGCGGCGGAACGCGCGCACCGGCCGGATGCCGTTCATCGTCTCCGTGAACTTCACGATGACGGCGGCGACCGCGGTCGAGCGGACGCGGAACACCTTCCCCGCGCGGTGCTGGTAGAGCCGGATCAGCGCGTACAGAGGCACGAACGACAGGACGGCGACCGCGCCGAGCCCCAGGTCGAGCCAGAGCAGCATCGCCGAGATCGTGACGAACGACAGCACCACCGTGAGCAGTTCCTGGAGGCCCTCGTTGAGCAGCTCCCGCAGCGACTCCACGTCCGTGGTGGCGCGGGAGATCAGGCGCCCCGACGTGTACCGCTCGTGGAAGTCCACGCTGAGCGCCTGCGCGTGCCGGAAGATCCGGCCCCGCAGATCGAGCAGCACGTCCTGGTTCACGCGCGCGGACGCCACGATGAAGGCGTACTGGAACGCCCCCGCTGCCCCCGCGCACACCAGGTAGGCCACGCCGACCGCGATCAGCGGGCCGTGGTCGTCGGCGCGGAACGCGGGCACGGCCCGGTCGATGGCGTACGCGACGAGCAGCGGCCCGGCCTGGATGACGGCCTGCTGGACGAGGAGCAGGACGGCGGCCAGCGTGACGCGGGCGCGGCGGGGGGCGAGCAGGGAGCGCAGCAGGGCGCCGGTCGCACCCGGGGGAGCGGGGAGAGTGTCCTGGTCGAAGGCTTCGTCCAGGGCTTCCTGGGCGGTCTTGCTGGTCTTGCTGGTGTTGGTCTTGCTGGTGTTGGTCTTGTTGGTCTTGTTGGTCTTGTTGGTGTTGACGGTGTTGACGGTGTTGTTGATGGTGTCGGTGGTGTCGGCGTTCTCAGGGGTGGTTGGGCTCCCATGGGTGTCGGGATTGTCCGGGTCATCCGGGCTGTTCGGGCTGTTGGGGCTGTCTGGTCTGGCTGAGGGGTCGGCGGGTGTGACGGCTTTGTCGGAGTGCTCGTCGTCCGGCTGGGTCTTCTTGTCGCCCACCGTGTTCATTCGTCCGTCCCCCCAGACATCAGCCATGCGTACTCGGCGTTCTCCCGCAGCAGTTCCTGGTGCGTGCCCACGGCCGTGATCCGGCCCCCGGACAGCAGCGCGACCCGGTCCGCGAGGAGCACCGTCGACGGGCGGTGCGCCACCACCAGCGCCGTGGTGTCCTTCAGGACCCGCCGCAGCGCCGCCTCCACCAGCGCCTCCGTGTGGACATCGAGTGCGGACAGCGGGTCGTCGAGGACGAGGAAGCGTGGCCTGCCGACCACCGCGCGGGCCAGCGCGAGCCGCTGCCGCTGCCCGCCGGACAGGCTCAGCCCCTGCTCGCCGACCTGCGTGTCCGCCCCCTTCGGCAGCCCGTGCACGAACTCGGCCTGCGCGACCGCGAGTGCTCGGCCCAGCTCCTCCTCACCCGCGCTCCCGTCGGCGCCCATGAGCACGTTCTCGCCCACGGACGCGGAGAACAGCGTGGGCTCCTCGAAGGCCATGGACACCAGCGTGCGCACGCGTTCGCGCGGCAGCGCCGCGATGTCCTCGCCGTCGAGCGTGATGCGCCCGCCCGTCACCTCGTGCAGCCGGGGCACGAGGGCCGTCAGCGTGGTCTTGCCGCTGCCGGTGGCGCCGACGAGGGCCAGCGTCTCGCCGGTGCGGATGTGCAGGTCGATGCGGTCCAGGACGGGCGGGGCGTCGTCCGGGGCGTCGGGGTAGCGGAACTCGACTGCCTCGAAGCGGATGCCGTCGGTGGGTGTGGGTGTGGGTGTGGGTGTGGACGTGGGTGTGGACGCGGGTGCGGGTGCGGGTGCGGGTGCGGGTGCGGGTGTGAGGGGCGAGGGGGAGGTGGGGGTGCGTGGCGTGGGGACTGCGGCGGCTGCGCCTGCCTTGTCCGCGCCCGTCCCCGAGTCGCCCGTGCCTGTTCCCAGGTCCGAGTCGCCCGTGCCCGTTGTCGAGTTCGAGGTGCCCGTTGTCGCGTTCGAGGTGCCCGTCGTCAAGTCCGAGGTGCCCGCCGTCGAGTCTGAGGTGCCCGAGTCCGCCCCCGTGTCCGACTCCGGCTCCGCGTCCAGGACCTCGAAGTACCGCTCCGTGGCCGTCGCCGCCTCCTGGCTCATCGCCAGCAGGAAGCCGATCGACTCCACCGGCCAGCGCAGCGCGAGCGCTGTCGAAAGGAACGCCACCAGCGTGCCCGTGGAGAGGTCGCCGTCGGCCACCTGGACCGAGCCGAGCACGAGCGCCGCCCCGATCGCCAGCTCCGGCAGCGTCATGATCACGCCGTAGATCGCGGCAAGGAGGCGGGCCTTGACCAGCTCCGTGCCGCGCAGCGTGCCCGACAGCTCGCGGAACGCCCGGGCCTGACTGCGGTGCCGCCCGAAGCCCTTGATGATCCGGATGCCGAGCACGCTCTCCTCGACGACCGTCGTCAGATCGCCCACCTGGTCCTGCGCGCGCCGCGCCACGGCGGCGTACCGCCCCTCGAAGTACGCGAGGAAGGCCACCATCGGCACCACGGGAGCGAGGAGGACCAGGCCGAGCGTCCAGTCCTGGGCCAGCAGAATGGCCATGCCGACCGCGATCGTGGTGCCGTTGACCAGCAGGAACGTCAGCGGGAACGCGAGGAACATGCGCACCAGCATCAGATCGGTCGTGCCGCGCGACAGCAACTGGCCGGACGCCCACCGGTCGTGGAAGGCGACCGGCACGCGCTGGAGGTGGCGGAACAGGTCCGCCCGCATCTCCGCCTCCACGCCCGCGAGCGGCCGCGCGACCAGCCAGCGCCGGAAGCCGAAGAGGAGCGCCTCCGCGACACCGAGCCCCAGCAGGAGCAGCGCCCCGAGCCAGACGCCCCCGGTGTCCCGGTCGGCCACCGGGCCGTCCACGATCCACTTCAGGACGAGCGGGAACAGCAGGCCCGTACAGGACGCCACGATCGCGACGAACGCGGCCGTGAACAGGCGTGTCCGTACGGGACGCACATACGGCCAGAGCCGGGTGAGCGTCCTGACGGCGGAGCGTCCGCCGTGGTCCTGGGCAGGTGCGGGTGTGGTGGACATCAGGGGCGAGCCTACGTTTCACCACTGACAGCGCCCACCGAGTTTTGGCCCGGTCCGGGTCGGCCGCTGGTCCTAGGCCGTGGGCGGTTGTTGGCGGCGGTGGGCCGGTGGATCGGCGGGTGTATCCGGTGGGTGTATCCGGTGGGTGGATCCGGTGAGTGGGTCCGGTGGGTGGGCCCGGCGGGTGGCGCGGCCGTTTCCGGGGCGCCTCGGGGGTCGTAGGGGGGCATCAACCGATCGGTGGATGGTGGTCGCGGCGGGATGGCCGATGTGGGGCGGGGGCCGTGACGGCGAGGCTTGTCGCATGCCTCCTCCTCTCATCGAAGTCAGGGACCTGCGCAAGGCCTACGGCGGCCGGGCCGTGGTCGACGGCGTCTCGTTCGCCGTCGAGCAGGGCGAGATCTTCGGCGTCCTCGGGCCCAACGGCGCGGGCAAGACGACCACCGTCGAATGCGTCGGGGGCCTGCGCGTGCCCGACGCGGGCTCGGTGCGCGTCGCCGGGCTCGACCCGGTGGCCGACCACGCGCGCGTCACCCGCGTCCTCGGCGCGCAGCTCCAGGAGAGCGAGCTGCAGCCGAAGCTGACGGTCCGCGAGGCACTGGAGCTGTACGCCGCGTTCTACGCCCACCCGGCCGACTGGCGTCCGCTCGCCGAGCGGCTCGGCCTCACCGACAAGCTGACCACCCGCTTCGCCAAGCTCTCCGGCGGCCAGAAGCAGCGCCTCTTCATCGCCCTCGCCCTGATCGGCAGCCCCCGCGTCGTCGTCCTGGACGAGCTGACCACCGGCCTCGACCCACGGGCCCGCCGGGACACCTGGCAACTGATCGAGGAGGTGCGGGACAGCGGCGTCACGGTCCTGCTCGTCACGCACTTCATGGAGGAGGCCCAGCGGCTCTGCGATCGCATAGCGGTGATCGACCGGGGCCGGGTGGCCGCGCTCGACACCCCCGCGGGCCTCATCGGCCGCTCCGCCGGCTCCACGGTCATCTCCTTCACCCCTTCGGTGCCGCTGGCCCCCGCCGACCTGGCCGCGCTGCCCCGGCTCCGCTCCACCACGGAGAAGGACGGCCGCCTCACCCTCAACGGCACCGACGCCACGGTCGACGCCCTCCTCACTCTCCTGGCCCGCCACCGCATCACGGCCCACCAACTCCGCGTCACCGACGCCACCTTGGACGACGCCTTCCTCGACCTGACGACCACGGAGACCGACCCTTCCACGGCGGCCGACGGCCCCGCGCCTCCCCAGGCAGCCGGCCACCAGCCCACCCGCCCCGGACACCACGGAGCCCCGGCATGACGACTCCCCTCGGCTCGGCCGAATCGGCCGCCGCACCCCCCTCGGCCGCCGCAGCCACCAGCCCCGCCACCCCCGGGCCGACGCCCGGCCCGCACTCCGCCCCGGCCCGTGCCCCCGGCGCCGCCCGAGCCGTCCTCAAGGCCGAAGCGCGGCTGTTCCGGCGTGAACCGGGCTCCCTTTTCTGGATCCTCGCCTTCCCCACGGTGCTCCTCGCGGTCCTCGGATCCATCCCCTCGTTCCGGGAGGCACAGGACGACCTCGGCGGCATCCGCCTGGTCGACGCGTACGTCCCCGTGACGGTGCTGCTCTCCATGATCATGGCGGGGATCCAGGCCATGCCGCCGGTGATCACGGGCTATCGCGAGCGCGGGATCCTGCGCCGGATGTCGGCCACACCCGTGCGGCCCGCCGCGGTGCTCGGCGCGCAGATGGGACTGCACGGCGCCGCCGCGCTCGGCTCGGCACTGCTCTCCCTGACCGTCGGCCGGGCCGTCTTCGACGTGCCGCTGCCCCGGCAGATATGCGGGTACGCGATCGCGCTGGTCCTCGCGACAGCCGCCGCGCTGGCGCTCGGCGCCCTGGTGTCCGCGCTGTCGCGCACCTCCAAGGCGGCGACGGCGGTCGGTTCGGCGGTCTTCTTCCCGATGATGTTCAGCGCGGGCGTCTGGCTGCCGGTGCGGGCGATGCCCGACGCCCTCGCCCGGATCGTCGAGGCGCTGCCGTTCGGCGCGGCGGCGGAAGCCCTGAACCAGGCAGCGGCCGGGGACTGGCCAGGACCGGTCCACCTGGGCGTGCTCGTCCTGTGGACGACGGCACTCACCGCGGCGGCGGCGCGATGGTTCCGCTGGGAGTGAGGACGGCGCCGTCGGCAGCGAGCGGGGGCGCGGCGGGACCCGCGGGCCGAGTGGACGAGACTGGGCGCATGCCCCGACCTGGCACGCCCGACGGCCCCGACGCCACCGCCGCCTCCGGCAGACCCTCGGCACGGGACGCCCGCACCAACTCCGGCAGACCCCCGGCTCGGGATGCCACCCCCACCACAGCCCCCACCCCCACCACCCTCGTCACCGAGCGCTGGGAGCTGTTCCACCGGTGGGGACCCCTCGTCCTCCTCGCCTTCGGCAGCCTGCTCTCCGCGGCCACCGCCGAGGTCGTCGGCATGGGGTGGGACGCGTGGGCGGTGGCGGCGGGACTCATCGTGGCCGCCACGGGGCTGCAGGTCTGGTGGATCGGGGCCGCCCGGTCCCGGCCGGGCCCCTCCCGTTCCGGTACGGCGTACTACTTCCTGCGCTGGGCGCTCGCGTTCACGCTGTCGTGGCTGAACCCGTTCTTCGTGTTCTACGCCGTCACGGGGTACTTCGGCTCCGAGCGGCTGCTACCGCACCGCCTGGTCCCCGTCGGCCTGTTCGCGACCGCCGTGGTCATGGCGGGCGCGCAGGCGGGCGGGCTGCCGCCGCACGGGCGGATCGGCTGGGTGGTGTTCGGGGCGATGCTCGGCGTGAACGTCGGGCTGCTCACGGTCTTCGCCCACATCGCCAACAAGGAGGAGGAACGCACCCGGTTCCAGGAGCGGACCATCGACCAGCTCGAAGCGGCCAACGCCGCGCTCCAGCAAGCCCTCGACGAGAACGCCGCGCTGCACGCCCAACTCCTGCTCCAGGCGCGTGAGGCGGGCGTCGCCGACGAGCGCAGACGCCTCGCCGCCGAGATCCACGACACCATCGCGCAGGGCCTCACCGGCATCATCGCCCAGCTCCAAGTCGTCGCGAACACCCCCGACCGGCAGCTCGCCCGCGAGCACCTGGACCGGGCCACCGGCCTGGCCAGGCACAGCCTCGGCGAGGCCCGGCGCTCCGTGCACAACCTCGCCCCGGTCGCCCTGGAGCACGACAGCCTGCCCGAGGCCCTCGGCGCGACGGTCGCCGAGTGGGGCGAGCGCACGGGCGTGCGCGCCGACTTCACGGTCACCGGCACCGACGGACCCCTGCACGAGGAGATCGAGGCGACCCTGCTGCGCATAGCCGAGGAAGCCCTGTCGAACGCCGCCCGGCACGCGGCCGCGACCCGCGTCGGCGTCACCCTGTCGTACATGGCGGGGGAGGTCACCCTCGACATCCGCGACGACGGCCGTGGCTTCGACCCCCTCGCCAGGGCCACCCGCACCCGCACCGGCGGCTTCGGCCTCACCGGCATGCGGGCCCGCGCCGAGCGCATCGCGGGCACCCTCACCGTCGAGTCGGAGCCCGGTGGCGGCACGGCCGTGTCGGCGCGCGTACCGTTGGTGGGCGATGAACACTGAAGTGATCACCGTCCTCGTCGTCGACGACCACCCGGTCGTGCGCGACGGACTGCGCGGCATGTTCGAGTCGGCGCCCGACTTCACGGTCCTCGGTGAGGCGGCCGACGGCGTCCAGGCCGTCGAGCTGACCGCCAGGCTCGACCCGGACGTCGTCCTGATGGACCTGCGGATGCCGGGCGGCGGCGGGGTCGACGCCATCGCCGAGCTGACCCGGCGCGGTGCCCGCGCCCGCGTCCTGGTGCTCACCACGTACGACACGGACACCGACACGCTCCCCGCCATCGAGGCCGGCGCGACGGGCTACCTGCTCAAGGACGCCCCGCGCGACGAGCTGTTCGGCGCCGTCCGCGCCGCCGCCGAGGGCCGCACCGTCCTCTCCCCGGCCGTCGCGTCCCGCCTGGTGCAACGCGTACGTGCCCCTGACGACGAGCGGCTGAGCACCCGCGAACGGGAAGTGCTCGCACTCGTCGCCAGGGGCACGTCCAACCGTGACATCGCGAAGGGGCTGTTCATCAGCGAAGCCACGGTCAAGACCCATCTCACCCATATCTACGGCAAGTTGGACGTCAAGGACCGGGCCGCGGCCGTCGCGACTGCCTATCGCCGCGGCATCCTCGACTGACCGTCCACGCGGTCGGCCCAGGCCGGAATCCGGCCCTTGCGGCCGCGTCTCCCCCCGGAGGCGCGACCTGACGGCCATGGGTCCGCATCCACGCTCCCACCAGCGCGGATGAGCAGTGGTCCCGCCCGGGACCCGGACGGGCCCGCCGGTCGGGGCGGGCCCGCGGCAAGGGTCAGGCGGCCTCCCACAGGGCGGGAGTGTTCGGCGGCTCCCAGCCGGGCTGGGCCTGGTGCGCCTGGAGGCAGCGGTAGGTGGCGCCGTTGTAGGTGACGGTGTCACCGGCCGAGTAGACGGAGCCCGCCGCCCAGGTGCCGGTCGGGTCGCCCGGGTCCGGGTCCTGGCCGCCGCCCGTCGTCTTCAGCGTCAGCTGGTACTGCTGGAGCAGCGGGTTGATCGGCTGGTGGAACGTGGTGCCGCCGGAGCGGCAGTTGCCCGAACCGCCGGAGGTGACGCCCTGCGCCTGGCTGCCCGAGATGTACGAGCCGCCGGAGTCACCGGGCTCCGCGCACACGGTCGTACGGGTCACACCGCTGATGGTGCCCTCGGGGTAGGTGACGCTGGTGTTGTGCTGCGAGATCGTGCCGCAGTGCCAGCCGGTGGTCGATCCGGAGCGGCAGATCGAGCCGCCCACCGGCGACTGCGTCGAACCCGCCACGCTCACGCGCTGACCGCCGGAGCCCTTGACGTACGGAGTCGACGTCCACTGCGCGTTGGCGGCCACCCACGCCATGTCCCGGCCCGGGAAGATCGAGCCGCGGAACGTGCCCTGGGCCTGCTGGTTGACGCCACGCGTGGTGGTGCCCGCACGCCCGCAGTGGCCCGCCGTCGCGAAGCCCTGCGTGGACCCCTGCGTGATGGAGAAGCCCACCGAACAGCGGCCACCGCTGCCCATGTAGTACGCCTCGCCGCCCACGATGTCGTAGAAGGGCCGCGGCCGTTCGGCGGTCCGCTGGACCTGGACGAGCCCGCGGTCGACCTTCGCCGCCTTCACCAGCTTGTCGGCGGCCGACGTCTTGACCGCCTGCACCACGACCGCGTTGGACTTCACGTCGACGAACCACACGGGCGCGTCGGCGGTCCGGGTGCTCTTCGCGGCCCGGTCCAGCTTCGCCTTGGCGGCGTCCAGCCGGCCGAGCGAGTGGCGCACCACCAGGGCGCGCGCGCCCTCGGCCTCGATGGCCGCGACGTCCCGGGCGTCGGTGGTGGCGACGGTGAGCGAGGCCGAGGTGGCGCCGGTCACCCAGGCGCCCGCGAAGTCACGGCCGAGCGCCGACCGCAGCGCGCCGCCCGCGGCCCCCGCCTCCGCCTCGTTGACGAGCCGCGCCTTGGCCTGGCCCGCGGTGAGCCGCAGGTCGCGCTGCATCGCCTTCAGGACCTCGGGCGACGTCCGCTCCACGGCGGCGGCCGCCGCGGCGTCGCGGGGTGTGGGGGAGGGGGACGGGGAGTCGGACTGCGCGACCGCCGAGCCGGGCAGCCCGGCGAGGACGAGCGCACCGGCGGCGGCCAGCGCGGCACCCGCCGCCTGGGCACGGCGCAGTGCCTTACGGCTGTCTTGAGTCGGGGAGGCATGTCTGAGCTGCATGGGGGTCTCTCCTCGGTGTGGACGGGGAGCGGCGGACCCCCAAGCGGGGAAGCGGGATCCGCTCGTTCTCCGGTCGACCACACCGTAGAAGGGTCAACAGGCGGTCAATAGATTCCAGTTGCCCCCCTGCGCTGACGTTATGGACCGGGTCGCGGGTGGTGGCCGACGGCCGCTCCGGCCCGCACTTTCCAGCCGACGCCGGCGAAGTTCTCAGCCTGTCCGGCGTTCGCGGACGGGCGCGCAGCGCGAACGGCGGCGCCCCGCGAGGGCTCAGCCCACGTCCGCCCCCGGCAGAGCCAGCCACGCCGAATAGCTCTCGCTACGCGCGGCGGCAGCCGCGTGCACGGCCCGAGCCAGCGCAAGCACCTCCGCCGCACTGTCGTGCGCGTACGTCTCCGGATGCCACCCCAGCAGATGCCGCCAGTACAGCGGCGCCCCCGCCAGCGGCCGCGTGACCACCCCCGCGGTCGGCGGAAACGTGGCCCGGCACAACCCCACGGCCCGCCCCACCTGCACCAGATGCACGCACGACGCGGTGTCGGTCTCGTACACGGAGGTGGGGGCGAACCCCGCCCGCGCGCACGCCGCGGTGAAGCAGTCCCCGAAGCACCCGTCCCCGGGCACGTCCGTCCACGCCTCGCCCGCGAAGTCGGCCAGGTCGACCTCCGCGGCCCCGGCCAGCGGATGCCCGGTGGCCAGCATGACGAACACCGGGTCGCGCGCCACCTCGCGCCACACGAGCCGCTCGTTCTCCGGCGGTACGGCCGCCCCACACGTCCCCACCAGCGCGAAGTCGAGTCGCGCGTCCGCCACTTGGGCGGCGATCTCCCGCTCCGACCAGGAGGTGTACGTCGACACGGGCTGATCGGGGTGCGCGGCGGCAAGCCGGTCCACGAGCCCCCCGAGCAGCGGCCCGTGCGTCCCGCCGAGCCGGAACCCGCGCCGATCGGGCAAGGCGCGCGTGAACCGCTCGGCCTCCTCCTGGAGCCCGGTGACGGCGGGCAGCACGATCCGGGCCCGGGCGAGCACGAACTCACCGAGCGCGGTGGCCCGCACCCCGGACCGCCCGCGCTCGAACAACTCCCCGCCCAGGGCCCGCTCGATGCGCTTCAGCTGGGTGCTGAGCGCGGGCTGCGCGAGGCCGAGGGCGGTGGCAGCCTTGGTGAGGCTGCCCGCGTCGGCGATCGCCCGGATCGTCTTCAGGTGCCGCAACTCCAGGTCCATGCGGTGAGCTTCGTCCGGGTCCGCGCCATGGGCAATACCTTGGTACGGACCTGAAAGCCCATCAAGTCCCGTGCGCGTCCCCCGCCTCAGGGTTCTCAGCCCTCCCGTCTCCCGGCGGCGCGTCCCCCGGCACCGCCCGCAGCAACAGCACCGACCGCGCCTGCACCCGCACCGTCGCCCCCGCGGCGAGCAGCGCCCCCGGTGCGTCCTCCTGCTCCTCCAGGGAGGTGTCGACGAGGACCTCGTACGCGGCGGCCCACGGCGGCCCCGGCAGCAGGAAGTCGACGGGCCGCTCCGCGGCGTGCAGCACCGCGAGGAAGCTGTCGTCCGTGACCGCGGCCCCGCGCGCGTCCCGCCCCGGTATGTCGCGCCCCGACAGGTACATGCCGAGCGTCGCCGCGGGCGCGTACCAGTCGGCCTCCGTCATCTCCGTACCGCGCGCCGTGAACCACGCCAGGTCCCGCAGCCCGTCCGCCGAGTGCGCCCGGCCGGAGAAGAAGGACCGCCGCCGCAGCACCGGATGCCGGTGCCGCAGCGCGATGAGCCGGGACGTGAGGCTCAGCAGCTGCCGCCACCCGGGCTGCTCGCGCTGCTCCCAGTCCACCCAGCTGATCTCGTTGTCCTGGCAGTACGCGTTGTTGCTGCCGCGCTGGGTGCGCCCCATCTCGTCGCCCGCGACGAGCATCGGCACGCCCGTCGAGAGCAGCAGCGTCGTCATCAGGTTCCGCAGCTGGCGCCGCCGCAGCGCGGTCACGTCCGCGTCGTCCGTCTCGCCCTCGACCCCGCAGTTCCAGGACCGGTTGTCGTTCGAACCGTCCCTGTTGCCCTCGCCGTTGGCCTCGTTGTGCTTGCGTTCGTACGTCACCAGGTCGCGCAGCGTGAAGCCGTCGTGGGCCGTCACGAAGTTCACCGACGCGTACGGCCGCCGCCCGCCCCACGCGTACAGGTCGCTCGACCCCGAGAGCCGGTAGCCGAGGTCCCGCACGTCCGGCAGGGCGCCCCGCCAGAAGTCCCGCACCGCACCCCGGTACCGGTCGTTCCACTCCGTCCACAGCGGCGGGAACGCCCCCACCTGATAGCCGCCCGACCCGACGTCCCACGGCTCGGCGATCAGCTTCACGCGCCGCAGGACCGGGTCCTGCGCGATGACCGCGAGGAACGGCGAGAGCATGTCGACGTCGTGGAAGGAGCGCGCGAGCGCCGCCGCGAGGTCGAAGCGGAAGCCGTCCACGCCCATCTCCGACACCCAGTACCGCAGCGAGTCGGTGATCAGACGCAGCACGTGCGGCTGGACGACGTGCAGGGTGTTGCCGCACCCGGTGTAGTCGGCGTACCGGCGCGGGTCGTCCTGGAGCCGGTAGTAGCCGCGGTTGTCGATGCCCTTCAGGGACAGCATCGGCCCGAGCTCGTCCGCCTCGGCCGTGTGGTTGTAGACGACGTCCAGGATCACCTCGATCCCCGCCTCGTGCAGCGCCCGCACCATCCGCCGGAACTCGCCGACCTGCTGGCCGCGGGTGCCGGACGCCGCGTACGCCGCGTGCGGGGCGAAGTACCCGATCGAGTTGTAGCCCCAGTAGTTCCTCAGGCCCCGGCGCAGCAGATGGTCCTCGTGCGCGAACTGGTGCACGGGAAGCAGCTCGACGGCCGTCACGCCGAGGCGTACGAGATGGTCGACGGCGGCCGGGTGCGCGAGGCCCGCGTAGGTGCCGCGCAGCTCCTCGGGGACCCCGGGGTGCAGCTTCGTGAAGCCGCGGACGTGCACTTCGTAGATGACGGAGTCCGCCCACGGAGTCTTCGGGCGCCGGTCCTCGCACCACTCGTCGTCCGGCGCGTCGTCGTGCACCACGACGCCCTTGGGCACGTGGGGTGCCGAGTCGCGGTCGTCGCGCACGGTGTCGGCGACGTGCTGCTGCGGCCAGTCCCGCACATGGCCGTACACCTCGGGCGGCAGCGCGCCGTAGTCGTTGCCGGTGCCCGCGTCGACGGCGCGGGCATAGGGGTCGAGCAGCAGCTTCGCGGGGTTGAACCGGGCGCCCGTCCACGGGTCCCAGCGGCCGTGCACCCGGAAGCCGTACCGCTGCCCCGGCCGGACCCCCGGCAGGAAGCCGTGCCAGATCTCGTGCGTCAGCTCCGTCAACGGGCAGCGCGTCTCGGTGGCACGGCCGCCGTCGTCCTCGTCGAACAGACACAGCTCGACGGCCTCCGCGCCGCCCGCCCACAGCGCGAAGTTGGTGCCCGCGACCCCGTCGGGCCCGACCCGGAACCGGGCGCCCAGCGGCGTCGGCGCCCCCGGCCACACGGTCCGCGCGGGCGCCTGCCGGGCCCGCGCACCGCGCCCGCCGTTGGGTCCGGCGGCGGTGTCCGTGCCGTCGTCCGGCCGGCCGCGGACCCGGGCCCGCGCCCGCTGGACTGCCTCCTGCTCGGCTGCGCTCGACACCTGCTCGCCTCCCGCGGCTCCGGCCGGTCGACGCGCGCGCTCAGGGCGTGCGGCGTCCCGGCCGCGGCTGCCCGCACGACGTCCTTGCTGTCTGTTCTGCCCAGCCGGTGCGTCGCACTCACGTTTCCCCGGGCGGGCACGGTCGTTGGGACCCACGTGAGACAGGCAACGAGACGCGCTCGGCGCGCAGGGGCCGCGCTGGCCGCAGCGGTGGCATGGGCAGGACTGGCACTCGGGGCGACGGGCTGCTCCGGGTCCGAGCTCGACGGGATGCTGGGCAAGCCGCCGCGGCCCGCCGACGCGATCCGGGTCACGCCCGGCGACGGGGACAAGAACGTGCGGGCGGGGGAGCGCCTCGAAGTGCGGGTGCCGGACGGGCGCCTGGAGTCCGTGCGGGTGGTGCGCTCCCAGGACGCGCAGGAGGTAGAGGTGGCCGGGCGCATCGGCGCGGACCGCTCGACCTGGCGCCCGGTGGACGACGGCCCGCTCGCGCTCGCCGCGAAGTACACGGTGGACGCGGTCGCCCTGGACGGCCACGGGCGGCGCACGGCCCGGCACACCACCTTCACCACGTTCGTCCCCGACGAGCGCTTCATCGGGTACGTCACGCCGGAGCACCGCGCCACGGTCGGCACCGGCATGATCGTCTCCCTGGAGTTCAACCGCGAGGTCGCCGACAGGAAGGCCGTCCAGCGGGCCGTCCGCGTCACCGCGGAGCCGGCCGTGGAGGTCCGGCCGCACTGGTTCGGCGCCACGCGTCTGGACTTCCGCCCCGAGAAGTACTGGAAGCCGGGCACCAAGGTCACCGTGGACCTGGACCTGCGCGACGTGAAGGCCGCGCCCGGCGTCTACGGCCTGCAGGACAAGACGTTCTCCTTCACCGTCGGCCGCAGCCAGGTCAGCCTGGTCGACGCCGCCGCGCACACCATGGAGGTGCGCCGGGACGGCGAGCTGCTCGCCACGGTCCCGATCACCGCGGGCGCCCCGAAGACCACGACGTACAACGGCAAGATGGTCGTCACCGAGATGCTCGAGGTGACCCGCATGAACAGCCGCACCGTCGGCTTCGGCGGCGAGTACGACATCCCGGACGTGCCGCACGCGATGCGCCTGACCACCTCCGGCACCTTTCTGCACGGCAACTACTGGGCGCCGAACGCCCCGGGCAAGACCAACGTCAGCCACGGCTGTGTGGGCCTGCGCGACGTGAAGGGCGGCAGTTCCCGTACTCCCGCGGGCTGGTTCTTCGACCGGACCCTCATCGGTGACGTCGTCGAGGTCGTCAACAGCGACGACAAGAAAGTGGCTCCCGACAACGGACTGGGCGGCTGGAACATGGACTGGGAGGAATGGAAGACGGGAAAGAAAGCCGCAGATGGGAAAAAGGACGACAAGAGGCCCCGCTCGGGCCGCCCCTGACAGCCACAGGTCCGCACCGTGAACGCAGTTGGAACGGAACGGTGACATTGGCGGGGAGTCATCGCTTCTGGGCCTGTGGTTATCTAGCGCAGTGCGCGAGTCGGCTCATTCTCGACCACCGCGCGGGGCACTGGAGTGCGGGCCTGATCGGGCCGTGCGAGGGGAGAAAATCTTGAACGGGCGACCGATATCGGGGGCGTCGGCTCACACGCGAAAGCGCGGGCGGCGGCGGGGCGCCGACACACTGTTCGCGGCGGCGTCCGGGGCGACGCTGCTGCTCGTCACCGCGTGCGGCGGCGGCTCCGACTCCGGCGACGGGGACGGCGGCAAGGGCAAGGCGGACGACAACAAGCCCTCGCGGGCCGTCGTCACCATCGCTCCCAAGGACGGCGCGGACGCCGTCGCCACCAGCGGGGCGCTGAAGATATCCGCGGCCAAGGGCAAGCTGTCGGAGGTGACGGTCAAGGACCCCAAGGGCAAGGCCGTCCCCGGGAAGATCGTCGCCGGTGGCGCGAAGTGGATGCCCGAGAGGCACCTCGCCGCCGGGACCAAGTACAAGGTCCACGCGATCGCCAAGGACTCCGAGGGCCGCACGTCCGCCAAGGAATCGGCGTTCACGACCCTGGTGCCGAAGAACACCTTCGTCGGCCAGTTCAACCCCGAGGACGGCACCAAGGTCGGCGTCGGGATGCCGTTCTCGGTGACCTTCTCGCGCGGCATCACGGCGCCGGACGCGGTCGAGAAGGCCATCGAGATCAAGACCGAGCCGTCCGTGCCCGTCGAGGGCCACTGGTTCGGCAACGACCGCCTGGACTTCCGCCCGGAGAAGTACTGGAAGCCGGGCACCAAGGTCACGGTGAAGATGAACCTCGACGGCGTCGAGGGCCGCCCGGGGGTCTACGGCAAGCAGGCCAAGACGATCACCTTCGAGATCGGCCGCAGCCAGGTCTCCACCGTCGACGTCAAGACCAAGAAGATGACCGTCGTGCGCGACGGCAAGGTCCTCAAGAAGATCCCCGTCACCACCGGCAAGCCCGGCTACGAGACGTGGAACGGCCAGATGGTCATCAGCGAGCGCCTCAAGGTGACCCGCATGAACGGCGAGACCGTCGGCTACGGCGGCGAGTACGACATCAAGGACGTGCCGCACGCCCAGCGCCTGTCCACGTCCGGCACGTTCATCCACGGCAACTACTGGGGCGGCGACGCGTTCGGCAACTACAACGCCTCGCACGGCTGCATCGGCCTGCGGGACGTGCGCGGCGGCTACGACAAGAAGGTGCCGTCCGCCTGGTTCTTCAACCACTCGATGGTCGGTGACGTCGTCGTGGTGAAGAACTCGAACGACAAGATCATCGCCCCGGAGAACGGCTACAGCGGCTGGAACATGTCCTGGGAGAAGTGGAAGGCCTAGGCCTTCCGGCAGCTCCGGGACCGGAACCGCACTTGCGGGACCTGAACCGCACTTTCGGGACCCGACCCTTTCACCCGCGGCGTGCGGGGCACGGCTAACGTGCCCCGCATGACAACTGTGCATCTCGAAGTCGCCGAGGGCGTCGGCACGATCCGGCTCGACCGCCCCCCGATGAACGCCCTGGACATCGCGCTCCAGGACCGGCTGAAGGACCTCGCGGCGGAGGCGACCGCCCGTGACGACGTGCGGGCCGTCGTCCTCTACGGCGGCGAGAAGGTCTTCGCGGCCGGCGCGGACATCAAGGAGATGCAGGACATGGACCACGCGGCGATGGTCGTGCGGTCCCGGGCCCTGCAGGACTCCTTCACCGCCATCGCCCGCATCCCCAAGCCGGTCGTGGCCGCCGTCACCGGCTACGCCCTCGGCGGCGGCTGCGAACTGGCGCTGTGCGCCGACTTCCGCATCGCCGCCGACGACGCCAAGCTGGGCCAGCCCGAGATCCTGCTCGGCCTGATCCCGGGCGCGGGCGGCACCCAGCGGCTGCCGCGGCTCGTCGGCCCGGCCAAGGCCAAGGACCTCATCTTCACCGGCCGCATGGTCAAGGCCGACGAGGCGCTGACCATCGGCCTGGTGGACCGGGTCGTGCCCGCCGCGGAGGTGTACGCGCAGGCGCACGCGTGGGCCGCGAAGCTCGCCCAGGGGCCCGCGTTCGCACTGCGGGCCGCCAAGGAGAGCGTGGACGCGGGTCTGGAGGCGGACATCGACACCGGTCTCGCCATCGAACGCACGTGGTTCGCGGGCCTGTTCGCCACCGAGGACCGCGAGCGGGGCATGCGCAGCTTCGTGGAGGACGGCCCCGGCAAGGCGAAGTTCCGCTGAAGTCCGGCCAGTTGAAGGCCCGTCAGCCAAAGTGTCCCCCGAAGGGGCGGATTATGGCAGGCTTAAGACAACCTTAAGGAAGGGCCCTTGCGGGCGCTCCGTGATCACTTGTGAGCAAGAAGTCATCGCAGGTGAGAGCGGGTGTGGCGGGGGTCGAGCTGCCTTTGGCATATGCCTCAACAGCCCCCCGGAACGGAAGCTTCCGGGGGGCTTATTCCGTCGGAACGGCCCCGATGCGGTCACGGGGCGGCCATGATGGGGGGCATGGCGGGGCAGGAGGGTTTCGAACAGCCGCGGCGGCGCACGGGCGCGACCGAGGCGCGCTGGTCTCCGGCGGTGGAGGACGAACACGCGCTGAAGGCACTGGAGTTGTTCGGCAACCCGGCCGAGGCCGAGGTCCCGCTGCCCTCGCGTCCGGAGTCCGCGGCCATCGCCCGCCGCCTCGCGCAGGTGGTCGTCCTGCGCCACTGGGGCCTGACGCCCAAGCTCACCGAGGACGTCGTGCTCCTGGTGTCCGAACTCGTCGGCAACGCCGTGCGGCACACCGGTGCCCGCGTCTTCGGTCTGCGCACGCTGCGGCGGCGCGGCTGGATCCGGGTCGAGGTGCGCGACCCCTCGCGGGGGTTGCCCTGTCTGATGCCCGTCCATGAGCTCGACGTCAGCGGCCGAGGCCTGTTCCTCGTCGACAAGCTCGCCGACCGCTGGGGCGTGGACCTGTTGCCGCGGGGCAAGACGACCTGGTTCGAGATGCGGATCACCGACCGCTGACCGCGCGGCCCGGGGGTACGCGAAAGCCCCCGGGGGCCGTGGGTGCGGCGCTGTCGGGGGCCTTCGGGAGGGGCCATGGGCGAATTGGGGTGTGCCCACGGCCGCGAAGACGACATAGCTCGGGTCAAGGAGAGTCGCTCGTTCCCGACTATGACAGGTGGGCGCCACCGAACCAAAAGTCCTAATCCGGGCATATGATTACAGATGGTGACACTTTAAAAGTGAATCCTTGGTGAGATAGAGCACTCACCTTGTAAACGATGGCTAAACGCTGCCTGTGTGGGGCGATGGGCCTGGTTTGGCTGCCCTCACTTGGTCCAGGCCAGCCGACCCGCAAACGTCCTGAAACAGGTCAATCAACGGCTTTCTTCGCAAGCCCCCCTTAAATGGTCCGCGTGACTGAGCCAAAGGGCCGGCGTGACTGAGCGCGCGGACGGCACCGACCGCCGCGGCGCCCTGCGGGCGGCCGTCGGCCTCGCCGCCGCCGCGGCCACCGCCACGGGCTGCGCCCGCACCGCGTCCCCCCGCCCCACCCCCGAGCCGTCCCGCCCGCCCGCCACCCCGGGCCCCGCACCCGGGCCCCGCGGCTTCCCCGGCCTGCCCGTCCAGATCGCCCACAGCCCCCGCGGCCGCCCCGAGGTCGCCCTCACCTTCCACGGCCAGGGCGACCTCCGCACCGCCCGCGCCGCGCTCGCCGAGGCCGAACGCGCGGGCGCCCGCGTCACCGTCCTCGCCGTCGGCAGCTGGCTCGACGCCCACCCCCGCATGGCCCGCCGCATCCTCGACGGCGGCCACGACCTCGGCAACCACACCCTGAACCACCGGGACGTCAACGCCCTGCCCGAGCGGGCCGCGTACCAGGAGATCACCGGCTGCGCGGACCGCCTCCGCCGGCTCACCGGCGGCATCGGCAACTGGTTCCGGCCCTCGCGCGCCCAGCGGGCGAGCCCGCTCGTCGCCCGCCTCGCGCGCCGCGCCGGCTACCCGCACGTCCTGTCCTACGACGTCGACTCCCTGGACTTCACCTCGCCCGGCGCCGCGGCCGTCACCCGCACCGTCGCCGAAGGGGCCCGCGCGGGCTCCGTGGTGAGCCTGCACTTCGGGTACGCGGACACGGTCGCCGCGCTCCCCGCCGTCCTCGACGAACTCCACCGCCGCGGCCTGCGCGCGGTCACGACCACGGAGCTGCTGACCTGATGCCCACCCGTACCCGTACCCCGCTGCCCCTGACCCGGCGCACCGCCGTACTGCTCGCCGCCGGTGCCGCCGTCGCCGCCGCGCTCGCCGGCTGCGGCACCGAGCAGGCCGACCGGCAGAACAAGGCCCTGGCCACCGAGGCCGTGCCCGAGCCCGCCAAGCCGAAGGCGGTCCGGGGCCTGCCCGGCATGCCGCCCGTCCTCGACCCCAAGGACGTCTACGCCGCCGACCGCCCGAACAAGCTCTCCCCGGTGGTCAAGGACTTCCCCGCGCGCGTCTACGTCCCCAACACCAACTCCAACACCGTCTCCGTCATCGACCCCAAGACGTACGAGGTCATCGACACGATCAAGGTCGGCGTCCAGCCGCAGCACGTCGTGCCGTCCTGGGACATGAAGACGCTCTGGGTCAACAACAACCGCGGCCACACCCTCACGCCCATCGACCCCAAGTCCGGCAAGGCGGGCAAGCCCGTCGAGGTGCACGACCCGTACAACCTCTACTTCACGCCCCACGGCAAGTACGCCGTCGTCATGGCCTCCCTGGACCGCGAGCTGGTCTTCCGCGACCCGCACACCATGAAGCGCGTCAAGACCGAACCGGTGAGCTGCTACGGCGTCAACCACGCCGACTTCTCCCTCGACGGCCGCTACTTCATCGTGTCCTGCGAGTTCTCCGGCGAGCTCCTGAAGGTCGACACCGAGAAGATGAAGGTCGTCGGCCAGCAGAAGCTGCCGTTCAAGGGCGCCATGCCGCAGGACGTCAAGGTCTCCCCGGACGGCAAGAAGTTCTACGTCGCCGACATGATGGCCGACGGCATGTGGGTCCTGGACGGCGACACCTTCTCCGAGCCCGAACTGCTGCCCACCGGCAAGGGCTGCCACGGCCTGTACGTCAGCAGGGACTCGCGCGAGATGTACGTCTCCAACCGCGGCGAGGGCTCGGTGTCCGTCTTCGACTTCACCAGGAACAAGCTCACCAAGAAGTGGCACCTGCCCGACGGCGGCAGCCCCGACATGGGCGGCGTCTCGGCGGACGGCAAGGTCCTGTGGCTCTCCGGGCGCTACGACTCCGAGGTGTACGCCATCGACACCCGCACCGGCGTCCAGCTCGCCCGCATCCCCGTCGGCGGCGGCCCGCACGGCCTCGCGGTCTACCCGCAGCCGGGGCGGTACTCCTTGGGGCACACGGGCATCTTCCGCTGACCGGGGCGCCGACCCGGACGCCGACGCGGGGCGTCCGGACCGCCTTGTGCGCTGGCCAAGGGCGTACTCCCTGCGATCGGCGCCCGGTCCGGCCGTTACCCTGACCCCCGTCAGTAATGCAGAACGAAGGGGCGGACCCGGTGGCGGACATCGAAGAGGCACGCAAGCAGTTCGAGCGGTTCGACGCGGACGGCGACGGATTCATCACGGCCGCGGAGTACAAGCAGGCCATGGCGCAGATGGGGGACTGGAACGTCACCGAGTCGGTCGCCGAGGCCATCATCAAGTCCAAGGACACCAACGGCGACAAGCTGCTGTCCTTCGACGAGTTCTGGGCGAGCCTGAACAAGTAGCGCGTGGCTCGGCCGCCCCGCGCCCGGAAGGGGCCGCACCCGGTGTCCGGGGTGCGGCCCCTTCGCTGGTCACCAGGACCGTGTCCAGGCCGGGCTGTCCCGTCCCGTCGGCCGCCCCCGCCCCGCTCGCCCCGCCGACCCGGCACCGGCGCTGGTCCGGGAGGTCGAGGCGGGGGAACCGGAGGTGGCGGAGCGGGTGGCGCTCGCCTAGCCGCTGGCCACGTCCGGGAAGTTGACGGGGGCCGGCGGCGAGGGCGGCCGGGGCCGACGCCGGGCGGGGCCGAAGGTATCGTTCGCCTCAGCTCGTTGTGTTCGCAGAGCCTGACGGGGGATGGCCATGACGTCGCCGCGCTCGGCCCTGACGCGCCGCGGACTCCTGGGGGCGGCGGCGCTGGCCCCGCTGGCCGCCTGCACCAAGGACGACGACCCGGTCACCCGCCCCCGCGGCACGGCCTCGGCCCCGGCCGATTCCCCGTCCGCCTCCGCCTCCGCGCCGGACGCCCGCCGTCACCGCCGCCGATTCGCCGACCTGGAGCGGGAGTTCGACGCCCGCCTCGGCGTCTACGCCCTCGACACCGCCACCGGCACCACCCTCGCCCACCGCGCGGACGAGCGCTTCGCGTTCTGCTCGGCCTTCAAGGCCCTCGCCGCTGCCGCCGTCCTCGACGGCAACCCGCTGTCCCACCTCGACAAGCGCGTCACGTACAGCAGAGCCGACCTCATGAAGCACGCACCGGTCACCGCGCGCCACGTCGACACCGGCATGACGATCCGGCAGCTGTGCGACGCCGCCATCCGCTTCAGCGACGGCACCGCGGGCAACCTGCTGCTCCGCGACCTCGGCGGCCCCGACCGCCTGACCGCCTACGCCCGCGGCCTCGGCGACAAGGTCACGCGCATGGACCGCGTCGAACCGGCGATCACCCAGGCCACCCCGGGCGACCCCCGCGACACCAGCTCGCCCCGCGCCTTCGGCGGCACGTACCGGAAGATCGTCCTCGGCGACGCGCTCGCGGGCCGGAAGCGCGCCTTCCTCCTCGACCTCCTCCAGCGCAACGCCACCGGCGCCGAGCGGATCAAGGCGGGCCTGCCGCGCGGCTGGACCATCGCCGACAAGACCGGCACCGGCGACTACGGCACCCTCAACGACATCGCCGTCCTCTGGCCCCCGCGGTCCGCGCCGCCCGTCCTCCTCGCGATCATGACGAGCAAGGCGGCGAAGGACGCGCCGTACGACCAGGCCCTGCTCGCCGAAGCCGCCGCCTACGTGACGTCCGTGCTGCCGGGGAAGACCCCTCGGTAGGGCTCGGTAGGGTGGACGGCACATCGTGAACCGGAACGAGGAGCCAGACGTGAGCGAGTCGGCGGCCATCGCCCTGCAGCAGGAGATCGCCCGGGAACTCCAGGTGGCCGAGGTCTTCGAGGCCGAGCGCGAGATCGAGCGCCGGGTGGCGTTCCTCGCCGAGCGCCTCACCGCCACGGGCCTGCGCTCCCTCGTGCTCGGCATCAGCGGCGGCGTCGACTCCACCACCACCGGACGGCTCTGCCAGCTCGCCGTCGAGCGGGCCCGCGCCGCCGGGCACGAGGCCCGCTTCCACGCCATGCGACTGCCCTACGGCGTCCAGGCCGACGAGCACGACGCCCAGCTCGCGCTCTCCTTCATCCAGGCCGACGAGGTCCTGACCGTGGACATCAAGCCCGCGAGCGACGCCGCCCTCGACGCCTCGCTGGCCGCCGGCGTGCGCTTCCGCGACGCCCACCACCAGGACTTCGTGCACGGCAACATCAAGGCCCGGCAGCGCATGATCGCCCAGTACGCGGTCGCGGGCGCGCACGACGGCCTGGTCGTCGGCACCGACCACGCCGCCGAGGCGGTCTCCGGCTTCTTCACCAAGTTCGGCGACGGCGCCGCCGACCTGGTCCCGCTCACCGGCCTCACCAAGCGCCGGGTGCGCGCCGTCGCGGACGCCCTCGGCGCCCCCGCCGAGCTGGTGTGGAAGACCCCCACGGCCGACCTGGAGACCCTCGACCCGGGCAAGGCCGACGAGGACGCCCTCGGCGTCACCTACGACGACATCGACGACTTCCTCGAAGGCAAGCCGGGGGACGCGCGCGCCTTCGACAGCATCGTCCGCCGCTACCGCCTCACCGACCACAAGCGGCAGCTGCCCGTCGCCCCGTGAACGACCGGCGCTCGCCGGCTACGCGGCCTTGCGGTACCGCCCCGGTGCCACCCCGAACTGCCGCTTGAACGCCTTGGCGAACGCGAACTCCGAGGCGTAGCCGCAGCGTTCCGCGATCACCCGCAGGGGCGTGTCCTCGTGGCGCAGGAGGCGGCCGGCCGTCGTCATCCGCCACCACGTCAGGTACGCGAGCGGCGGCGAGCCCACCGTCGCCGCGAACCGCCGGGCGAACGGCGCCCGCGAGAGCCCGCCGAGCGCGCCCAGCTCCGCCACCGTCCACGGGTGCCCGGGATCGGAGTGCACGGCCCGCAGCGCCGCCGCCACCGCCGGGTCGGCGAGCGCCGCCGCCCAGCCCGTCGGATGCCCGGTGCCGTGCCGCTCGCCCAGCCACCAGGCCCGCAGGATGTACACCAGCATCGTGTCGAGCAACGCCGAAACGATGGTGTCCGAGCCCGGCTTCGGGTCGTCGAGCTCGGCGCCGAGCAGCTCCACGACCCCGCGCAGCGAGCCGTGGGCGCCGACGCGGGCGGGCAGGTGGACCACCTCGGGCAGCTCGGACAGGAGCGGGTGGGCGCGGGCGCGGTCCAGGCGGTACGCGCCGCAGAGGAGCACCGCGGCGGGCGGCTCGCCCGACTCCCCGTCCACCGACCGCGCGGGCGGCCTCGGCCAGGACCCGTCCGACTCCAGCTCGAACCGGTCCAGCGGCGCGCCGGGCTCGCTCATCAGGGCGTGCCCGCTGCCGTGCGCGACGAACGTGATGTCCCCCGGCGCCAGCGCGATCGGCTCCGTGCCCTCCCGCCCCGGCACCAGCCAGGCCGACCCCCGCAGCAGCACATGGAACCCGGCCCCGCTGGACTCCCCGAACCGCGCGCCCCACGGCGCGTACTTGTCCCAGATCGCGGAGTGCGGCCGCCCGAGCCGCATGGCGGCGACCGCGTCACTGAGTACGTCCATGTCCGAACCGTAGCGCGCACACCGAGCAGCGCGACGAACGGACAGAAAACCGAGATCAGCGAGCATGGAACGTCTCGCGGACGCTGCCTAGCGTGTCCACCATGACAACGAAGGAAGCGACATCACACACGTCAACCACCGCTCGGGCAGTGCTCTTTGACGAGATCGGCGGACCCGAAGTCCTGAAGGTGCGCGAAGTGGAACTGCCCGCCCCGGGCCCGGACGACGTCCTCGTCCGCGTCGAGGCGATCGGCCTCAACCGCGCCGAAGCCCTCCTCCGCTCCGGCACCTACTACTACCCGCCCACCCTGCCCGCCTCCCGCAACGGCTACGAGGCCGCGGGCGTCATCGAGGCGGTGGGCGCGGACGTGACGGCGTTCGCGCCCGGCGACGCCGTCCTGGCCACCGGCAACTTCGAGCTGAGCGCCCACGGCGTGTACGCGGACCGCGTCGTGCTGCCGCAGCACGCGGTCGCCCGGCGCCCCGCCGACGTCGACGCGGTCACGGCGGCCGCCGTCTGGCTCACGTACACCACCGCCTACGGCGCCCTGCACCTGTGCGCGGGGATGCGCCCCGGCGACCACGTCCTGATCACCGGTGCGTCCAGCGGGGTCGGCACGGCGGCCCTCCAGGTCGCACGCCGCGCGGGCGCGACCCCCATCGCCACCACCCGCACCGAGGCCAAGCGCCGCGAACTCCTCGACCTGGGCGCCGCCCACGTCATCGTCACCGACACGCAAGACATGGCGAAGGAGACCAAGCGCCGCACCGAAGGCCGGGGCGCCGACATCGTCCTGGACGCGATCGGCGGCCCCGCCTTCCGGACCCTCGGCGAGGCCGCCGCGGACAACGCCACCTACGTCCTCTACGGCTGGCTCGACGCCCGCCCCGCCACCGTCCCGATGACCTGGCCCGTAACCGTCCACGGCTACAACAACGCCCTCGTCACCGACACCCCCGACGCCCGCCGCCGCGCCGCCGCCTACCTCGACTCGGGCCTGCGGGACGGCACCCTGCGCCCCAGGATCGCGCAGGTCTTCGACGGCCTCGACCGCATGCCGGACGCCCACCGCCTGATGGAGACGAACACCCACATCGGCAAGATCGTGGTGCGGCCCTAGCGGCGGTGCCGGGCTACGGCGTGGCCCAGTCCCGCATCGCGTCCTTGCTCGCGAAGTCCGCCACGTTCTTGTCCAGCGGCGTCGACGTGTACTGGTGGATGCGCCACTTCGCCTGGATGCGGGGCTTGCCCGCCGTCACATAGTCGGCGATCCAGAGGCCGTCTCCGGCGAACGACGTCACGTCGTGGTTCAACCAGAAATCGCGGTTGCAGTACAAGATCACCTTGTGGTCGGGGCGCAGTCGCTTCACCTCCCTGATGAAACGGTCCTTCTCCGCATTGGTCGCCGCCGTGCCGTCGCCGGTCCTTTCCCAGTCCACCGCCAGGAAGTCCCCGGCCCGCTCCGGCGCCTTGCTCACGAAGTACTCGGCCTGGGCGGTGATGTTGCCCGGCCACAGGAAGTGGTAGAAGCCGACGACGCAGCCGCCGTCGCGGGCGAGTTTCGTCTGGGCGGCGAGACGGGGGTTGATGTAGGAGCGGCCCTCCGTCGCCTTGACGATGACGAAGGAGAGTCCGGCGGTGGAGAAGGACGACTGGTGGGAGCTGACGTCGATGCCGCGCAGCATGTGGCCTCCAGCGGAGTGGGGGGAGTGGGGGGAGTGGGGGGGAGTGGGGGAGTGGCTCCGGTGCCGGGGCCGTGGGGTGGCCGGGTCCGGCGCGTGAGGGGCGATCGGTGATCAGTGATCGGTTCAGGTTCAACGGGTGAACGGTCAATGGTTGACTGTTACTTGACCGTTCCCCGTGAGGGGCTGGTTCCACCCTCGTACTGGCGTTCCTTGCCTCCGTGCGTGTATGGAGTACGGGCACGCGCGTCCGCCACCACCCCCCACTCACGGATACGGGACCCCACATGCCCCTGACCCGCCGCGCCTTCCTCACCGGCGCCACGGCCACCGCCGCCACCGCCCTCCTCGCCGCCCCCGCCTCCGCCAGGACCCGCACGCGTGCTCTCGGCACGCAGAACTGGATGGCGGGCATCGACGCGGGGACGCCCCTGCAGCGCCTGACGATTCCTGGCACGCACGACTCGGGTGCCCGCTTCGGCGGCTGGTGGGTGGAGTGCCAGAACACCACCTTGGGGCAGCAACTGGGCTCCGGCATACGGTTCCTGGACATCCGGTGTCGGGCCTTCGAGGGGTCCTTCACCATTCACCACGGCGCGTTCTACCAGAACCTGAACTTCGACGACGTGCTCGGCGCCTGCCGGGACTTCCTGCGCGGACAGCCCACGGAGACCGTGTTGATGCGGGTCAAGCAGGAGTACTCGCAGGAGAGCGACGCCACGTTCCGGGCGATCTTCGACGACTATCTGGACCGGCGCGGCTGGCGCTCCCTGTTCCACATCGGCGACGGTTGGCCGCGCCTCGGCGATGTGCGCGGGAAGGTCGTCCTCATCGCCGACAACGGCGGTCTGCCCGGCGGCATCCGCTGGGGCGACGGCGGCCTCTTCGACATCCAGGACGACTACAACGCCGTGCCCGCGGCCAAGTTCCCCAAGATCGAGGCCCACTTCAGGAAGGCCGCGGCCCAGCCGGGCAAGCAGTACATCAACTTCGTCAGCACGGCCGCCGCGATCCCGCCGCGCTGGAACGCCGACGACCTCAACCCGAGGACGCACACCCTCCTGGAGAGCGCGGAGGGACGCACCTGGCACGGGCTCGGGATCGTCCCGATGGACTATCCCAACACCCGCGCCGGTCTGGTGGAGTCACTGATCGCGCACAACTAGGCGCGCGGTCCGAGGGGCCGGCGCGTGGCGGGGCTCAGCACTCGATGATGTTCACGGCGAGCCCGCCGCGCGCCGTCTCCTTGTACTTCACGCTCATGTCGGCGCCGGTCTCCTTCATGGTCTTGATGACCTTGTCGAGGGACACCTTGTGGCTGCCGTCGCCGCGCATCGCCATCTTCGCGGCGGTCACGGCCTTCACGGCCGCCATGCCGTTGCGCTCGATGCACGGGATCTGGACGAGGCCGCCCACCGGGTCGCAGGTCAGGCCGAGGTTGTGCTCCATGCCGATCTCGGCGGCGTTCTCGACCTGGGAGGGGGAGCCGCCCATGACCTCGGCGAGGGCGCCCGCAGCCATCGAGCAGGCGGAGCCGACCTCGCCCTGGCAGCCGACCTCGGCGCCGGAGATGGAGGCGTTCTCCTTGAAGAGCATGCCGATGGCGCCCGCGGCGAGCAGGAAGCGGACGACGCCCTCGTCGTCGGCGCCGGGCACGAAGTTCATGTAGTAGTGCAGGACGGCGGGGATGATCCCGGCGGCGCCGTTCGTCGGGGCGGTGACCACACGGCCGCCCGCGGCGTTCTCCTCGTTCACCGCCATCGCGTACAGCGTGATCCACTCCATGGCGCGGGCCTGCGGGTCGCCCTCGGCGCGCAGCTGCCGGGCCGAGTTCGCGGCGCGGCGGCGGACCTTCAGGCCGCCGGGCAGGATGCCCTCGCGGGACATGCCGCGGGACACACAGGCCTGCATGACGCGCCAGATGTCGAGGAGGCCCTCGCGGATCTCGTCCTCGGTGCGCCAGGCCTTCTCGTTCTCCAGCATCAGCGCGGAGATGGAAAGGCCGGTCTCGGCGGAGAGGCGCAGCAGCTCGTCGCCGGTGCGGAAGGGGTACTTCAGGACCGTGTCGTCGGGGACGATCGGGTTCTCCCCGGCCGCGCCCTCCTGATTGAGCACGGTCTCGTCGACGACGAAGCCGCCACCGACCGAGTAGTACGTCTTCTCCAGGACGAGGGCGCCGTCGGTGTCGTACGCGAAGACGGTCATGCCGTTCGCGTGGTACGGCAGGGCCTTGCGGCGGTGCAGGATCAGGTCGGCGTCGAAGTCGAAGGCGATGTCGTGCATGCCGAGGACGTTCAGGCGTCCCGTGGACTTGATCTGCTCGACGCGGTCGTCCGCCGACTCCACGTCCACGGTCCGCGGGGACTCGCCCTCCAGGCCGAGCAGGACGGCCTTGGGGGTGCCGTGGCCGTGGCCGGTGGCACCGAGGGAGCCGTACAGCTCCGCGCGTATCGAGGCGGTGTGGGCCAGCAGGCCCTCGTTCTTCAGGCGGCGGGCGAACATGCGCGCCGCGCGCATCGGGCCGACCGTGTGGGAGCTGGACGGGCCGATGCCGATCGAGAACAGGTCGAAGACCGAGATGGCCACGGGAGAACTCCAATGATGGGTGGTAGACGCCTTTGTCCGCCGGGTGGTGCGGGGGCAGCTTGCCGTGCTGGTGGGCACGTGGTGCGGGGCACCGCGCGCACTGTCCTCATGTCCAGTGTGCGCGGTGCCCCGGAAGTCCGTACCAACTAAAGCGTACGAAACTACTTCAGGCCGGGGTACAGCGGGTGCTTCGCTGCCAGAGCGGACACCCGGGCCTTGAGGGCCTCGGCGTCGAAGTCCGGCTTCAGGGTCTCGGCAATCACGTCCGCGACCTCGCGGAAGTCCTCGTCCTGGAAGCCTCGGGTGGCCAGGGCCGGGGTGCCGATGCGCAGGCCGGAGGTGACCATCGGGGGCCGGGGGTCGTTCGGGATCGCGTTGCGGTTGACCGTGATGCCGACCTCGTGGAGGCGGTCCTCGGCCTGCTGCCCGTCCAGCTCGCTGTTGCGCAGGTCGACCAGGACCAGGTGCACGTCCGTGCCGCCGGACAGGACGTCGACGCCGACGGCCTTGACGTCGTCCTGCACCAGGCGCTCGGCGAGGATGCGGGCGCCGTCCAGGGTGCGCTGCTGGCGCTCCTTGAAGTCGTCCGAGGCCGCGACCTTGAAGGAGACGGCCTTGGCCGCGATCACGTGCTCCAGCGGGCCGCCCTGGAAACCGGGGAAGACCGCGGAGTTCAGCTTCTTCGCGAAGTCCTTGTTGCGGGCCAGGATGATGCCGCCGCGCGGGCCGCCGAGCGTCTTGTGCGTGGTGGAGGTGACCACGTCCGCGTACGGCACCGGGTTCGGGTGCAGCCCGGCGGCGACGAGACCGGCGAAGTGCGCCATGTCGACCCACAGGTAGGCGCCGACCTCGTCGGCGATCCGGCGGAACTCGGCGAAGTCCAGCCGGCGCGGGTAGGCGGACCAGCCCGCGATGATCACCTTGGGGCTGTTCTCCTTGGCCAGGCGCTCGACCTCGGCCATGTCGACCAGGCCGGCCTCGTCCACGTGGTAGGCGACCACGTTGAACTGCTTGCCGGAGAAGTTCAGGCGCATGCCGTGGGTGAGGTGGCCGCCGTGCGCCAGGTCCAGGCCGAGGATCGTGTCGCCGGGCTTGGCGATGGCGAAGAGGGCGGCCTGGTTGGCGGAGGCGCCGGAGTGCGGCTGGACGTTGGCGTACTCGGCGCCGAACAGGTCCTTGACCCGGTCGATGGCGATCTGCTCGGTGACGTCGACGTGCTCGCAGCCGCCGTAGTAGCGGCGGCCGGGGTAGCCCTCGGCGTACTTGTTGGTGAGGACCGTGCCCTGGGCCTCCATGACGGCGACCGGAGCGAAGTTCTCCGAGGCGATCATTTCCAGGGTGGACTGCTGGCGGACGAGCTCGGCGTCGACAGCGGCGGCGACGTCCGGGTCGAGCTCGTGGAGAGGGGTGTTCATAAGCGACATCGGAAGATCAGTCCTTACGCCGTGGTCAGCTGCCTGCGAACGCGGTGTACTCGTCGGCGGAGAGCAGGTCGCCCGGCTCCTGTGCGACGCGCACCTTGAACAGCCAGCCGCCCTCGAAGGGCGCCGAGTTCACCAGGGACGGGTCGTCCACGACGTCCTGGTTGGCCTCGACGACCTCGCCGCTGACCGGCGAGTACAGGTCGCTGACCGACTTCGTCGACTCCAGCTCGCCGCAGGTCTCGCCCGCGGTCACCGTGTCGCCGACGGACGGCAGGTCGGCGTAGACGACGTCACCGAGCGCGTTGGCCGCGAATTCGGTGATGCCGATCGTGGCCACACCGTCCTCGGTGGCCGACAGCCACTCGTGCTCCTTGCTGTAACGCAGCTGCTGGGGGTTGCTCATGGCGTGAATTCTCCTGTACGCGGGCGAGTGCTGATGAACGTGGTCTTACGGACTGAGACGGGCGGGTGTCACCACGGGCGCCGACGGGACGCGGGAGGCGTCCGACGGCGGCGCGGAACACCGCCGCCGGGCTACTTCTGGCGCTTGTAGAACGGCAGCGCGACGACCTCGTACGGCTCGTGCGTACCGCGGATGTCCACACCCACGCCCGCCGTGCCGGGGGCGGCGTGCGCCGCGTCGACGTACGCCATCGCGATCGGCTTGCCCAGGGTCGGGGACGGCGCGCCCGAGGTGACCTCGCCGATGACCTGGCCGTCGGCGACCACGCTCATGCCCGCGCGCGGGACCCGGCGGCCCTCGGCGACCAGGCCCACCAGCTTGCGCGGGGGCGCGGCCTCGGCGCGCTCGGCGGCCGCGCGCAGCGCCTCGACGCCCACGAAGTCGTCCGCGTGCGACGTCTTCTCGAACTTCACGACCCGCCCCAGACCGGCGTCGAACGGCGTGAGGGCCGTCGTCAGCTCGTGCCCGTACAGCGGCATGCCCGCCTCCAGGCGCAGTGTGTCGCGGCAGGACAGGCCGCAGGGGATCAGGCCGGCCGGGGCACCGGCCTCGGTCAGCGCCCGCCACAGCCCCTCGGCGTGCTCGGGGGCCACGAACAGCTCGAAACCGTCCTCGCCGGTGTAGCCCGTGCGGGCGATCAGGGCGGGGACGCCCGCGACGGTGCCGGGCAGGCCCGCGTAGTACTTCAGGCCGTCGAGGTCGGCGTCCGTGACCGCCTTCAGGATGCCGGGGGACTCCGGTCCCTGGACGGCGATGAGGGCGTAGGCGTCGCGGTCGTCGCGGACCTGGGCGTCGAAGCCGGCGGCGCGCTCGGTCAGCGCGTCGAGCACGACCTGGGCGTTGCCTGCGTTGGCGACGACCATGTACTCGCTCTCGCCGAGGCGGTAGACGATCAGGTCGTCGAGGATGCCGCCGTCGGCCTGACAGATCATGGTGTAGCGGGCGCGGCCGACACCGACGGAGCCGATGTTGCCGACGAGCGCGTGGTTGAGCAGGTCCACCGCCGCGGGGCCGGAGACCGTGATCTCGCCCATGTGGGAGAGGTCGAAGAGGCCGGCGCGGGTGCGGACGGCGTTGTGCTCGTCGCGCTCGCTGGCGTACCGCAGCGGCATGTCCCAGCCCGCGAAGTCGGTCATGGTCGCACCGAGCTCGCGATGCAGGGCATCCAAGGCAGTGTGGCGTGAGGTATTGCTCATCAGTACTGGCTCCCGGGGCATGACGGGCGAGGTCGATCCTCCCCATCTGTCATCGAACCTGAGAGGTTCACCACGTCCCGTGCGTATGACGGGGCATGACTTGCACCTTGGGTGGAGCCGCCCCTGTGACCGGTGTGACCGGGGATCGACCCGCTTTTCAGATGTGCCTCGCCCGCGCGGTACGGGGCCTGAGAGATTCAAGGGAGGAACTTGCTCCTTCGGCGCCCCGGGACGACGTCCGCCTCGATGTGCGGTCACGTCTCCGGGAACTCTCCCGCGCGGATTCAAGCGGCCGGTATGGAGTTGGCGCGCACATCATTGCACGCGCCCCCGCTTCACGACAGCAGCAACTTCTTCACGACGGCGGCATCCGCGGAATGCCCTTGTGCGGCATTACCGTCTCTTTACACTCAACGGAGAAGTACTGGGGATGAGTGACGTGACCAGCATGGGGAGGCCGATCACGGTGCACAGGAGCGGTGCTTATGCGACCACCACGGGTGCGGCGCCGCCCGGGAGCGACGTGGTGCCGCCGCAACCCGGTGCGCCCGTGCGCGAGAGCCTCGGGTACTTCCCCCGGCCCGTCGTGCGCGACCTCAGGGACCGGGGCCGGCGCGGCCCGCGCCGCCTGGTGTTCGCCGCGCACGACGTCGTGGTCGTGTCCGGGCTGCCCGGCAGCGGCAAGTCCACGCTGATGCGGCGCGCGGTGGCGGGGCCGCGCGTGGACTCCCAGGACACCCGGGACCGCTGGGCGGCCCGGATGCCCCGGCTCCTGCCGTACGCCCTCTACCGCCCCCTGGTCCGCCTCGCGCACTACGCGGGCCTGCGCCGGGCGCTGCGCTCCGGCGCGGGCGTCGTCGTGCACGACTGCGGCACGCAGCCGTGGGTGCGCCGCTGGCTGGCCCGCGCGGCCGCCCGGCGCGGCGCGACCCTGCACCTGCTCCTGCTCGACGTGCCCGTCGAGGTCGCCCTGCACGGGCAGCGGGAGCGCGGCCGGGGGGTGTCCCGGTACGCCTTCGCTCGGCACCGCAGGACGGTCGGCCACCTCGTCCGCGCCGCCGAGCGGGGCGAGCTGCCGCGGGGCTGCGGTTCGGCGGTGCTCCTGGACCGGGAGGCGGCGGGGGCGCTGCGGGAGATCGGGTTCGGGGGCTGAGGGGGCTGAGGGGGGTGTGCTGTGGGACTCCCGGTTAGGGTCGGGCCCGCAGCACAGGAGTACGGCAGAGCGCAGAGCAGGGGTCGAGGACATATGAACTATCCGGGGGACTACCCGGGGGGCGTCCCGGGCGGCATTCCGGCACAGGGGCCGGAGCAGGGGCACCCGTACGGACATCCGCAGGTCGGCCACCCCCTGGGCGACCCTCAGGGCTACCCGCAGGGCGATCTCCAGAGCCACCCGCAGGGCGATCTTCAGAGCCATCCGCTGGGCGAGTCGCACGGCCATCCGCACGAGGGCTGGCCCGCCAACGAGCTGGAGGAGGTCCTGGCCGCGTCGCTCGGCGCCCCGCCGTCGGACGCGGTGGGCGCCCGCATCGTCGAGACGCTGGGGCGCGGCCGGGTCTGGGTCCCGCTCCCGTCCGGCGGCGGCCCCGACCAGGGCACGCTCGACCTGCCCACACTGGAGATCGACGGCCAGGCGTACGTCCCCGTCTTCACGTCCGAGCAGCAGTTCCAGCAGGTCACGGGGGGCCGGATGAGCTGGGCGGTGGCGCCCGCGGTGGAGTTCGCACGCGGTCTTCAGCCGCAGCTCGGCATCGTCCTGAACCCGGAGGGCACGGTCGCCGTGCCGCTGCCGCCGCCCGCGGTGGCAGCGCTGTGCCGGGTGGGGCGCACGGAGCTGGACGGCCCCACGACGGGTGGCCGGGTCCGCCTCTTCGAGCCGGACTGGAAGGAGGACCCGGTCGACTTCCTGGGCGCCGCGTCCCGCGAGTTCCAGGCGACCGGGGTGGTCCTGACGGCCCGCCGCTGCCTGGCCAGCGTCGAGGGCGAGGACCCGTCCCTGTTCGTGGGCGTGGAACTCTCCTCCTGGGAGGGCGATGCCCGCGACGCCCCCATGCAGGCCCTGGCCCGAGCCCTCACCGAGGTCCCGCCGGCCTGGCAGGTCAACCTCGTCCTCCTGGACGTGGCCCAGGACCCGGTGGCGGACTGGCTCCGCACCCACATCCGCCCCTTCTACACCTCCCACTGACCGCCTGCCGCAGGCTCTTTCCCACCCACCCGCCCACCCCTCTCCCGGGCCTGCCCGACAGCCCGGCACCTCATCTCCGCCGGGGCGCCCCCGTTTATCGGCGCTCCGCGCCTCGTCCTCAAGCGCCGGACGGGCTGTCTCCCACCCGCCCGCCCGCCCGGACTTGCACCGGCGTGCCCGACGGCCCGGCACCCTCAGCTCCGCCGGGGTCGCCCCCGGATCGCGCTGCGCGCTCGTCCTCAAGCGCCGGACGGGCTCTCTCCCACCCGCCCGCCCCCGCCATTACCGCGGCCGGGGCGGTCCGCACTGCCTGCCCGGAGCGCCTACAGCCCGGCCCGCCGTACTTCAGCCCACCCCGCCGGTGCGTCCTCAGCCCACCCCGCCGGTGCGTCCTCAGCCCACCCCGCCGGTGCGTCCTCAGCCCACCCCGGCGAAGCCTTCAGCCTGTCCCCGGCGAAGTATTCAGCCCGTCCGGCGTTTGAGGACGAGGCGCGAAGCGCCGATTCGACGGCGCCCCCGACGGGGCTGAGGCGGATGGCCCACAGAACTGCCCGGCCCTACCCGCGACCCACAGAACCGCCCCACCCCGGGCCCCACGGGACCGCCCCGCCCCGGGGCCCACAGAAACGGGTGGGCGGGTGGGATGGCCGCCGCGCAGCGGCGGCACAGCGTCCGCAGCCCCGGTGGCGGGAAACAGGACCAACGCCCACCCCGAGCCCCGATCAAGGCGCCCACGCCAGAAGTAAGCTGGTTCCATTGACTCGGTCGGAGCACGGCCGTGCGGACAGGTCGAGCACATCGGGCAAGTCGTGAAGGGGCGGTTACGGGTGAGTGCGTCGGGCACGGCCGCGGGCGACGGGGCCTCCCCTGTTCGAGCGCGCCCGCGGGCTGGGGGAAACGTCGAGCACATGCTGCGCCAGGTGGCGCCGGGACGCTACGACGCGTATGAGGCGCTGCTCGCAGCCCTCGCCGACGGCCAGGTGTGGATGCTTCTGTGGCACGGCCAGTCGGGTTCCCCCGACGCGCAGTACGGCAACATGGAGGTCGAAGGACTCGGCTACGCCCCCTGTGTGACCTCCGCCCAGGAGCTCTCCGCCAGCGGCTGGAACCGCGGCTACGAGGTCCTCGGCGGCCTCGACGCGGCCCGCGCGCTGTACCCCGACCACTACGGCCTGTGGCTGAATCCGCACGCCCCGGGCGGCGGCGTCGGCATCCCCTGGCTGGACCTGCGCCGCATCGCCAGTGGCCTGGACCTGCAGCCCGCAGGGCCGCTGCGGCTGACCGAGCCGACCATCGAACTCCCGCAGTTCTACGCCCTGTTGAGCCAGAACGCCCACCGCACCCCGACGGTCCGCTCGCTGCGCCGCGCCTGGGTGCAGCCCGCGCTCGGCGCCCCGTACCTGGCCATCGGCCTCGACGTGTACGACACCTCGCCGGGCGCGGTGGACACGGTCCGCGCGATGATGCAGCAGTCCATCGGCGCCGTCCCCGAGGGACTGCCGGTCTCCACGGTGGCGATGGCCGACCCGCACGACCCGGTCGCGATGTGGCTGCGCGCCAACGCCCGCCCGTTCTACGACCGCGACGCGCAGGCGGCCCCGGCCCCCGCCGCGGGCGGATACGGCTATCCCGCCGCGTACTGAACAAAACGGTGCAAACCCCTCCGCACTGATCCGGACAGCGTCCGGATTTCGCCGGTGCGGGCCTCGCTGATCAGCGCCGATGTGCGCGATGTCCGGCAATGGTGCGGGAGTGACGCTATGGGTCCCCGTGGCGTCTTGACCCCGAAGTGCCCCGCGTTCGCCCGGCGTTCAGTCTCGTCCGGATAACGGAACACCTCGATCAGCATCACGGTTGCGCATCCATTCCCCGACAAGTCTGGTAACAGATCACGACCCCGTTGAAGACTCCCGCTCCAAGGGGTCTTCGCCCCTGTGTACGACGGACGATTCACGTCGCTACAGCGGCAAGTGCGGGCCGGTCACCGCCGGTTGAGAGGGGTCCCTGCCACGATGACGGCGCCATTGCATGACACACCTGCGGATGCGAAACCCACCGAGGACGTCGCTCCCGCAGCTGGTGCGGGGGTGAAGAAGGTCGAGGGACGGTCGCTCAAGCAGATCGCCTGGAACCGACTCAAGCGGGACAAGGTCGCCCTGGCCGGCGGAATCACCGTGCTCGTTCTGGTCCTGGTCGCGGTCTTCGCGCCCCTGATCGTCAACCTCCTCGGGCACCCGCCGAACGACTTCCACCAGGAGAAGCTGGACCCGCTGACGAACCTGCCCCAGGGCGCGTTCGGCGGTGTCAGCAGCGACTTCCTCTTCGGCGTCGAGCCCAACAAGGGCCGCGACGTGTTCAGCCGGATCGTCTACGGCGCGCGGATCTCGCTGCTCGTGGCCTTCCTCGCCGCGATCGTCGCCGTGGTGCTCGGCACGCTCTTCGGGATCATCGCCGGCTACTTCGGCGGCTGGGTCGACGCCCTGATCAGCCGCGTGATGGACGTGCTGCTCTCCTTCCCGCAGCTGCTCTTCATCATCTCCCTGATCTCCGTGCTCCCCGACGATCTGCTGGGACTACAGGGGACGAGCGTGCGCGTCGCGATCCTCGTCCTGGTCATCGGCTTCTTCGGCTGGCCGTACATCGGGCGCATCGTGCGCGGCCAGACGCTCTCGCTGCGCGAGCGGGAGTACGTGGAGGCGGCCAAGAGCCTCGGCGGCGGTCGGCGCCACATCCTCTTCCGCGAACTGCTGCCGAACCTGGTCGCTCCGATCACGGTCTACGCGACCCTGATGATTCCCACCAACATCCTCACGGAAGCCGCCCTCAGCTTCTTGGGCGCGGGTGTCAAGCCGCCGACCGCCTCCTGGGGCGGAATGCTGCGGGACGCTCTCGAAACGTACGAGCACGACCCGATGTTCATGGTCTTCCCAGGCGTGACGATCTTCATCACGGTGCTCGCCTTCAACCTCTTCGGGGACGGTCTGCGCGACGCGCTCGACCCCAAGGGAACCCGCTAGCAGGCCCAACTGACTTGCCCCTGCCGCTGGTCAGGTGGCTCTTTCCATGGTTCTTCGGCGGCTATGAGCCAGGGACCGCTAATCTCGGAGGTTGCGAGAAAATGCCCAGAGTTTCCTCGAAACGACGGCTCACCGCCGGTGCGGCCCTCGTCGTCGCGGCGCTGGTGACGACCACGGCGTGCGGCGGTGGCGACGACGACGACGGCGGCAACGGCAAAGGCGCGGGCTACAACGCCGCCCTGAACAAGGTCGCCAACCCGTCGAAGAAGGCCGGCGGCACCCTGCGCATGGTCGGCAAGCAGGACCTCGACTCGGCCGACCCGCAGCGTGCCTACTACGGCATGTCCTGGGACTTCATGCGCTTCTACACCCGGCAGCTGGTGTCGTACGACACCAAGCCCGGCAAGGAGGGCACGAAGCTGGTCCCGGACCTCGCCGAGTCCACCGCGGAGATCTCCAAGGACGGCAAGACCTACACGTACAAGCTGCGTGACGGTCTCACCTGGGAGGACGGCTCGGCGCTGACCTCCAAGGACGTCAAGTACGGCATCGAGCGCCTGTGGGCGACGGACACCATCACCGGTGGCCCCGGCTACATCCGCCAGACGCTCGACCCCAAGGGCGAGTACAAGGGCCCGTACAAGGACACGTCCAAGGACAAGCTCGGTCTGAAGGCGATCGAGACGCCCGACGACAAGACCATCATCTTCAAGCTGCCCAAGCGCAACGGTGACTTCGAGCAGTTCCTGGCGATGCCCGCAGGATCCCCGGTGAAGGCGGCCAAGGACACCAAGGCCAAGTACACCCAGCGGCCGTTCTCCTCGGGCCCGTACAAGTTCTCCGAGTACAAGGCCGGCAAGAAGATCGTCCTGGTCCGCAACGACAAGTGGAAGAAGGCCTCGGACCCGATCCGTCCGGCGCTGCCCGACAAGATCGACGTGACGATCTCCGCCAACCTGGAGGAGAACGACAAGCGTCTGATGGCCGGCGACTACGACGTCGACCTCAACGGCACCGGCATGACCCAGTCCGGCCGTGTCACCGCCGTGCAGAAGCACAAGGGCAGCGTCGACAACATGCACACCTCCTTCGTGCGCTACGTCGCCCTGATCCACACGGCGAAGCCGTTCGACAACGTCCACTGCCGCAAGGCCGTCTTCTACGGCACGGACTTCGCGGGCCTGCAGCAGACCCGCGGCGGTGCCCTGGCCGCCGGCGACATCGCCAACAGCACCCTGCCGAAGGCGATCCCGGGCTACAGCGACTACGACCCCTACGGCGTCCTGGAGCGCAAGGGCAAGCCGGACATCGCCAAGGCCAAGGACGAGCTGAAGCAGTGCGGCAAGCCCAACGGCTTCAGCGCCAAGCTCACCGCCCGCAACAACAACCCGGGTGAGGTCGACACCGCAGAGGCCCTGCAGGCCCAGCTCAAGAAGGTCGGCATCAACGTCTCCGTCGAGCAGCTCGACGGCG
This sequence comes from Streptomyces flavofungini, assembly GCF_030388665.1. Classification (NCBI taxonomy): domain Bacteria; kingdom Bacillati; phylum Actinomycetota; class Actinomycetes; order Kitasatosporales; family Streptomycetaceae; genus Streptomyces; species Streptomyces flavofungini. The sequence goes on along the minus strand of NZ_CP128846.1, from coordinate 2,835,894 downwards.
CCGACTCCGCCAGCATCACCGGCTCGCCGTCCGTCGTGCGGAAGCGCGGCTACAGCATGCAGATGAGCGGCTGGGGCCCGGACTTCCCGACCGGCCAGGGCTACGCGCAGCCGCTGTTCGACAGCCGTTTCCTCAACGAGAACGGCAACTACAACGAGTCCCAGATCAAGGACAAGAAGATCGACGCCATGTTCGACGAGGCGATCGCTCAGACCGACCCGGCCAAGGCCGCGGAGATCTACAAGAAGCTCGACAAGCGCATCCTCGACCAGGCGGACTGGATGCCGTTCCTGTACGAGAAGAACATCACCTGGCGCGGTCCGCGGCTGACGAACGCGTACATGTCCGACGCGTACAACGGCCGGTACGACTACGTCTCGCTCGGCGTCAACCAGAAGTAGCCGGCGGCACGCCGCGGCGGGCGCAGGCCCGCCGCGGCGACCGCACTTGATCTCCCGTCCCGCCACCGCCGCATCCCGCCAGTCCGAAGGGCAGGTGATGGCCCCGGGCGGTGGCCGGAGCCCCTCACGAGGGGGCACCGGCCACCGCCGGGCCGCGCACAGTGCTTGCTTATCTCATCCGGCGCCTGATCGCCGTCATCATCATGGTGCTGGTCGTACTGCTCGCGACCTTCACCGTCTTCTACATGCTGCCCAAGTGGGCGGGACAGGACATCGCCGTCCTCTTCGCCGGCAAGCAGGCCGGAGCCGAGCAGCTCGAGGGCATCCGGACCAAACTCGGCCTCAACGACCCCCTGATCGTCCAGTTCTGGGACTTCATCAAGGGCATCCCGATGGGGCGCGACTACACCAACGGCAGTGACGTCACCCACTGCCCCGCACCCTGCTTCGGCTACTCCTTCCGCACCGAGGCCCCCGTTTGGGAGACCCTCAAGGACGCCCTGCCCGTCACCGGCGCGCTCGCCGCCGGTGCCTGTGTGCTGTGGCTCGGCGCCGGTGTCCTCACCGGTGTGGTCTCCGCGCTCAAGCGGGGCACCATCTGGGACCGCGCCGCGATGACCACCGCCCTCGGCGGCGTCTCGCTCCCCGTCTTCTTCACCGGCATGATCGCGATGGGCATCTTCGTCCACAACCTGGGCTGGGTGAAGATCGCCGACAGCCTCAGTACGGACGACTCCATCGACGTCTGGTTCCAGACGCTGATCCTGCCCTGGGTCGTGCTCGCCTTCCTCAACGCCGCGATGTACGCCCGCCTCACCCGCGCCACCATGCTGGAAGTGCTCGGCGAGGACTACATCCGCACCGCGCGCGCCAAGGGCCTCGGAGAGCCCGCCGTCATCCGCAGACACGCGCTGCGCTCCGCGATGACACCGATCCTCACCGTCTTCGGACTCGACCTCGGCGTGCTCATGGGCGGCGCCGTGCTCACCGAGTCCACCTTCAACCTTCCGGGCCTCGGCCTGGAAGCGGTCAGGGCCATCAGCAGCAAGGACCTGCCCGTGATCCTCGGCGTCACCCTGTGTGCGGCCCTCGCGATCGCCATCGCCAACCTCGTCGTGGACCTCCTGTACGCCGTCATCGACCCGCGAGTGAGGCTGGGATGACCGAACTGTCCAAGAGCGGAGCGGCGCCCGCGGGCGCCGCGGAAGCCACGGTGTCGAAGACCGGCACGGCCGTCGGCGAGGTCGTCGCCGACTCGCCCGCTCCCACCGCCTTCCTCGAGGTGCGCGACCTCAAGGTGCACTTCCCGACCGACGACGGCCTGGTCAAGTCCGTCGACGGGCTCAGCTTCAGCCTGGAGAAGGGCCGCACGCTCGGCATCGTCGGCGAGTCCGGGTCCGGCAAGTCCGTCACCTCGCTCGGCATCCTCGGCCTGCACACCGCCGGGCAGTACGGCCGCCGCAAGGCCCAGCTCTCCGGCGAGATCTGGCTGAACGGCACCGAACTGCTCAGCGCGCCCCAGGACGAGGTGCGCAAGCTGCGCGGCCGCGAGATGGCGATGATCTTCCAGGACCCGCTGTCCGCGCTGCACCCGTACTACTCCATCGGCAAGCAGATCATCGAGGCGTACCGGGTCCACCACAACGTGGACAAGAAGGTCGCCCGCAAGCGCGCCATCGAGATGCTCGACCGGGTGGGCATCCCCCAGCCGGACAAGCGCGTCGACTCCTACCCGCACGAGTTCTCCGGCGGCATGCGCCAGCGCGCGATGATCGCCATGGCGCTCGTCAACAACCCCGAACTGCTCATCGCCGACGAGCCGACCACGGCCCTCGACGTGACGGTGCAGGCGCAGATCCTGGACCTGATCCGGGACCTGCAGAAGGAGTTCGGCTCCGCGGTCATCATGATCACCCACGACCTCGGCGTGGTGGCGGAGATGGCCGACGAGCTGCTCGTGATGTACGGCGGCCGCTGCGTCGAGCGCGGCTCCGCGCAGCAGGTCTTCTACGAGCCCCAGCACCCCTACACCTGGGGGCTGCTCGGCTCGATGCCGCGCATCGACCGCGAGGAGACCGAGCGCCTCGTCCCGGTCAAGGGCTCCCCGCCCAGCCTCATCAACCTGCCGAGCGGCTGCGCCTTCAACCCGCGCTGCCCGTACGCCGACGTGCCCAAGGACCAGATCACGCGCAGCGAGCGCCCCGAGCTGAGCTTGGTCGGCTCCGGGCACTACTCGGCCTGCCACATGTCGCGCGAGGAGCGCACCAAGATCTGGACCGAAGAGATTGCGCCGAAGCTGTGAAGGACCAGGACATGACCATGCCCGCGCAGGCGAAACCCGCCCCGGACTCCGAGCGGGACGTGCTCCTCAAGGTCGAAGGACTGGTGAAGCACTTCCCCATCAAGAAGGGGCTCCTGCAGCGCCAGGTCGCGGCCGTCCAGGCCGTCGACGGGATCAGCTTCGACGTGCGCTCCGGTGAGACCCTCGGCGTCGTCGGCGAGTCCGGCTGCGGCAAGTCGACCATGGGCCGGCTCATCACGCGGCTGCTCGAACCGACCGGCGGGCGGGTGGAGTTCGAGGGCACGGACATCACGCACCTGGGCACGGCGAAGATGCGGCCGCTGCGCCGCGACGTCCAGATGATCTTCCAGGACCCGTACTCGTCGCTGAACCCCCGGCACACCATCGGCACGATCGTCGGCGCGCCCTTCAAGCTCCAGGGCGTGAACCCCGAGGGCGGCGTCAAGAAGACCGTCCAGGGCATGCTGGAGCGGGTCGGCCTGAGCCCCGAGCACTACAACCGCTACCCGCACGAGTTCTCCGGCGGTCAGCGGCAGCGCATCGGCATCGCGCGGGCGCTCGCCCTGCAGCCGAAGCTGGTCGTGGCGGACGAGCCGGTGTCGGCCCTCGACGTGTCCATCCAGGCCCAGGTGGTCAACCTCCTGGACGACCTGCAGGACGAGCTCGGCCTCACCTACGTGATCATCGCGCACGACCTGTCGGTCATCCGGCACGTGTCCGACCGCATCGCGGTCATGTACCTCGGCAAGATCGTCGAGCTCGCGGACCGCAAGGACTTGTACACCAAGCCCATGCACCCGTACACGAAGGCGCTCCTGTCCGCGGTGCCGGTGCCCGACCCCAAGCGGCGCGGGGGCAAGAGCGAGCGCATCCTGCTGCGTGGCGACGTGCCCTCGCCGATCGACCCGCCGAAGGGGTGCCGCTTCCACACGCGGTGCTGGAAGGCGACGGAGATCTGCGCGGTCAAGGAGCCGCCGTTCGTGGCCCTGGAGACGGCGCACCAGGTGGCGTGCCACCACCCGGAGAACGCGCCGGACCAGGCGCCGGAGGACACGAAGCTGCTCTCCGTGGCCCGAGAGGCCATTGATGTGGTGTCGGTCACCACGGCGGCGGATGTCGCTGCCGCGGAGCCCGCTGCCGCGGAGCCTGAGGGCGAGGCCGCTCCGGCGAAGGCGCCCGCTGCCGCGGAGGCCGAGGGTGACGCTGCCCCGGCGAAGGAGGAGCCTGCCGCCAAGGCGACCGACGCGACGAAGGACTGACCTCACGCCGATCGGCCTGCGGCCTCGTCCTCAATCGCCGGACGGGCTCTTCTTCCCGCCCGCCCCGTTTCAGGGGCGGGCGGGAGGCTTTCGCCGCTTGCCCGGCCCGCCGGAAGTGACGGCGGATGGGCGGGGGAATGCCCGGCTTGCCGGACGAAGGGCGGATGGGCGGGGGGAAAGCCCGTCCGGCGATTGAGGACGAGCTCGGCGGAGCCGGCGATGCGGGGGTGACCCCCGGCCGGGGGACAATGCGGCGTGCTTCAGGAACTGTTCAGTCCGGGGGTCCAGCACGCACTGGACATCGTCGGCATCTTCGTCTTCGCGATCTCCGGCGCCCTCCTCGCCGTCCGCAAGAACTTCGACGTCTTCGGCATCGCCGTGCTCGCCGAGGTCACGGCCCTGGGCGGCGGCCTCTTCCGCGACCTGGTGATCGGCGCGGTGCCTCCGGCCGCGTTCACGGACCTCGGCTACTTCCTCACCCCGCTGTTCGCCGCGCTCCTTGTGTTCTTCCTGCACCCGCAGGTCGAGCGCACCCAGTTCGCGGTGAACGTCTTCGACGCGGCGGGCCTCGGCCTGTTCTGCGTCACGGGCACCACGAAGGCGTACGACCACGGGCTCGGCCTGACCGCGTCGGCGACCCTGGGCCTGGCCACGGCGGTGGGCGGCGGCGTGCTGCGCGACATCATCGCCAACGAGGTCCCGTCCCTGGTGCGCTGGGACCGCGACCTCTACGCGGTCCCCGCCATCGTGGGGGCCACCATCGTCGCCCTGTGCATCCGCTTCGACACGCTGAACGGCCTGACGACGGCGCTGGCCATCGTCACGGCGTTCGTCCTGCGACTGCTCGCGATGCACTACCACTGGCGGGCGCCGCGCGCGTGGAACCGCCGCTCCTCGGCGTCGGAGGAGCCAGAGCATAAAGCTACCGCTTAGTAGTTTTGTGTTGTACGTTGCCGGTATGGCTGACACAGCAGCGGCGCCCACGGTGCGCGCCACGGTCGGGGACAGCGAGTTCGACCGCGACACGGCGGTCGCCCGGCGGGAGCCCGGCGTCTACGACATCGACCTCTCCGCGGGCTGGACCATCGTCAACGCCGTCAACGGCGGCTATCTCCTCGCCGTCGTCGGCCGCGCCCTCGCGGACGCGCTGCCGCACTCCGACCCGTTCACGATCTCCGCGCACTATCTGACGGCGTCCGACCCGGGTCCCGCCGTGATCCGCACCGAGACCGTGCGCACGGGACGCGGCCTCTCCACCGGACAGGCCTCCCTGGTGCAGTTCGAGGCCGACGGCACCGAGGTCGAGCGGCTGCGCGTGCTCGCCTCGTACGGAGACCTGGACGCCCTGCCCGACGACGTGCGCACGACCGCCGAGCCCCCGCAGCTGCCCCCGGTCGACCAGTGCTTCGGCGCCGACGACGCCCCCGCCGAGCAGCGCGCGGTGCCCGGCTCGTCCGCGATCGCCGACCGGCTGTGGCTGAAGCTGGACCCGTCCACGCTCGGCTGGGCGCTCGGCCGGCCGTCGGGCAAGGGCGAGATGCGGGCGTGGTTCGGGCTCGCCGACGGGCGCGACGCGGATCCGCTGTCGCTGCTGCTCGCCGTGGACGCGCTGCCGCCGACGGCGTTCGAGATGGGCCTCTCCGGCTGGGTGCCCACCATCGAGCTCACCGTCCACGTGCGGGCCAGGCCCGCTCCCGGACCGCTGCGCGTCGCCATCACCACCCGCAACCTCGCCGGCGGCTTCCTGGAGGAGGACGCCGAGGTCTGGGACTCCGCGGACCGCCTGGTGGCACAGTCCCGCCAGCTCGCCCGCGCCCGCCTGCGCTGACAGAGCCGCACCCCCCCCGCCCGGGCCGACCTCCGCGGCCCGGGCGGCGCGCGTCCGGGCACGCTCACGCGGTCGTCCGGGCAGCCTCACCCGGTCGTCCGGGCAGCCTCACGCGGTCAGGCACACCCCCGCGTACGACACCCCGCCGACCACCACCCATGCGCACAGCCCCACGAGCCCCACCCGGCCCCCGGTGCGCACCAGCGTCCGCAGGTCCACCGCGCTGCCGAGGCCGAACAGGGCGGCGGCGAGCAGCAGTTCCTGGGCGACCCCGGCCGCGTCGAGCGCCGGGTCCGGGAGCCAGCCGGTGCTGCGTACGCCGACCATCGCCACGAACCCCGCGACGAACAGCGGCACCAGCGGCGGCCGCCGCTCACCGGCGTCGGGGGTCCCGGCCGCCGAGGCCGCGCGCCGGGCCCGTACCGCGATCGCCACGCCCGCGACCAGCGGCGCGAGCAGCGCCACCCGCATCAGCTTGACGAGGACGCCCTCGCCGAGGGCCGTGCCCCCCGCGGTCTGCGCGGTGGCGACGACCTGGCCCACGTCGTGCACGCTCGCCCCGACCCAGCGCCCGAACTCCGCGTCGGTGAGCCCCAACGGCCCCTGGAGCAGGGGGAGCACGGCGATGGCGAGCGTCCCGCAGAGCGTCACCACCGCCACCGACGCGGCCGTGTCGCGCTCCTCGCTGCGGGAGACGTCGCTGACCGCGCCGATCGCCGAGGCCCCGCAGATCGAGTAGCCGGTGGCGATGAGGAGCGGCTGGTCGCCGGGCAGGCCCAGCTTCCGGCCGAGCCACCAGGTGCCGAAGAACGTCGCCGCGACCACCACGAGCACCATCGCGACGGTCGCCCAGCCGACCCCGAGCACATCACGCAGGCTGAGCTTCAGGCCGAGCAGCACCACGCCGACCCGCATCAGGCGCTTCGCGGCGAAGGTGAGGCCGGGCCTGGCCCAGCCGCGTACCCACACCCGGGAACCCGGCACCTGCGCGGCGGCGAGGCCGAGGACGATGGCGACCGTCAGCATCGGCACGTCCGGCACGAGCCGGTGCGTCAGCCAGGCGACGGCGACGCCCGCCGCGGCCAGGGCGAGGCCCGGCCAGGGGCCGGTGACGGGCACAGGCGGACGCGGCGCCGACGCCGTCCTCGGCGGGCGCTGTCCGAGCAGGGCCATCAGCGGTCGGCCGGGAGGTCGTACACCCGGCGCACGCTGCTGCCGAGCCGTCCGATGTCCGCGCCGTAGACGTGCAGGGAGATCGCGCGTCCCGCGCCCGCGTTCCACACCCGGTGGATGTCCCCGGGCGGCGCGAAGCCGCACACCGCGCCCTGCGGGTTCACCACGTCCTCCGTGGCGACGAGGTGGGCGGGAACGCCGTCCTCGGCGGGCACGAGCCGGTAGCGCCGCTCGTGCTCCTCGCCCTCGTGCACGCCGGTCACGCACCACGACACGTGGTCGTGCACGGACGTGCGCTGGCCGGGCAGCCACACCAGGCCGACGAGGGAGAAGCTGCCGTCGCTCTCGGCGTGCAGGAGGTGCTGGCGGTAGCGGTCGGGGTCGCCCTCGCACTGCTCGGGGGTGAGCAGGTCGGCGGTGCCCAGGTGCGGGGCGAGGCGCTCGCCCACCAGGTACGCGGTCAGGTCCGGGGGGAGGCCGCGGCCGACGGCCTCGCGTATCTCCGCGACGAGCGCGTCGAGGCGCGGCGTCGTACAGGGGCGGGCGGTCGCGGTGCGGGTGTGCGCGGTGGGGGTGGTCATACCGGCAGGGTCGGCCCGCCCCATCCATCACGTCCAACGACAGTTCTTTGGCGTGACCTCAAAAAGTGCTTATGTTTTGCCCGTTCAACGGCCGACGCGGTGGCCCGTGGCCGGTCCGGTCAGCAGCCCACGCGGTTGGCCGCGACCGCCTTCAGCTCGTCGAGCACGAGTGCCGTGGCCGGAATGCGCAGGTGCTCCCGCAGGACGTACGCCGACACCTGCCGCCGCGACGCCGGGTCGAGCGGGCGGCCCGTGACCGAGCGGTGGCACAGGAAGTTCAGGACGAGGCCCGGCATCATCGCGATGCCGAGGCCCTCGGAGACCAGGCTCTGGATGACGAGGTTGTCGTCGGTGGTGAAGGCGATGTCCGGGGCGAAGCCCTGCTCGGCGCACTCGTGCAGGAAGTTGGCGCGGCAGCGCAGGCACCCGGCGATCCAGCGCTCCTCGGACAGGTCGGCGAGCCGCACCGAGCGGCGCCGCGCCATCGGGTGCCTGGTGGGCATCAGGACCGTCAACTGGTCTTCCATCAGCGGTACTTCGACGACCTCGTCCGGCACCTCCTCGAGCAGGCCGGGATAGGTGAAGGCGAGGGTGACGTCGGCGTCGCCGTGCACCAGGCGCTGCAGGGACTCCGGCGGCTCGTACTCCTGCAGTTCGACGCGGATGCCGCGGTGGTCGCGGGCGAGGCGGGCCAGCGCCTCCGGTATCAGCGTGGCCGTGGCGCTCGGGAACGCGCACAGTCTGACCCGGCCGGTGCGCAGCCGCGTGATCGCGTTCATCTGCTGCTGGGCCGCGTCGATGTTGCCGAGGATCACACCGGCGTGCCGGGAGAGTGCCTCGCCCGCCTCCGTCAGCCGCATCCGGCGGCCGACACGGGTGAAAAGGACCGTGCCCACGGACCGTTCGAGCGCCTTCATCTGCTGGGTGATCGCCGGTTGCGTATAGCCGAGCGAGCGGGCCGCGGCGGAGTACGAGCCGGTGCGGACCACTTCGTGGAAGGACCTGATGTGCCGGGAGTCGAACACGGTCGAATCATAAGCAGAATTTGGGAACAAGTGACGGTCCCTTTCCGTCGCTTCTGGACGCGCGGCGAGCGGGGCGGGCCGCCCTGAGCCGGGTCGAGCGGGCCGGTTCGGGTCGAGCGGGCCGGTTCGGATCGGGTGCGCCGGGTCGGATCGGGTGCGTGCGCGATCCTTGGCCGTGTGAAGTCCGACCGGCTGCTCTCGATCCTGCTGCTGCTCCAGACCCGTGGCACCGTGCCCGCGCCCGAACTCGCCGAGCGCCTGGAGGTGTCCGTCCGCACCATCTACCGCGACGTCGACGCGCTGTCCGCCGCGGGCGTCCCGGTGTACGCCGAGCGCGGGCGGCACGGCGGCATCACGCTGCTGCCCGGCTACCGCACCGACGTCACGGGCCTGACCGCCGACGAGTCCCGCGCCCTCTTCGTCCTCGCCGCGCAGGGCGCCCACGCCGCGCTCGGCCTGGACGCGGCCATCGGCTCGGCCCTGCGCAAGGTGATGGCGGCGCTGCCCGCACCGCACCGGCCCGCCGCCGAGCTCACCAGCCGCCGCATCCTCGTCGACTCCTCCCGCTGGACGCGCGGCCCCGGTTCCGGGCTGCCCCTGGACCATCTGGGCACGCTCCAGGACGCGGTCTTCGCCGACCTGCGGGTGCGCGTGAACTATGTGCACAGCGGATCGGAAAGCGGGCGCGACTACACCCTCGACCCCTACGGCCTGGTGTCGAAGGCGGGCGTCTGGTACCTCGTCGCCGACCGGGACGGCGAGCCGAAGCTCTTCCGCGCGGACCGGGTGCGCTCGGCGAGCCTGACGGACGAGGCGGTGCGGCGCCGCCCGGGCGTCGAACTCGCGGAGGTGTGGGAGGCGTTGAAGCAGTGGGTGGAGCGGCGCACCGGCGGCATCGACGTGACCGCGCGGGTGCGCAGGGACCGCTACGGGCGCTTTCTGCGGCTGCACGGGGGCGCGGTCACGGAGATCGTGGAGGAGGACGGGGCGGACCGGGGGGACGGGGCGGAGCGCGAGGCCGGGGAGGGGCGGCGGGGCGGGGACGCCGAGGGCACGGGGGAGTGGGTGACCGTGCGCCTCGTCGTCGAGGAGCGGCGGGCGGCGCGCGTCCTGCTCGCCTTCTCCGACGCCGTCGAGGTCCTTTCGCCGCCGGAGATCCGCGAAGAGCTGGCGCGGGCCGCCGCGGCTGTCAGCGCACTGTACGAGGGCCCGCATTGAGGAAACGCGCGAGCTCCCCCGTGAGTTCCGCCGGCGCGTCCTCCTGTACGAGATGTCCCGCGCCCTCGATCAGGCGCAGCTCCGCGCCGGGGACGAGACCGGCGAACTCGTGGCCGCGCGCCACCGGGATCCAGGTGTCCTCGGTGCCCCAGCAGACCAGGACGGGCAGCGCCAACTCGCCGTACCTGCCCTGGATCTCGTCCGTGAAGCGCTGGTCGTTCTGCGCGATCTGGCGGTAGAACGCGGGCCTGCCGGCTTCCGTGCACCAGGGCGCCACGAGCCGGTCGAGCACGGCCGGGTGCAGCCCCCGGTGACTCGCCGATCCGACGTACTCCCGCACCAGCGCCTCGTGCAGCGCGGGCGGCAGCTGGGCGAACACGTCCGCGTGCGCGCCGAGCAGCCGGTACGTGGGCGAGCCCCACGGCGCGAGGGCCACCGGGTCGACCACGGCGAGCCTGGCGTAGCGCGCGCCGTGCAGCAGGTGCGCCCGCAGGGCCACGCAGCCGCCGAAGTCGTGGGCGAGGACGGCCGGGGGCTCCTGCCCGTCCAGGCCCCAGTGGGCGAGCAGTTCGGTGAACACGCGGGCCTGCGCGGCCAGCGAGACGTCCTGCCCGGCCCGCATCTCGGACGCCCCGTACCCGGGCAGATCCCATACGTACACGCGGTGTCCGCCCGCGAGCGCCCTGGCGACGCCCCGCCAGACGTACGACGAGAACGGGGTGCCGTGGACCAGGACGACGGGGGGCGCGTCGGCCGGGCCGAGGGCGGTCCAGCGGACGGCGCCCGACGAGGAGGCGAAGGTCTGGTCGAGCGGCCAGTCGGAGTGCGTGGCTGTCATGACCGAGAAGGCTAGTTGCCCCTTACGGAAACGTCGAGTACCGGCCAGACTGGTCCGCTGTCATTCGCTGTCATCCGCTGTCATTCGCCGTCATCCGTGGTTCTTGTCCGTCGTCGCGTCCAGCCAGTGCCGGCGCCCCAGGGTGAGCAGTCGCAGCTGTCTGCGGGCCCGGTCGGCCACGGGCTCCTCGTCGTCGGTCCCCAGGAGCGCGGACGCGGTCATCACCATGTGGTCCACGTACATCCGGGCGAGCATCAGCAGGTCCGCCTCGCTCCAGCCCGCCGCCTCCGGCTCCTTGGCGAACTGCGCCGCCACCTCCTCGGTGAACAGCGCGAGTTGGCCCCCTATCGCCTCCCGCACCGCCTTCACGCCGCCGTGCTGTTCACGGGCGATGAAGCGGGCGTGCGCGGGATACGTCCGGACGTACGCGACGATCAGGTCCACGGCGGCCGCGATGCGCTCCTCGCCGTCACCGGTCGCCGCGAGCGTGGCGACCAGCGTGGTGTGCAGGCTGCCCAGGGCCTCCTCGACCAGGGCCACGCCCAGGTCGGCCGTGTCGCGGAAGTGCCGGTAGAAGGCGGTGGGGGCCACCCCGGCGGCCCGGGTCACCTCGCGCAGGCCGAGGCTGGACAGGCTCTGCTCCGCGAGCAGGTGCAGCGCCGCGTCGAGCAGGGCCTGCCGGGTCTTCTGCTTCTGCGCCTGCCGGGCGCCCGTGGCCGGGCCGTCGAGGGTGTGACTCATGCCATGCAGTTAACAACTGTTCTCCGAGTTTTGAAAGCCGCGGAGTGAGTAGACTCTCTAGTCAGTGAACAGTTGTAACCACAAGCGTTCACCGAAGGTTCGGCAGCTGTCCGGCCGTCCACGGTCATCCGTATGGATTCTGGAGGGGTCCTTCTCATGCTGTTCCTCGTCGCCGCGCTCCTTCTCCTCGGCGTCGCCATGGGCACCGTGGCGCACGCCCCGCTGTCCGTCTCCGTCGTCCTGGCCGCCGTCATCGGCGTCTGGCTCGTGGTGTTCGCGCTGCGCGAGCGGCACGCGCGCCACCGCTGACCGGCGTACGGCCGCCCGACTCCCTACGACCTCCCACCACTCCGAGGAGTCGCACCATGGAACTCACCGCACAGGCGCCCACCGACCGCGAGCCGCGGACGACCGGCACCGGTCCGCAGCCGACCGACGGCGGTTCGCAGTCGACCGGCACCGGTTCGCAGCCGACCGGCGGCGAGTCGCGGAACCGGCCCGTCGGCCGCCGTGACACCGACGGCATGG